>NZ_JBIBKK010000006.1:0-17991 GCF_042959105.1 Streptomyces sp. NPDC007917
GGGGGCCCCCGGTGTCTGTGGGGGGGTGTTACACCCCCCCCCCCCCGCCCCCGGGGGGGGGGGGGCCGGGGGGGCCGGGGGGGGGGGGGGGGGGGGGGGGGGCCCCCCCCCCCCCCCCCCCGCGGCCAGGTCAGCTCACCACATCGGCGCAGCTCGCGAGTCGGCGGGCCAGGGCGCGTACGTGATCACGTAGCGCGTCCGGGGTCCGTGTGCCGGGACGGTGGGCGGTACCGTTCCTCCGACTGCGAACGATCTTTCAACCCGCCTCGGAGCAGCCATGAGTGACGCTTACTCCCCCGTCCCGGAACTCAACCGCCTCAAGAAGTTCGACGAACGCATCGGAAACCATTACTACGCCGCCGGGTTCGAGCTCCTCGAGTTCGACAAGCTCGACGCCGCCGGAGGCTACTCGGACGAGCAGGAGTTCATCGACAGCTTCCTCTGCTTCGCGTACGCCAACATTTCCGGTTCGGTCTATGCGCTCTGGCGCATAGACGATCGCGAGGATCTGGCCACCTTGCCCGTGGTGGTCTTCGGCGACGAGGGCGGAATCGGGATCGTCGCCAAAGACCTGCGGGACCTGTTCCGGCAACTCGGCTGCGACTGGCGGCAGTGGCCTTCCTGGGGCGGAGCCCAGTTCATGAAACCCGACGCGGACGACGAGCCCAGCCCGCGCCACAGGGAGTATGTCGCCTGGCTGGAAGAGACCTTCGGCCTCACCCCACCGGACGACCCGGGCGAGCTCTTGGACGCTGCGGTGGAGGAGTTCGGCGCTCAGCTGGACAGCTGGGTCGACCGCTTCTACCAGGAGGACTGACCAGCGGCGCCCGGCTCGTATCGGCGGCTCAAGCGATGCGCAGCGGACGCATCATGACCGCGTAGACCGGGGAATCCGAGAACGGCTGCTGCGTCCCGATCTGCTCGTATCCCCACGCTTCGTACACAGCCTTCAGCTTCCCGTCCCCGTGCTTCGGATTGACCAGGAGCGTGACGCGCTCCTGGGGCCGACCGGAGATCAGCTCGTCGTGGATGCGGCGGGCGACACCTCTGCCGCGCCACGGCTTGCGCACCAGGATCTCGTTCAGGGCCAGCGTGCGCTTGCCGTTCTCTTCGGTGCAGTCCTCCGGAAGCGGGTTCTTCATCGATGACCACCAACGGGTGTCGGCGGCCAACGGGACGCCGAAGGCAAAGCCGACCGGCTCCCCTTCGGCGTAGCCAAGGACGGCTTCCCAGCCGGGCCGCGAGGCACAACTGCTCAGACGCTCGTCGAATCGCTCCACGAACTGGAACGGCTGGTCCATGAGGCCGAACTCGCCGCGCACCTCGACATGGATGTCCAGGAGAAGCTGACGCACGTCCTCGACATCGGTGACCCGGCGGAAGTCGATCGAGGCCAGTCCGGTCATGTTGCCGTCCTCCTGTGGCTGCGGGTGTACTCGGCCCAGGCGCGGGCCTCTGTGGTTCCGGGTGCGATGGCCTCAAGGCGATTGCCGAAGCTGTCGAGGAGGCGTCCGATGCGCCCGCCGCCGTGAGCGAGGTCGGCCGGAACGGCCTGGGCGGCAGCGACGGCGGATTCCACGGCCCCTTGGGCGAGTTGGGCATGGGCCAGGTACGCGTTCCCCATGGCGCGATTGCGGATCAGATGAGGGCGGAGCAGAGCCTGACTCCGATGGGCGTGCGCCTCGGCCTCCGGCCACCGGCCGAGCTTGATGTTGGCCACGACAGCGAGGCCTTCGAGTTCAGCCTGATCGTAGAAGTCCACCCACCGTGGCCGGGGAACCGATGTGTCAGCACGGTCCAGAGCGTCTTGGGCATGCCCCAGGCTGCGCAGGGCGGCCGTCGCCTCACCCGCGTCGGCATGCCCGATGGCGACGCGGGCGTGCGCGAGGGAAGCGAAGAACGGGTCGCGACGCACGACACTGGTGGAGCGTACCGCCTCTCTGGCAGCCGCGGACTCAGCGGGGCGCCCGAGCTGCCGGTACAGCATGCTGGCGTGGCTCCAGATGCGGAACTGGGCAGTGGCGTCGCCCGACAGGCCCGCCAAGGTGACGGCGCGGTTCAAGTGGTGCTGCGCGCTGTCGAGTCGTCGCCCGTCGATGGCGGCCCAGAGGGCGGCGGCCATGAACGAGGCCGCCATTGCATAGAGGTGGCCTCGTACGCGCTGACTGGTGGTCCCCTGCTGCTGAACCTCCAGAGTCCGCTTCGCCAGGTCCACAGCACGGCGTTCATGCGTCATGATGCCACCGCGCCGGTCGTCAGCCGCGATGAGGTCGGTCAGCTCAGCGTTCAGACGCGCGACGTCGGACATCCCAACACGGCGAGGTGTTCCTACCGCTGGGGAGGCGACGGACGCGCCGGCGGCCGTCGCCGCCGTGAGGAAGGCACGTCGGTACATGGGATCCTCTTCGGGAGTCGCGGGCGGGTCGGGTTGACCCCCTCGGGGGCGGAACCCTAACTGCAAAGATGTTCGACCCGTGACCCGCGCCAGGGCAACACGCTGCCGCGCATGCGGCCAGGTGATCTCCCCCGAAAGCCATCGGAAGACGCCCCGCTCGGTGCACGTCCCGTACGAGCCCGTGAACTCGGCGATAGCCGAATTGACCTGCGTCGCAAGCCCGTTGGCGCTCACCCCGTGCTCGGCCATCCAGGCGGCAAGCGCCTCGTTCCGTGTTCGCGTCATGACAGAACGTTAAGGGATGGCTCCACCTGCCGAGGGAAACGGAAGCGTCAAAACGACAGAGGCGGACCTCAGACCCCTTGCCGGGTCCGGCATACCCCCACCGCAGCGCCTGTCGGTTACCTGGATAAGCGCGGACGCCGTGGCGCCCTTCCGCCACCACGCTCCGCTCCCCAGGAAGGACCGACGATGCCTCCGAAGCCCTCCAGCGACACCTTCGCCACTGGCCCTACGGCCGACCACCGCGTGCGCCCCGCCGCGACGGGCCGCCCCTCGTACAGCCAGAGCATGCCGTGCGAGGCAAGGTCGGTCATACGCGCCCGTCGCCTGGTGGAGGCGGCGTGCGCAGCGTGGGGGCTGCCGGATCTCGCCGCCCCAGCGGCGCTGATCGTGTCGGAGCTGGTCACCAACACCGTCGCACACAGCGGCTGCCGCTGTGTGCGCGTCACCGTCTCCCGCCCGGGACCGGGCTGGATCCGCGTAGCCGTCACCGACAAATCCCACGTCGCCCCCACGCCCCGCACGGCCAAGGACGATGACGAGAACGGGCGCGGTCTCGCCATCGTCGAGGCCGTCTCCGACCGGTGGGGCACGGACCGGCTGCCCTGGGGGAAGCGCGTATGGGCCGAGCTGCGGGTCGGGCGCGAGCAGTAAGCGGCGCTTCGACGTGGGGAACCGCCCTGCGTCGGCAGAGCAAAGGAGAGCACACAATGAAGGTCATCCTGCGCAACAGCGACGGTGGGAACGGCGACAAGCTGCCGGGACAGCCCTACCCTGGTCCGCACCAGCCGCCGTCCCCTGATGGCGGTCCCGGTGTCCCCAACCCGCCCAAGGTCGCTGCCCTGTGACGACAGACGCACGCAAGGAGCGCCCCAGCCGCATGGAGCTGGGGCGTGCCCTCATGTCCGCCGGCTTCCTGTCGTCAGACTGGGCACCCGCGTTCCACGCCGTACCCCGCTCCGCGTTCCTGCCTGACTTGATGTGGCCGTTCGACATGAGCACAGGCCGGAGCATTGCCGTCAGCCAGGCACGCGATCCGGGGGCATGGCAGGGCTACGCCGACTCCGACGCACCCATCGTCACGCAATGGGACGACGGGGAGCACTCGGGAACAGCACCAGGAGAGGTCTCCACCAGCTCCGCGTCCATGCCGAGTGTCGTGTTCTCCATGCTCCGGGACCTGGACGCACAGCCCGGGAACCGAGCCTTGGAAATCGGCACGGGCACGGGCTGGAATGCCGCCCTGTTGGCTCACCGCCTTGGCGTGGAGAACGTCGTCACGGTGGAGGTTGACGAAGCCGTGGCGTCAGCCGCGCGGACGGCTCTTGAGCGTTTCGGGACGCCCGTCCGCGTCATCCACGGGGACGGCTTCGAGGGCTACCCCGAGGACGCGCCGTACGACCGGATCATCGCGACCTGCGGGCTCCGGTCGATCCCGTTCGCATGGGTGCGGCAGAGCAGACCGCAAGGGGTCATCGTCGCCCCCTGGGGGACGCACTACAGCAACGGGGACGCCGTCGTACGGCTGGTCGTCGCCGACGACGGCCAGAGCGCGTCCGGAGCATTCACGGGGCCCGTGGAGTTCATGAAGCTGCGGGCGCAGCGCCGCCCGCCCGTGCTGCACTCCGCGTACGCCACGGGCAGCGTGGCCGACGGTGACGAGTCTTCCACCGCGGTCACGGAGGAGGAGTTCGTGGGTAGCCGGTTCAGCCCACACCGCTTCGCGCTGGGGGTGTGTGTCCGTGATTGCGGAAGCGTCGTCGCCGACAAGGACGACGGAGCACGGCCGGTGTGGTTCTACGGGCTCACCGATCGCTCATGGGCGTGTGTGCAGTTCCGCGACGGGGCAACGGCGCGTGTCTGGCAGTCGGGCCCGCGTCAGCTATGGGAAGAAGCGGAAGCGGCCTATCGGTGGTGGGAGGAACAGGGCCACCCTGGGTTCGGCCGCTTCGGACTGACCGTGGATGGTGACGGCGAGCGGGTGTGGCTCGACTCGCCGGACAACCTGGTTCCCGCCCGCGTGACGCCCTGACGCCGACCTGATCACGGCTTGGCCGGGTCCCGCCCCCAGACGTACACCTCGGTGCTCGGTTGGTGTTCGGAGAACCGGCCCGACGGGGAGGCCTCGCGCAGGAGTCGGCGCAGGTCCGCCTCGAAGTCGTCGCGGCGCGAGCCGAACAGGTGCGGGGCGGAGTACGACATGGAGAACACCCCGGCGACGGCGTCGTCCCACGTACGGACCAGCGCCTGCCCGCCGGGGACGACAAGGCGCTGGGGGCCGGAGAATCCCGCCCGGGCGAACACCGCCGCCTCGCCGCCGGGCGTCCCCTGCGGCAGCAGCCCCTGGCCGGCTCGTCGGGCCGGTCCCAGGTAGCGCCTGACCAGCTCCCCCATCGCGTCGTAGGGGACGGGCGGATACGGAAGACCGTCGGTGGTCCGGGTCTCGGTCTTCAGGTCGGAGATATGCACCAGCGCCCCGCCGGGCCGGAGCATGTCCTTGATGGTTGCCGCCACCAGCTCGCGATCCATCCAGTGGAACGACTGGGCGAAGGTGGCGACGGTGAAGGTGCCGAGGCCCACGGGCAGTTCCTCGGCGCGGGCCCGCACCCACCGCGTCTTGTCGGCGACTCCCGCCAGCGCGGCCTCGCGCCCGGCTTCGTCGATCATCCCGCTGTCCGGGTCCACGCCGACGACCTCGCGGAACAGATCCGCCAGGCTCAGGGCGACGATGCCTGGGCCGCATCCCACATCGATCAGGCGGCCCCGCCCGTCGAGTCGCAGGGCGTCGGCGAGCGCGTCCGCCAGCCCGGGGGCGTACGGGAGCCTCCCTCGCTGGTAGTAGGCGGCCGTGCCCGAGAACAGCGTGTCGTCCCACTTCCAGCCCGCGACCATGCCCTCACCCTTACGGTTCGCAGAGAACGAAGGACAGAGAACAGGAATACCTGTCTACTCGGCACCCGGTTTTCTGTGACTCAGCCCTCGAAGCCCTTGTCGCTCAGGACCTTGTCGATACGGGCGCGGTGCGCCGCCTCCCACGCGTCGAGGGATTCGTCGGCCTCCTTGGCCAACTTCGCCTGCGCGGCGAGCAGCACCTCCTCTTGGCGGGCGCGGGGAGTGACCACGATGCCCTCCTCATCGGCCACCACGATGTCACCGGCGTTCACCTCGACGCCGCCGCACCGCACCCGCACATTGAGCGGCTGGGGCGCCGCCTTGGTGCCCGGGATGGGGATGATCCCCCTGGCGAAAACGGGGAAGCCCATCTCGCGCACCTCGCCGACGTCACGTATCACCCCGTCGAGCACGAACGCCGCGACCCCGCGCCGCTGGGCGACGGCACAGACGTTTCCGCCGGCGAGGGCGTAGTCCACGTCCCCCGACTCGACGACGATGACCGAGCCGGGCTCCGCGCGGTGGATGGCCGCGTGGAGCATGAGGTTGTCACCGGGAGGGCACCGCACGGTGAACGCGGGGCCGGCGACGCGCGGCGTCGGGGACCAGAGCGGGCGGATGCCGATGTCCATGACCTGGGCGCGGCCCAGGATGTCGGCGAGGGTGGTCGGGGGGATGTTCGCGAAGCCGGCGCCATCGGTCATGTTCTGCCTTCTTCCGTCTGCTGCCATGGACGAGGGGGTCCGGCGGACCTCCCCCGCCCATGATCGACCATGGCGGTGGCTACATGACGGTGACTAACGGACCGGCTCGTCGTGCCGCTCGAAGTCCGGCAGGGACGGGGTGACGGCCAGCGCTCCGTCGCCCCAGCGGACGCGGTGGCGCGCGGTACCGCCTGTGGGGCAGCAGCCCCCGTCGCCCTCCTTGTAGATGGCGCGGGAAACGGTCACCGTCTTGCCGTCCTGGGCTTCGACCGTCAGCTGACCCGCCCCGTCGACCTGCCCCACGAAGCGGTTTCCGTGGAAGAAGAACACGGCCGCGCAGTTCCCGGTGACGCTGCCCGTGCACATGCCCCTGACGGCGCGCAGCGGGCCAGGGAGCGCGCTGAGCTGTTCCGCCGTGAGGTCGGGGGTGTGGCTGGTGTTCTCGATGAGCCTCAGGGCGGCCGCCGCGTCCAACTGGTCGTGGTCAGCCGCCGGTTGTGCGGTGCAGCCGACGAAGGAGATCAGCTCGGCCGGGGGCTTCATCCCGCGGAGGGTTTCGCAGTCGCGGAGCCAGTCGGGGTCGTACGGGTCGTCCATCACGGGCAGCAGATGGACGGCGGGGTAGAAGTGGCGGGCGTTGCGCTTGAAGACGCTGATCGTCACGAAGTCCGAGGCCGGTTCGTCGGACCAGGTGACGGCCGCCCATCCGGGCCAGCACTTCGACTGGCCCAGGTAGGCCTCCGTGCCGGAGACAGCGATGGCCTCGATTTCCTTCTTCATCCACGGTCGGGAGGGGCAGGTCACCGCCTTGTTGACGTCGGCCTTCTGCACCTTGGCCTTGACTTCACCCGGAGCGGATTCCCAGATCGTACGCGGTTTGATCCACGGGAACGCGACATTGAAGTCACGACCCACAGCGGGAGTGCTACCGGTATCCAGGCCGATATCGCCGGGCTTGAGGCTGACGCCGATCACTGTTTCCGGAAAGTGCCTGATCTTGGCTGAGTCCTTCTTGACGTCGATCTTGCCCTCAATGGCCCAATCCCCTTCCACATAGACAGAGGCGACCACGAATTCGATGACAGGGCTCACCTCCAGGCTGATACGGAGACCGCCCTTCGCTTTCGCCGTCAAGTCCGCCGCCTGGACCAGTTTGGCCGTGGCCTTCGGAGGCCAGCCTGTGGCGCTCATGGTGGGCTTCCGATACAGATTCACCTGAGCGTTTCCCTGGTAGTCCACGGGGCTCTCGATTTCGATCTTCGCCCCCGCTCCACCCTTGATCTTTCCGTTGATGAAGACTCTTGCCTCGGGTGACACGGTGAAGGGCCCGACCCGGAGAAGCTTCACGGCGATTTTCGGCAGAGCCAATGGTTTCGACTGCCAGTCGAAGATACACTGCGCGCTCACTGGCGAACCCAGCGTCAGCTTGTACTTGTTCTGGATCCGAGGCTTGACCCGGGCGAAGGCTCCGTCGCGACTGTTCCACCCGAACTCTGAGCCAGCCATGCCGAATTTCAGCTCGGTCTGCTCGAATTTGACGAGCGCCATCGCGCCCCCGCACTTGAACTTCTTGAACCTTCCCTTTCCTTGCCAGGTGTCCACCCTGATGGAGGTCTCGGGCTGGGTATCGGGCTCGGGAGTCGACGACGCGGCCCCCGCCGGCATCCGGTACGCCGCGGGCCGCATGTCCGTCTTCGCCCCGGCCGAAGAGCCCTTACCCGAAACCCCCGATGCGTCCTCGACCCGCAGAACGGCCTTGGGCATCGCCTGCCGAAGCGTGGCGTCCTTGGTCCGGACGACGACCCGGTCCTTCTCCCGGGTCACCCCGCGCACCTCGCGCACCAGCCCCTGCGGCGTCCGCTCGCTCTCCGGCGCGACGACGAAAGCGCCCTTCTTCAGCTTGCGTGCCGCCGCCGAGTCGGCGGCGAAGACCATCTCCGACGTGCCGGGGCGCTTGAGGAGCCCTGTGTCGGCGGGCTTGAGGACCGTCGTCTTCTCGGAGAGGGCCACGGCGTAATCGATCACCGCCCGCTCGGTCTCACCACCGGCCACCGTCCACGTCGTGGTCTCGTCCGCCGTGTAGTAGACATTTCCCTTCGCATGACTGGCCTTCGCCGTGATGCGGTAATCACCCGGTTTGACGGAGAGCGTCTCATCGGTCGTCAGGTCTTTCTCGAAGCCGTCCGTCCCCGTGATGTGGAGTGCGAAACGCGCCTTGGCGGGAAGGCCCGTGACCTTGACGGCCAGTTTTCCCGGCCGGTTGGCCACCACCTGCCATGCCGTGAGCAGGCCGGCCGAGACGGCCAGCGCGATACCGGCCGACAGCAGGATACGCAACGACCGCTTGCGCGGCCACCATTTCGTCATTGAATCCCCCGATGTGCTCTGCTTGCGCGCCCGCTACTTGAAATCGCCGATCTGGGCGTTTCCACGGAATATGAAGTCGTCCCCCACCCCCTGTGGGAGCGGCCCCAGTTCCTCCGGTTCCCCCGGTGAGGTCAGGCTGGCGCGGTACAGCTTGATATCGCCCTCGTCCAGGACCTCTTCCGCCGCGATGTAGAGGTACTGACGGTCCGTGGACAGCGCCACGGAAAGAATCTTGTTGTCCGTCTCGCCGGCGATTTCCGCCTTCACCTCGGCCTCCAGCGGGCCGTCGGACTTTTTCCCCAGCTCGCTCGCGTCGGCCCGGACGGTGAAGAAGGCGTTGGACGCCCCCTCGCAGAGGATGTCGTCGGCGTTGATCCACGCCACCGGGTCGCAGTCGCGCGCATCGTCGCCTTCGCGCACGACCATCTGATCGGTGGGGTCGCCGAACACCGTGTCGTCGCCGCGCCGGTCCATCCGGGGTTCCAGAAGATCGAGGTCGAACCCGTCATACGAGTCGATGCCGTCGATGATGGTGCCGGGATAGACGGCGAACTTCCCGCTCGGGTGAATGAGACGCGGACAGGTGACGGCCGCCGACTTCACGGGGCGGTAGAAGCCATCGTTGTACGACCGCTCGTCGTGGCAGGCCTTGCTGATCGGGTGCCGGGTGAGTCGGCCGCTCTCATCCACCGAGTAGTACACCTGCTCGTCCCGCAGGAACCACAGCGATCCGTCCGGGGCGAATCCGGGGGTCTCGTCGGAGTGCGTCTGCGGGCTGTAGCCCTTCTTCCGCGCGGCCTCGGTGATGTCCGTGAACTCCCCCGTGACCAGGTCAAGCCACCCCACATGCGATGACGTGAGGGCGCCCATCTCGTCCGTGACCACCTCGACCGCGACGCGCCGACCGTCCGGGGAGACCGGGCTGACCCCCGAGTCCGCCACGTTCTCGCCGTACCCCTGCTTCCCGCAGAGGCTGCGCACGAACGCCCGGTCCGCGTCCCCCTCCTCGGCTATCTCGGAGAGCCGGGACAACAGCGGCTCCTCGGAGTACGTGGCGACGCGCTTGCTGAACGTGGCGTCGTAGGCCGCGACCTGCTCACCCTTCTCGCTGTCATCCCAGCAGATCACCGGCCCGGTGGCCGAGGCCACACGGGAGAGATTCCTCATCGCCCCGGCGAGCCCGGATTCCGCCGGGTCCGCCGAACCCGTCGCGCTCGCCCCGGGCTTGCGCCCGCCGCCGTCCGAGACGCCGGAGCGCCCGGACGCCTTCCCCGAGTCGTCGGACCCGCCGCAGGCGGTCAGGCCCCCCACCGCGAGAACCGTCGCGGTGGCCGCGGCGATCCATCCGCGCACACCGGACACACAGGTGTTACTCACTCAGCTCTCCGCCTTCCCCCGCGGCGCGGCCGCAACAGCGCCGATCCCGTTGCAGGGACAACACAAACGTGACTGCCCTTAGAAACGAGAATAGTATTAACCATGCGATGCTCCTTCACGACAAGTCGGTTGCCCCATACGCCCGACAGCGGATGAAGGATCATTGAGCCGCACCCGACCACGACAAGGAGGCGACGGTGTCCGGCACAGACGGAGACAGGGACGGGGACGGACACGGGGGCGGAGGCCGGCGCGTGGCAGGGCTGACGCGGCGGGAGCGGCTACGCGCGGAGCTGGAGCGCGATGTGAGGGCCGCCGCCCGCCGGATCACCGCCGCGGAGGGCGTCGAAGGTCTCACCGTGGCCGCCGTGGCCCGCAGCGTCGGCGTCACCTCGCCCGCCCTCTACCGCTACTTCGAGGGCAGGGACGGGCTCATCCGCGCCGTCTACGACGATGTGATGGCGGAGTTCATGCAGGTGGTCGTGCGGGCGGTGGAACGGCAGGAGCCCGACGACATCAGCGCCCGGCTGCACGCCGCCACCCGGGCCGTGTTCGACTGGGCAGTGGCCAACCCGGCGGAGTTCAACCTGCTCATGGGCGCCGCCTATCCCCAGGCGGCCGCCGCGTCCGCCGACGACATCCCGCACGCCATATTGCGCGACCTGGGTGGGATGTACGGGCAGCTCTTCACCCGGCTGTGGCGCGAGCAGGCGTTGGCCCACCCGTCCGACGAGGAGATCGACCCGGTCCTGGCGCGGCAGTTGCGGACGTACCGCGAGGCCATGGGCATCGAAGTCCCCATCGGTGTCGCGCTCCTGATGATCACCTGCTGGCGCCAGATCTACGGCATGCTCTGCCTCGCCGTCTACAGCCACATGTCCTACGCCCTGGACGACCCGGTGCCGCTGTTCGAGGACATGATGGACCGCCTCCTCGGCCTCCTCGGCCTCACCCGCAGCCCCGGTCTGGTGGTCTGAGCAGCGCGTCCGCGCCCGCCCGTACGGCGGCCCAGTCGGTGACGTACGTGTACCGCCGCGCCCGCTCCAGCCAGCCTGCCCGGTCCCGGTGCTCGCGGCGCAGCTGCTCCAGGTCGATCTCGACCCCCGGCGGCGGCCCCGTGGCCTCCAGCTCGCCGATCCGCCGCTCCATCGCCTCCAGCAGCGCGCGGTCGAGCTCGGTCACGGCGGCGACGAAGGCGCTGGTCGGGACGGTCACCTGGCCCGTGGCCGGGCCGGCGAACTCGATCTCGCCCTCGGGATCGGACTGATGCGCCCAGCTGACGGTCATGACGTCACACTCCCCGGAGACGGTCCGCCAGCAGCGGATGTACGGCGCGACGCGCAGATACCCCGTGTTCAGGGTGCGGTCACTGTGCCACTCCACCGCCGCCTCGGCCTCCGGGGTCTCCTCGGTCTCCTCCCAGCGCCAGTCGGAGGAGTCGCAGGCCACGAAGGCGGCCAGATCCTCGGGTACGGGTTCGAGCGCCGCGGGCAGGAGCGCGAGCAGGTCCTCCCAGAGCCGGACCACGTAGTAGTCCGCGTACGGATGCGCCGGGCCGCCGCCCTCGCTGCCCTCGGCACCCTCGCCGTCTCCGCCGCCCCGCAGCCGCCGCACCGTGCGGTCGGAGTAGCGCAGCAGCTCATGGTCGCCGAAGTCGATGACGTACCAGCCGTCGGTCAGTCCGAACCAGTGCAGTACGGGGCGCTCGCTCGATCCCCACGGCCGCACCTGGTCCAAGGGGGTCAGCCCGAAACGGAACCGGATCATGGGAGGAGTATGGGCCCGACCGCCGTGGATGGGCCCGGTCCGGCGCCGGATAAGGTATCCGTGAAAACTTCATCCGCGTCCGATCGGGGGAAGCCGGTGCGAACCCGGCGCTGACCCGCAACCGTGAGTACGGGCTGTGTGCCGCAGCGCGTACGAGCCGGAGCACCTGGCCGGGCGCACCGCAGGCTCCCGCCGTCGGCCCGTCCGGCGGCGGCACCGTCGAGGTATGCGGAGCTGAGCCCGGTGTCATCGCGTTCGTACGTCCCTCGGCGTGCGGGGTGGGCGGCCGTGCGTGGCCGCGTACCGATGTCCAGCCACCGCCGAGACCATCGACCGAGAGGCACCGTCGTTATGAACGTACGCCGCAGCGCCACGGCCCTGGCCGCCCTGGCCACCCTGTGCACGGCCGCCGCCCCCGCCGCGTTCGCCGACGCCACGCCCTCCCCCAAGCCGTCCGGCTCGGCGGCGCTGCCCAAGGGGCTGTACGGCAGCAAGGACCCCAAGTTCGACGGGGTGTGGCGGCAGTCACTCGCGCTGCTCGCCCAGGACGCGGTCGGGGTCACCCCGGCGCGGTCGGCCATCGACTGGCTGGCCGGCCAGCAGTGCGCGGACGGCGGCTTCGCCGCGTACCGGGCCGACGCCTCCGCGGCCTGCGACCCGAAGAAGGGCGAGTTCACCGACGCGACCGCGGCGGCGGTGCAGGCGCTGGCCGCGGTCGGTGGGCGCAGCGCCTCGGTCGAGAAGGGCATCGGCTGGCTGAAGGAGCACCAGAACGACGACGGCGGCTGGGGCCTGAACCCGGGCAGCCCGAGCGACGCCAACTCCACCTCCGCCGCCGTCGGCGCCTTCGCCGCCGCCGGCCAGGACCCGAAGCAGGTGAAGTCGGCCAAGGGCGGCAAGACGCCGTACGACGTGCTGCTGGGCCTGCAGCTCGGGTGCGATGCGAAGGAGGGGCAGCGCGGGGCGTTCGCGTACACGGCGGACACGGGCAAGGGCAAGGGCAAGGGCAAGGGCGAGCTCGTCGCCAACGACCTGGCGACCACGGCCGCCGCGCTGGCCACCGAGGGCAAGGGCTTCGTCTTCGAGCCGGCCGGCAAGGACAACGGCAAGGCCCCGGAGCCGCTGGACTGCGGCGCGGGCAAGGGCGGCGGCGATGACGGCAAACCGGACGGGGCGGCCGGGGCCGCGCAGGCCGCCGCCGCGTATCTGTCGGACACCATGGCCGGGCACGGCGATCACCTGCTGTCGGCCATGCCCGGCGCCAAGGCCCAGCCCGACTTCGGCGGCACGGCTGACGCGATCGTCGCGCTGGCCGCCGGGGAGCACAGCGCGACCGCGGCCAAGCCCCTGCAGTGGCTGCAGGGCGAGAAGAGCGGCGCCCTGGCGTGGGCGAAGGGCGACCCGGGCGCCCTGGCCAAGCTGGTCCTGGCGGCACACGCGGCCGGTGCGGATCCGCGCAGCTTCGGCGGTGTGGACCTCGTCAAGCAGCTGAACGCCACCGGCCCGAAGCCGGAGTCGGTCTCCGCGGCCGGGTCGGAGTCGGGTTCGGGCAAGGACTCGGACTCCGGCAAGGACGCGGACAAGGACGAGAAGAGCGACGACAAGGGCGGTGTCGGTGGCGTCTGGTGGACGGTGGGCGTCTTCATGGTGGCCGGCATCGGCATCGGCTTCCTGATCAGCGGCCGGAAGAAGCAGCAGCTCTGATGGGCCGTCGCGCCGCGCTCGTCTGCGTCGTGCTCATGTCCGCGCTGATGTCCGTGCTCACGCTCAAGGCCCCGGCCGCGCAGGCCGCGGGCTACCGCTACTGGTCGTTCTGGCAGCGGGAGCGGGGCGCGCAGACCTGGACGTACGCCACACAGGGGCCCGCCACGGCCCGGCCGGACGACGGCGACATGATCGGGTTCCGGTTCGCGGTGAGCGAGGACTCCGGGGACGCCACCCGGCCGCGCGACCGGGCCGACTTCACGGCGGTCTGCGCGCACACCCCCGCCAAGGACGGCACCAAACGCGTCGCGGTGGTCCTGGACTTCGGCACCGCCGCCGACGCGCCCGACCACCGCACCCCGCCCGAGCCCCGTACGGAGTGCGCGCGGGTCGGCCGGGACGCGAGCGCCGGGGACGCGCTGGCGGCCGTCGCGGGGCCGCTGCGCTACAACTCCTCCGCCCTGCTGTGCGCCATCGCCGGATACCCCGCCAAGGGCTGCGGCGAGCAGGTCGACACCACCGGCGGCGGATCGGGCGGCAGCGGCACCGGCGGCGGTGACGGCGGACAGGGCGGCGGTGGAGGCGGCCCGTCGGCCGGGCTGATCGGCGGGCTGGCCGCCGTGGTCGCGCTGGGGGCCGCCGCCGTGTGGCAGGCGCGCCGCCACCACCGGCGATGAGCGGCGCCGACCGGGCCACCGCCGGACACCCGCGCCCCGCGCGCGGCGCGCTGCACGCCGGGGCCTGGTGGCTGTGGGCCCTCGGGCTGGCCACGGCCGCCTCCCGCACCACCAATCCGCTGCTGCTGGGGCTGCTCGTCGCCGTCGCAGGCTATGTGGTCGCCGCGCGCCGTACGGACGCGCCGTGGGCGCGCTCGTACGGCGCGTTCCTCAAGCTGGGGCTGGTGGTGCTGGCGATCCGGCTGTGTTTCGCCGTCCTCCTCGGCTCGCCGATCCCCGGCACGCATGTGCTGGTCACGCTCCCCGAAGTCCCGCTCCCCGACTGGGCGCAGGGCGTGCGCATCGGCGGCCGGGTCACCGCCGAGGGGATGGCCTTCGCGCTGTACGACGGGCTGAAACTGGCCACCCTCCTGGTCTGCGTCGGCGCGGCCAACGCGCTCGCCAACCCCGCCCGGCTGCTCAAGTCCCTGCCCGGCGCGCTGTACGAGGCGGGCGTGGCGGTCGTGGTAGCGATGTCCTTCGCCCCGAACCTGGTCTCCGACGTCCAGCGGCTGCGCGCCGCCCGCCGGCTGCGCGGCCGCCCCGACCGCGGGGTGCGCGCCCTGCTGCAGGTCGGGCTGCCGGTCCTGGAGGGCGCGTTGGAGCGTTCGGTGGCGCTCGCGGCCGCGATGGACGCGCGCGGCTACGGCCGCACCGCCCATGTCCCGCCCGCCGTCGCCCGCGCCACCGCCGCCCTCACCCTCGGCGGGCTGCTCGGCGTCTGCGCCGGTACGTACGGGCTGCTGGCGGCGCAGGGCGCGGGCTTCGGCCTGCCGGTGCTGCTCGCCGGGCTCGCCGCCGCGCTCGGCGGGCTGTGGCTGGGCGGCCGCCGCTCGGTGCGCAGCCGCTACCGGCCGGACCGGTGGGGCGCGCGGGCATGGCTGGTGTCCGGGTCGGGGGTGGCGGTCGCGGGCCTGATGATCTGGGCGGCCTCGTACGCCCCACAGGCCCTGAACCCGCCCGCCGTCCCGCTCACCGCGCCGGTGCTGCCGCTGTGGCCCGCGGCCGGGGTGCTGGTCGGGCTTCTCCCGGCGTTCGTGGCCCCGGCCCCGGCGCGGATACCGGGTCCAGCGCGGGCACCGGCCCCGGCGCGGGTACCGGGTCCGGCACAGAAGACCACTCAGCACACCACCCGGCAGACCAGCGAGGACACCGGCAAGGAGGCCACGCGGTGATCCGCTTCGAGCAGGTGTCCGTCACCTACGACGACGCGGCGCGACCCGCCCTCCAGGGCGTGGATCTGACCGTGCCGGAGGGGGAGCTGTGTCTGCTCGTCGGCCCCTCGGGAGTCGGCAAGTCGACTCTCCTGGGCGCCGTCTCCGGTCTGGTGCCGCACTTCACGGGCGGCAGGCTGCACGGGCGGGTCACCGTGGCGGGCCGCGACACCCGCACCCACAAGCCGCGCGAACTGGCCGACGTCGTGGGCACGGTGGGCCAGGACCCGCTGGCCCACTTCGTCACGGACACCGTCGAGGACGAACTCGCCTACGGCATGGAGTCGCTGGGCGTCCCCCCGGACACCATGCGCCGCCGGGTCGAGGAGACCCTGGACCTGCTGGGCCTCGCAGCGCTGCGCGACCGGCCCATCACGACGCTCTCCGGCGGACAGCGGCAGCGGGTCGCCATTGGCTCGGTGCTCACCACACACCCGCGCGTCCTGGTCCTCGACGAGCCGACGTCGGCGCTGGACCCGGCGGCGGCCGAGGAGGTCCTGGCGGTGCTGCAGCGGCTCGTGCACGACCTCGGCACCACCGTGCTCATGGCCGAACACCGCCTGGAGCGGGTGGTCCAGTACGCGGACCAGCTGATCCTGCTGCCCGCCCCCGGCGCGGCCCCCGTCGTCGGGGACCCGGCCGAGGTCATGGCGGTCTCGCCGGTCCAGCCGCCCGTGGTCGAGCTCGGCCGCCTCGCGGGCTGGCGCCCCCTCCCGCTGTCCATACGCGACGCCCGCCGCAAGGCGGCCCCGCTGCGGGAGCGGCTGACGCCGCTCACGCCAAGCGAAGATCCTCACGAGGGGGACGGTGAGCCCGTCGCCGAGGCGGTGCGGCTGACCGTACGCCACGGTCGAATCGAGGCGCTGAGCGGCGTGGACCTGACGGTGCGGCCGGGTGAGACGGTGGCGCTGATGGGCCGCAACGGCGCGGGCAAGTCGACCTTGCTGTCCACGCTGGTGGGGATGCACACGCCCGCCTCAGGTTCGGTACGCGTCGGGGGCACCGGGCCGGCGGGCGACGGAGCCGGCGGCGGCCGGGGCCTGGTACCGCACCGCACCCGGCCCGCCGAGCTGCTGCGCCACGTCGGCCTCGTACCGCAGGAGCCGCGCGACCTGCTGTACGCCGACACCGTCGCGGCGGAGTGCGCGGCGGCCGACCGCGACGCGGGCGCTGCCCCTGGCAGCTGCCGGGAGCTGGTCGGCCGGCTGCTGCCCGGCGTGGCGGACTCGGCGCACCCCCGCGATCTGTCGGAGGGCCAGCGGCTCGCGCTCGCACTGTCGGTCGTCCTCACCGCGCGCCCGCCGCTGCTCCTGCTCGACGAGCCGACCCGCGGCCTGGACTACGCGGCCAAGGCGCGCCTGATCGAGATCCTGCACGGCCTGGCCGCGGACGGCCACGCGACCGTCCTGGCCACGCACGACGTGGAGCTGGCCGCCGAACTCGCCCACCGGGTGGTGATCCTGGCCGACGGGGAGGTCGTGGCCGACGGCCCGACGGCGGAGGTGGTGGTGTCCTCCCCCGCGTTCGCCCCGCAGGTCGCCAAGGTGCTGGCCCCCCTGCCGTGGCTGACGGTCCAGCAGGTACGGCGCGCCCTGGGGGAAGCGGAGCGCACCGTATGAGGCCGGATGCCGACGACCGGGGCCACACCGCCCGCCAGGCCCGCGCGGTCCGTCTCGGCCCGCGCTCCGTCGCCGCGCTCGCCCTCGTCTCCGCGATCGGCGTCGCCGCCTTCGGCTGGCCGCTGCTGGCCGACTCCGCGTCCGGGCTCGCCCACTCCGCCGACGCCCCCTGGCTGTTCGCCGCGCTGCTGCCGCTGCTGCTGGCCGTCGTCGTGGCGACGATCGCCGACACCGGCCTCGACTCCAAGGCCGTCGCGATGCTGGGGGTGCTGGCGGCCGCCGGGGCCGCGCTGCGGCCGCTGGGCGCGGGGACGGCGGGCATCGAGCCGATGTTCTTCCTGATGGTGCTGTCGGGGCGGGTGCTGGGCCCGGGCTTCGGCTTTGTGCTCGGCGCGGTGTCGATGTTCGCCTCCGCGCTGCTGACGGGCGGGGTGGGGCCATGGATGCCGTTCCAGATGCTGTCCATGGGGTGGGTGGGCATGGGTGCGGGCCTGCTGCCGGGGGCGGATCGGCTGCGCGGGCGCGGGGAGCTGTTCCTGCTCGCCGGGTACGGGGCGGTCGCGTCCGTCCTGTACGGCACGGTGATGAATCTGCAGGGCTGGCCCTATCTCGCCGGGATGGCTTCGGGCGTGTCGTTCGTGCCGGGCGATCCGCTGTCGCACAACCTGGCCCGCTTCGTCGCGTACTGCCTGGCGACGTCCCTCGGCTGGGACCTTCCGCGCGCGGTGGTGACGGTGGTGCTCACCCTCACCCTCGGCCGTACGGTCCTCAGGGCGCTGCGCCGGGCGACCCGCCGGGCGGCCTTCGACGCGCCGGTCGCCTTCAAGGAGCCGTGAAACCGGGAGCGGGCGGTACCGAGGCGCACGCCCCGGTACCGCCCGCCGACCCCGAGAGCGGCTAGCCCTGGTGGTACACGTTCACCGACCAGTCGGCCACCCACTTCCCGTCCCCGTA
>NZ_JBIBKK010000006.1:18090-507066 GCF_042959105.1 Streptomyces sp. NPDC007917
ACTGGAGCTTCGCCGTGCACTTGTACGTGTTGCCGTCACAGGTGAGCCCCGTCACCGGCACCGGCGCCGCCGCACTCCGCGCCGCCGCCGAGGACGGCTCCGACGACGACCCCGACGCCAGACCCTGGTGGTACACGTTCACCGACCAGTCAGCCACCCACTTCCCGTCCCCGTACTGGAGCTTCGCCGTGCACTTGTACGTGTTGCCGTCACAGGTGAGCCCCGTCACCGGCACCGGCGCCGCCGCACTCCGCGCCGCCGCCGAGGACGACTGCGACGACGACCCCGACGCCAGACCCTGGTGGTACACGTTCACCGACCAGTCAGCCACCCACTTCCCGTCCCCGTACTGCAGATTGGCCGCGCACTTGTACGTGTTGCCGTCGCAGTTGACCGCCGTGACCGGCACCGGCGCGGCGGCGGCCGCGGGGGCGAGGGCGGATGTGGTCATGAGCAGGGCGCTGAGCCCCAGAAACGTACCGGTGAGCATGCGGCGAGCTGACATGTGTGTCGCTTCCCTTCGACTCGGTCGGCGTTGACCGAGTCGTAAGGAAACACACAGCCCTCGCGGCCGGGTCGAGCCCGGGGCGGCTGCCGTACTGACCGGCGGCGCTATCCGCCGAGCGCGGCGACGAGGTCCGGCAGCCGGTCGGTGGCCGTGGCCACGCCGAGGCCGTCCATGTAGTCGCGGGTGTGGACGATCAGACCGTCCCTGACCCGGATGACCAGGATCCCCGGGACGGTGACGGGGCGGCCGGTCGGCGTCAGCGCCCCGACCACGGTCTGCTCGACGACGACCGTGCCCGCCTCCGCGGTCTCGTGGATCACCACGTCACGGATCGTCTCGGGCTCCACGGGGGTCGCGCCCCACATCGCCCGGTAGCCCGCCCGGATCTCCTCGCGCCCGTTGAAGCACGTCGGCAGCCCGGGGAACAGGAACGGGAACTCATGGCGGGCGTCGACCGCGTACAGGTCGGCGAGGTCGTCCGCGGACTTCTCCAGCATCGCGCGGTGGAAGCGTTCGACGATCCGATCTGTCCCCGCGGTGGTTTCGGGCATGACGATGCGCTCCGTTCACTCATGCGTTTCGCTCAACATGTGTTGACTCAACGAGTGTAGAGCGAGCGCGGTCCCGGTCAACAGCTGTAGAGCGATCGGTAGAGTCAGCGATATGACCGCAGCCGGACCCACCCGCGCCGAGCGCCGCCGCAGCACCGAGCAGCGCATCCTCGCCGCCGCCCGCGAGCTGTTCGCCGAGCGCGGCTTCGAGCGCACCACGATCCGCGCGGTCGCCTCGGCGGCACAGGTCGACCCCGCGCTGGTCATGCAGTACTTCGGCTCGAAGCAGCAGTTGTTCTCGCAGGCCGTACGGGTCTCGGTCGCGGGGACGGAGGACAGGCCGCAGGGCGGCGACCCCGAGGCGCTGACGGATTCGCTGCTGGCCTCGCTCGGGATGAAGATCGGCGGGCTGCCGGAGGCCTCGCTGGCGATGCTGCGCTCCATGCTCACCCACCCGGAGGCGGCGGACGCGGCCCGCGCCGCCCTCGACCATCAGATCGCCGAGGTCGCGGCCGCCATCTCAGCCGGACAGGGGGAGAACGCGTCCGAGGACGCCCGTCTGCACGCCGCGCTGGCCGTCGCCACCATGGTCGGGGTGACCATCGGCCATCAGCTGCTCGGCATCGACGAACTGCGCCGCGCCTCCCCGGAGGAGATCTCCGCCGCCCTGCGGCCCGCCCTCCACGCCCTGGTCACAGGCGGCGCCCCGGTCACTGGCAGCACCCCGGCCGCAGGCGGTGCCCCGGCCACCGGCAGTGCCCCGGCCACAGGCAGTGCTCCGGTCACAGGCGCTGAATGATCGTCCCGGTCGCCAGCGCGCCACCCGCGCACATCGTGATCAGCGCGAACTCCTTGTCCGCCCGCTCCAGCTCATGCAGCGCCGTGGTGATCAGACGGGCGCCGGTGGCCCCCACCGGGTGCCCCAGCGCTATCGCGCCGCCGTTGACGTTCACCTTCTCCAGGTCCTGCTCGAAGACCTGCGCCCACGACAACACCACCGACGCGAACGCCTCGTTGATCTCGACGACGTCGATGTCCTTGAGCGTCATCCCCGCCTTGCCGAGCACCGCGCGCGTCGCGTCCACCGGCCCGTCCAGGTGGTAGTGCGGATCGGTGCCGACCAGCGCCTGGGCGACGATCCGGGCGCGGGCTTTGAGCTTGAGCGCCCGCGCCATGCGCTTGGAGGCCCACATCACCGCGGCTGCGCCGTCGGAGATCTGGGAGGAGTTGCCCGCGGTGTGCACGGCGGTCGGCATCACCGGCTTGAGCCCGCCGAGCGCCTCCATGCTGGTGTCGCGCAGCCCCTCGTCCCGGTCGACGAGCCGCCACATGCCCTGCCCGGCCGCCTGCTCCTCCTCGGTCGTCGGCACCTGCACCGCGAAGGTCTCCCGCTTGAAGCGCTCCTCCGCCCACGCCCGGGCGGCCCGCTCCTGCGAGAGGAGGCCGAGGGAGTCGACCTTCTCCCGGGTGAGCCCCCGGCGGCGCGCGATCCGCTCCGCCGCCTCGAACTGGTTGGGCAGGTCGACGTTCCACTCGTCCGGGAACGGCTTGCCGGGCCCGTGCTTGGAGCCACTGCCCAGCGGCACCCGCGACATGGCCTCGACGCCGCAGCCGATGCCGACGTCGATGACCCCGGTCGCGACCATGTTGGCCACCATGTGGTTGGCCTGCTGCGAGGAGCCGCACTGGCAGTCGACGGTCGTGGCCGCGGTCTCGTACGGCAGCCCGACGGCGAGCCAGGCGTTGCGGGCGGGGTTCATGGACTGTTCGCCGGCGTGGGTGACCGTGCCACCGACGACCTGTTCCACGCAGTCGGGCTGGATGCCGGTACGGGCGAGGAGTTCGCGGTACGTCTCGCCGAGCAGATAGGCGGGATGCAGATTGGCGAGCGACCCTCCGCGCTTGCCGATCGGGGTGCGTACGGCTTCGACGATGACGGGTTCCGCGGCCATGACTCGTCCTCTCCTGGTTCCGCGGGGCTCCCGGCAGCGCCCGCGATAGAACTAGTACGCGTTCTAGTTCCTCAATCAGTCTGCTGACGCCCCGCCCGACGACGCAAGGGGCTTGCACGCCCGTTGTGCGCAACAAAGGCGGCCATGACACTTGCCACTTGTAGAACCCGTTACTACCTTCTCCGCTACTTCTGATAGGCCGTCAGATCTGGAGTGGCCGATGTCCTGTCCAGCGCTTCCCGAAGGGTTCGACTTCACCGACCCCGACCTCTACCAGCAGCGTCTGCCGCTCCCCGAGTTCGCCCAGCTGAGGCAGACGGCCAAGGTGTGGTGGATCCCCCAGCCCCATGGAGTCGCGGGCTTCGACGACGACGGGTACTGGGCCGTCACCCGGCACGCCGACGTCAAAGAGGTGTCGACCAAGCCGGAGATCTTCTCCTCCCACCTCAACACCGCGATCATCCGCTTCAACGAACACATCCACCGCGACCAGATCGACGTCCAGAAGCTGATCATGCTCAATATGGACCCGCCCGAGCACACCCGGGTCCGCCAGATCGTCCAGCGCGGTTTCACCCCCCGCGCCATCCGCGCGCTGGAGAACGCCCTGCGCGAGCGCGCCACCCGGATCGTGGCCGGGGCCAAGGAGGACGGCAGCGGCGACTTCGTCACCGATGTGGCCTGCGAACTGCCGCTGCAGGCCATCGCCGAGCTGATCGGCATCCCGCAGCAGGACCGCACCAAGATCTTCGACTGGTCCAACAAGATGGTGGCGTACGACGACCCGGAGCTCGCCATCACCGAGGAGATCGGCGCGGAGTCGGCCATGGAGCTGATCTCGTACGCCATGAACCTGGCCGCCGACCGCAAGGCCTGCCCGGCCAAGGACATCGTCAGCCAGCTGGTCGCCGCCGAGGACCAGGGCAACCTCGCCTCCGACGAGTTCGGCTTCTTCGTGCTGCTCCTCGCGGTCGCGGGCAACGAGACCACGCGCAACGCCATCAGCCACGGCATGCACGCCTTCCTCACCCACCCCGACCAGTGGGAGCTGTTCAAGCGCGAGCGCCCGGCCACCGCCGCCGACGAGATCGTACGGTGGGCCACCCCGGTCATGTCCTTCCAGCGCACCGCCACCCAGGACACCGAGCTGGGCGGGCAGCGGATCGCGGCGGGCCAGCGGGTCGGCATCTTCTACTCCTCCGCCAACCACGACCCGGAGGTCTTCGACCGGCCCGAGGACTTCGACATCACCCGCGACCCCAACCCCCACCTGGGCTTCGGCGGCGGAGGCCCGCACTTCTGCCTCGGCAAGAGCCTTGCCGAGCTGGAGATCCGCCTCATCTTCAACGCGATCGCGGACGCCATGCCGGACATCCGGCTCGCGGGCGATCCCCGGCGGCTGCGGTCGCCGTGGCTGAACGGGATCAAGGAGCTGCAGGTGACCTACGGCTGACCGTCCGTGACCCGCCGCGCCGCCCCCGCCCCGGGAGTGCCGCCGCGGACCCGCCCGGGGGCACACTGTCCGCCATGAGCGACACGAACGGCACGCCCGGCGCACCGCACGAGCAGGAGTTCCGAAGACTCTTCGACTTCATCGCCTTCACAGCCCGGCTGCGGGAGATCGAACGCCCCAACAACGCCACCCCGACGCGCAAGGAGAGCGTGGCCGAACACTCCTGGCATCTGGCGGTGGTCAGCTGGATACTGCACGCCGAGTTCGAGCGGGAGGTCGGCCACTGCCTCGACCTGACCAAGATGCTCAAGCTCTGTCTGATGCACGACCTGGTCGAACTCGATCCCGATCCCGATCCCGATTCTTCAGAGGATTCCGGTCTCGACGCCGACCCCTTCGCCTCGCTGCCGGGCGCGCTGCGCTCCGAGTTCCAGGCCCTGTGGCACGAGTACGAGGAGGGCCGTACGCCCGAGGCCTGCCTGGTACGCGGGGTGGACCGGCTCAACCCCGCGCTGATGCGGTACCTCACCGGCCAGGGCTGGCACGATGTGCCCACCGACACCAACGCCGCCATGGACGCCGACGCCCTGGACCGGCTGCAACTCCCGCGGGTGGCGGTCAGCGAGACGCTGCGCGAGCTGTACGAGGAGGTGCGGGACGCGTCGGTGCGGCGCGGGCTGCTGACCCCCGCGCCGCTGACGCCTTGACGCGCCGCCGCGCTACCCTCTGAACGGCACCTTGACGCACGCCACCCGCACGCCTGCCATCCCGGCCTTGCCCTTCTCCGTGGCGGTCGCATGCTCGTGGAAGACCACGGAGCGCGCCTCCGAGTCCCGGAACCGCCAGTTCACATGGGTCATGGCGTGGGCTTCACCGTTCTTGTCGGTGGTGATCTGCAGCCACACCTCGTTGTGGGGATTGGCGTACTTCGGGTTGGTCGACGGCTGCTTCGGGTCCTTCATGTTCTGATAGTGCGGGCCCGAGTCATCGGGCTTGGTCCCGCAGGTCTTCGTATGGACATGTACCCCGAAGGTGTGGTTCGCCTTGAGGCCGCGCACCCACACCAGGACCCGGGTGCCTTTGCCCTCGCCCTGCGTACCCTGCGGGCTCGGCGAGGTCTGCGGGCTCTGCGTGCCCTGCGGGCTCGGTGTGGTCTGTGTGCCTTGCGGGCTCGGTGTGCTCAGCCCTGCCTGGGGTGCTCCCTGGGGTGCGCCCTGCCATCGATGGTGGTGGCGGTACTCGCCCTCGCCGTGCCACTTGCCCAGGAACTCCACGACGACGACCTTGGCGGAGTCCGGCACCAGCTTGGTGTCGTACGTCACCGCCTTGTGGTCATGGGCCTGGGCGGCGGGCGCGAACTTCGCGTGGACCACCACGAAGGGGCAGGGCGAGACCGCAGGGGAGACCGCGACCATCGACGCCGCGGCCGCCGCCGTGACCGCCATGGCAAGAGACATGGGGGATCACTCCTCCGAGCGTGGACCCCCCTTGGTTGGCCCCCGGGCGCGGGCCCCGCGCCACACCCCGTCCGGCCGGACCCGTCCCCCGCATTTCCACGCTAGTGCCCTTCGTCACACCCTTCAACGCGAGCCCGGCCGGCGGCCCCGGCGCAGGCCCCGCGGGCGGGCTCAGCGCGGGCCCGGCCCGGCGACCTCCGTCGGCTCGACGGCCTCAGCGGCGGGCTCCTTGGCCTGCCCCGGCACCGAGGCGACGAGCGCCGGCCCCGCCGCCGGCTCAGCCGACCCCGCCGCCGCCGGCTCCGGCTCCCGCTTGCGGAACCTGAGCGGCCACAGCGGACCGGTGGCCTCCTCCTTCGGCCGCTTGCCGACGCCGAGGAGCAGATACTGCAACCCGAACCCGGCCGATACGACGACCGCGCCGCCGACCGCGTCCAGCACCCAGTGGTTCGCCGTACCGACGATCACCGCGGTGGTCATCAGCGGATACAGCAGCCCGAGCACCTTCATCCACACATACGGCGCCACCAGCGCGATGACGACCCCGCACCACAGCGACCACCCCACATGCAGCGAGGGCATGGCCGCGTACTGGTTGGAGAGCTTGGTCAGCGCGCCGAAGTCCGGATTCTCCAGGTCCTGCGGCCCGTGTGCGGTGTCGACGAAGCCGAGGCCCATCAGCCGTGGCGGGGCGGTCGGGTAGAGCCAGAAGCCGATCAGCGCGAGGAGCGTGGCGAAGGCCAGCGGGGTGCGGGCCCAGCGGTAGGTGGCGGGGCGGCGCAGATACAGCCAGGCCAGCAGGGACAGCGGCACCAGGAAGTGGAAGGTGCTGTAGTACCAGTTCATGCTGTCCCTCAGCCATGGTGTGTCCGCCACCACGCTGTTGAACCAGTGTTCGATGTCGATACTCAGCCACTTCTCGGCGGTGAGGATCTGGTGTCCGTGGCTCTCCGCGAGGGTCCGTGAGTCGGGGGCGTGCGCACGGATGTAGGAGTACCCGAAGTAGCCGATACGGATGAACATCAGCTCGAGCATGAGGTTCGGGCGGGACAGCGGCCGCCGTACGAAGCGCAGCAGCGGCACCCAGGCGAAGCGCCCCGGGACCGGTTCCGAGACCGGGGTCGGGGCCGGGTTGTCCCACGCCGGGGAGGTGCGGGACAGGAAGGGCACCAGGCAGGCGGCGGCAAGGGCCGCCAGCAGCGGTGCGTTATAACCGATATGACCAAGAATGTCGATATCCGGCAGCAGCGCACGGCGGTTGAGGCTCATCACCAGCACCACCAGCACCGGCCACACCAGCCGGTCCGAGGCGCGCTTGCCGACCCGGCCCACGACGGCCAGCAGGATCCACAGCTGCTGGTACTGCCAGGACGTGGGGGAAATCGCCAGCGCCACACTGCCGGTGATCGCCGCCGCCAGCAGCAGCTGCCCGTCCTCGGCGTAGTGCGCGGCGCGCCGCAGACCGACCACGGCCACCGCCACCGCGAGCACCGCCAGCAGCGCCAGCTCGACCGGGCCCGAAAGACCGACCCTCAGCAGCAGCCCGTGCAGCGACTGGTTGGCCAGGCCGTCCGCGGGCGCGCCGAGCCCGGCGCCGCCGAAGTGGTGGATCCAGTACGTCCACGAGTCGTGCGGCATCGCGGCCCAGGCGAGCGCGGAGCAGGCGGCGAAGGTGGCGCCCGCGATGGCCGCCGCGCGCCGCCGCCCGATGAGCCACAGGACCACCGCGAACAGCAGCAGGGCGGGCTGCAGCGCCGCGGCGACCCCTATCAGCGCCCCCGCCTGCCGCCCGGAGGTCCTGGGCAGAACGGTGAGCACCACCAGCAGCACCGGGATGATGCTGGTCTGGCCGAGCGTGAAGGTGTTCCGTACCGGCAGGGACAGCACGAGCAGGCTGATGGCCACGGGCGCGGCGAGCAGCGCGGTGCGCCGGGAGACGGGGCCCGGGAGGGAGCGGGCGGCGACCAGGCCGAGCACCACGACCAGCAGCAGGGTGCCGAAGGTCCAGGCGTAGCCGAGGCTCTGCTCGGCGGCGCGCGTCAGCGGTTTGAGGACCAGCCCGGAGAAGGGCGTCCCGGTGAACGCGTCCCCGTCGTACAGCGAACCGCTCACATGAAGGACGCCCTGCTCACCGATCCAGGTCTCGAGGTCGGTCAGCCGCTCATCGGGTGGCAGACGCAGCACGGCCGCGGCCTGACGGACGGCCAGCACACCGGCGAGGAGCCACAGCGCTCCCAGCACCAGCGCGTTTCGCGACGTCCGTGCCCCGGCGGGACCGGGGCTCGACCCCGTGCCCGGGGTGCTCCCCAGTCCGCTTCGCTCCGCGTTCGCCACGCCCTGCCGCTCCCCCACTCGTCCTTGTCACTCGCTCCGGTTGTTTGAGACCTTACTGAGCCCTGTACTCAGACGCGGAATACCCCCTCGCCACCTGACCGTATTCAAGAGTTGTCCGAAAAGTACCGCTCGGTCGGCCGGGCAGCCCGTGAGGTCTGTCCCAATTTCACCAGGTGTTCGGTCCGCACCGCGAACGTGACCCGCGGCACGGACCGGACGCCACCAGGCATGCCGCTGATCACCACTCGCAGTGGACATGGGTGGAGTGCCCGGAGTCTCCGGGGCCGAGGACGACGACGGCGCCGTAGGACCGGCAGGCCCTCATGAACTTCTTGGCGTTGTTGTAGCCCGCCCCGCCGGTGCTGACCCGCTTGCCGTTGACGGTGCCGACGTCGAAGGCCCGGCCCGCGTAGTGCTTCGAACGGGGCGAGTGACTGCCGCCCGCGACCTCGGTGACCCGGAAGGTGAACCGCTTGGCGGTGTTGAGCTTGAGCATCGAGTTGAGCATGTTCTTGTTGAGCGTGACCGATCCGCCGGGGGCGGTGCCGTAATGGCTGCGCCTGGCCTTCCGCCCGGCGGCGGTGTCCACGATGTTCTGCTTGGCGTTCGCCTTGTCGTGGCGGCCGCTGTCGTGGGTGGTGGCCAGAGAGATGCCCCGGTGGTTGAGTATCGACCTGGCCGTGGCGGGGCGCGAGGCGGCCTCCGCCGTCGTCGCCGAGGCCACCACGGCGAGCGAGGACGCCACGACGGCGGAGAGCATAAGAGGCGTGCGCTTCATCGGTGATTCCCTCCGAATGCGGTGATGCGGCCGGCCGGCCGCCGCGAACCACGGTCCCGGCAAAGCCATGCGGGAATCTTGCGCACGTCTTGAATGACCGACCAGATCCAGGCATACGAGACAAAAGAGGAATGACGTCCATGACCACGACGCGCGGAACCACGGTGGACATCCCCACTCCGGACGGCACCGCCGACGCCTACCTGGCCCACCCCGACGACGACACTCCCCATCCCGCGGTCCTGCTCTACATGGACGTCTTCGGGCCGCGCCCCCACCTGCGGAAGATGGCCGACCGCCTGGCCGGGGCGGGCTACACCGTGCTGCTCCCCAACGTCTTCTACCGCCGCGGCCGCGCCCCGCTGGTGGAGCTTCCCGACTTCATCGGCCCCGACACCCGCCCCGGACTCCTCCCGGAGCTCATGTCCTTCCTCCCGTCGCTCACCCCCGAGGCGGTCACCCGTGACGCCGACGCCTATCTGCGGTGGCTGGCCGCCTGTCCGCAGGCCACGGACGGACCGGTCGGCGTCACCGGCTACTGCATGGGCGCCCGCCTGGCCCTGCGTACGGCCGGCGCCTGCCCGGAACGGGTCGCGGCGATGGCCGGTTTCCACGGCGGGGACCTGGCCACCGAGGCCCCCGACAGCCCGCACCTGGTCGCGGACCGCATCACCGCCGAGGTGTACTTCGGCCATGCCGACCAGGACTCCTCGATGCCGCCCGAGCAGATGGAACGCCTCGACGCGGCGCTCACGGCCGCGGGCGTGCGCCACCGCAGCGAGGTCTACCCGGGCGCGCGGCACGGCTACACCCAGGCCGACACCTCCGCCTACGACGCGGCCGGGGCCGAGCGCCACTGGGAAGCGCTTCTCGACCTCTTCGGCCGTACGCTCTGACCGCCCCCTCCGGTGTGCCCGGCATCACACCGCCGGATCTCCGCCGGTTCGCGTGGAAGCGATAATTTCGGCGCGGCTCGGCCGTCTTTATTGCCGTAAGCCCCGCAACGACCAGGAGGAGCAAGTCCCGTGCGCATCGTGATCAGTGAGTTCATCAGCCTGGACGGCGTCGTACAGGCCCCGGGCGGCCCCGAGGAGGACACCGAGGGCGGCTTCGCGCACGGCGGCTGGACCCACCCGTTCTTCGACCCGGAGGTGGTGGGCGGCGCGGTCGCGGACACGCTCTCCAAGGCCGACGCGCTGCTGTTCGGGCGCCGCACCTGGCAGACGATGGCCGCGGCCTGGCCCGAGCGGGCCGGCGACCCGTTCGCCGACCAGATGAACTCCATCCGGAAGTACGTGGTGTCCCAGACCCTCGGCGACGACCAGCTGACCTGGGACAACACCACGCGCATCGCCGGCGGCGAGGCCGTCGCCCGCATCCGCGAGCTGCACGGCGCCGAAGGCGGCGACCTGTTGGTCATGGGCAGCCCCACGCTCGTCCGCACCCTCCTGCACGAAGGCCTGTTCGACGAGCTCCTGCTGATGCACATGCCGGTGATCCTCGGCGGCGGAAAGAGCATCTTCCCCCTCGACGGAGCGCTGCGCACCCTGGAGCTCGCCTCCACGACCGCCGGCGGCACGGGTGTGCAGGTGTGCAGATACCGGCGGGCGGCCGGCTAGCCGGGGCGGCGGTCGGCTAGCCGGGGCGGCCACAGGTCGGTCCCGGCCGATCGGCCCGCGCCGGCCGACCTCGTAGGAATCAAGGTCGGCCCGCGCCGGCCGACCTTGATTCCTACAATCCGGCCATGACCTCGCCCAACCCCCTCCTGTCCACCACATGCCCCCACGGCCCCGTCGAGGACTTCACCGTCGTCGGCGGCGCCGGCCGCCCCCTGGTGGTCTGTGCCTGCGGCCACTCGGCCGCCGTGTGGTCCTTGTCCGACGACCGGTGGACCGATCACAAGCTGGTGGACCAGGTGGAGGTGACCTCGCTGGCCGCCACCGCCGTCGGTGGGCGGATCGTGGTCGGCGGCGGCGGGGAACATCAGGGCTTCGCCCAGTGGTACCTGGACAGCGGCGCCCTACGGGCCGCGGAGCGCGACGACTTGGGCGGCGTGGCCTCGGCCACCACGGTGGAACTGGACGGCCGCACCTGGTTCGCCGCCGGCGGCACCGGCCCGGGGATCCTGCTGTCGGACCCGGTGGCAGACGTCGCCCCGCAGGAGGGGGACCCCGAGTCCATAGAGCTGTTCCTCTCGGACCACGGCTCGTACTCCGGCGTCGGCGCCCTCGCGGCGGGCCGCCTGACAGACCGCTCCGCCCTTGTCTCCGGCAGCTGGGACGGCGAGGTGTGGGTGTGGGACCTCCGCGAAGAGGCCCCCGTGACGACCTTCGAACAGCTCGACATGGTCGTCGAGGGCGTCGCCCTGGTCACCGTGGACGGCCACCCGCGCGTCGTGGCCGCCGGAGGCACGGCCCTTCACCTCGGCGACCCCGCCACCGGCGGGTGGCTGCGACAACTCCCCTCATCGGGCGGCGACATCACCTGCTTGGGCGTCACCTCGGTAAAGGGCCGTCAGATAGCCGTGACCGGCACCGACGACGGCACCGTCCACACCTGGGACCTCGCGGACGGTGGCCCGGCGGCAGCGCCCTTCACCGCCCACTCCGGCGGAATCCGAGCCATCCACCTCACCGAACTGGACGGCCGCACGGTCATCATCACCGCGGGCCGCCACGGCGAACTCCGCGTCTGGCCCCTGGGCCTGTAGGCGTACCGGGACCGGGCCGCCTTCTCCCCGACCTGATGTGGCCGTTCGACATGGAGACCGGCACGGGCGAGACGGCCGGAGCGCTGGCACATCGCTGCGGTGGCCGGAACGTCACCGCGGTGGAAGTGGACCGCGCCCTGTCGATGCGCGCCCGCGAACGGCTGTGCGCGGCCGGGTTGTACCCGGACGTCATAGCGGGTGACGGGTTCAAGGGCTGCGTCGGCAACGCGCCGTATGGCCGCGTCCTGGCCCTGGGCGTGTGCGATGTTCCGCGAGGGGGGCACGGCGCGCGTCTGGCAGTCGGGGCCGCGCCGGTTGTGGGACGAGGTGGAGGCGGCGTACCGGTGGTGGGAAAGCCGGGGCAGGCCGGAGCACACCCGGTTCGGTCTTACGGCGCTGCGTGCTGAGGCAGGATGGGCCCATGAGCATCGTGAAGATCAATGTGCTGACAGTCCCCGAGGAGCAGCGCGAGGTGCTGGAGAAGCGCTTCGCGTCGCGGGCCGGGACCGTGGAGGGCTCGGACGGGTTCGAGTGGTTCGAGTTGTTGCGGCCGGTGGAGGGCACCGACCAGTACCTCGTCTATACGCGCTGGCGCAGCGAGGAGGACTTCCAGGCGTGGATGGAGGGCCCGATGAAGGCGGCCCACCAGCGCGGCGGAGAGGGCGCGCCCCAGCAGAAGCCCGCCGCTTCCGGCTCCACGCTGTGGTCCTTCGAGGTCGTGCAGCAGACGGGACCCAAGCAGGGCTGACGCGCCCGCACCAGCAAGGGCCCGGATCGCGGACCACCGGCCGACGGCGGGGGCCCCCCCCCCCGGGACCCCCCCCCCCCCGGGGGGCCGGCCCCCCCCCACCCCCCCGGGCCCGGACCGCCGACCCCCCGCCGCCGGGGGGTCCCGCCGCGGCGTGCCCCGCCGTCGGCCGGTGGTCCGGACGCCGCCCAACCGCCCACCGTGGCAGCATGACACGCCCCAAAGTGCCGTCTCAGCAATCACTCGGGAGAGAGTGGATGACATCGCTTGAGCTGGTTCCCGCGACGCATCTGTTGCAGCGTTGGGCGCCTGAACACCCCGGGACCGGGTGCCCCGCGTACCGGTTGACGCCGGTCATGGGCAGCGCGCCGTCGCCGAGCGAGCGGCCGTGGCATGCGGCGCCGACGTCGCTGGAGATCGCCGAGTACGGCGGGTTTCCGGGGACGTTCGCGGGCGAGGGGACATCAGGGCACCGCCATCCGGTGGCCGTCGAGGTGCTGAACCACGCGATCGAGCACCCGGGAGAGCCCTGGACGAGTGCGCGTCCGGACGGAGAAGTGACCGAAGATGTCCACCGGCTGCTGACCGGCGCGCTCTCTTCGGGATCGGACGCGCCGGCCGAACGGGCTCGCGAGCTGATCGCCGCACTGGCCCGGGAACTGGCGGGGGGCTTTCGCGATCTGGTGCGGGTCACGGTCGCCGCGGAGCCGGGCGGTCACCCGCTCGACGATGAGCTGCACCTGCTCGGCCGAGGTCTCGGCGGGGACACGTTCCGGCTGTCCATAGCCCCCTCGGCGGCGCTGCCGCCCTCCGATGGGCTGTGGCCGGACCCTTCCCGTGTGCTGGACGGCGAGATCGCCGCACCTCCCACCCTCACCGAGGGCGAGTACCGGCAGGCGGATCTGGCCGTGCGCGCCCAATGCGCCGCGGAACTACTCGGCGAGTTCGTCTGGCTGACCAACAACGACCGCATGCGAGTCGGCCTCAAGGTCCAGCCACACAGCCTTGACCTGGACCTCGCCGACCCGGACGCCGCCGACGCCGCGTTCCGCGCCTGGTGGCCGAAGTCGGACCGCTGGGCGGAGCTGGCGGACGACGAGTGGTGGGAGGAGGAGAACGAAGCCGAGCTCCGCCGACTGGACGACGAGACTCTGGCGAGGGTCCTGGCGGACTTCGAAGCGCACAATCTGGAGCAGGCCAGGAGCGGCGCCTGGGCCATGGGGGAGATCGACGACTACGACATCGACGACGACCCACAGCCCCGTTTCCCGGGAGACCGGCTGGTGGCCCTCCTCGGCCGGGACGTGTTCGACACCGTCACCGCACAGGTCACCGGCGGCTCAGGCTCAAAGAGTGTGCTCCCCTTGGCGTACGGGATCGGCCTTCCCTTCGAGGTCTCGGATGAGGACTACGGCTTCCGCGCCTGCCTGCTGCTTGTCGGAGCCGAGTCCGTCGGCGTCGTCACCATCGACGCGTCGGCCTGATGCCCGTGAACGGCGGACCGTCAGCGTTCTCGCGCTGAGCTGAATCCCGGATGCGGGCAAGGCGCGAGGGCTACGCTCGCTCGGATGATCACTACTACTTGGGAGCCCACTGCCGCGGGCGTGTTGCGGCTGCCTTCTGGTCGGCTCGTACGGGGCAGGGGGCTGCGCCACCCCCTGCCCGCCGGGCCGGAGCCCGCCTTCGCGCTGTATCTGCTGGGCAAGGAACCGCCCGCCGTCTCCTGGGAGGCGCGCTGGGTCCGCTGGCCGGACTTCCGGCTGCCGTCCGACCGTGCCGCGGCCGGGGAGGCGCTGCGCGAGGCGTGGGAGCGGGCCGGGGCCGAACGCGTCGAGGTCGCCTGCGGCGGCGGGGTCGGGCGCACCGGTACGGCGCTGGCCTGCCTCGCCGTGCTGGACGGGGTCCCGAACCAGGAAGCGGTCGCCTACGTCCGGGAGCACTACGCCCGGCGTGCCGTCGAGACGCCCTGGCAGCGCCGCTTCGTCGCCCGCTTCGCCGTGTGATCCAGCCCTACGGCCGTCGCCTCCGGCGCGCCGGGTCGGGGCGCCTTGTCGGGGGTGCCGGAGGCGACGGCCGTAGGGGGTCGGCCGCTCGTGGTCGGCCGGTCGGCCGGTCAGTCGGCCGCTCGTGGCCGGTCAGTCGGCCGGTCGGTCAGTCGGCCGGTCAGATGCTCAGCAGCCGTTCCAGGACGTTGCGGTAGCCGCGCATGGCCAGCCGCAACTCCTCCGTGTGTGCGGCGGCGCCCGACTCGTTCTCCTCCCAGGCGTCGCGGAGCGTACGGCGGCGGTCGGCCAGGAGGTCGGTGAGACGGCCGGACAGCTCGTCGAGGAGCAGATCGGCCTCCTCCACGGCGTCGCGCGGGGCATCCACGAAGCCGCTGACCGCGTGGTGCAGGCGGTTGGTCAGCTCATCGTGCTCGCTCGGCGGGAGGACCGGGAAGGTGGGGCCGTTGGGGGCGTCGGGGACGGCACCCGCGGTTCCCGTGATCCCGTTGGTTCCTGTGATTCCCTTGGATCCCGTGATGCCCTTGGATCCCGTGGTCCCGTTGGTTCCCGACATCCCCTTGGATCCCGTGGTTCCGTTGGTTCCCGACATTCCCTTGGATCCCCTGATGCCCTTGGATCCCGCTCCGTCCGAGGTTCCCATGGTTCCCGCTGCCTCCTTGGCTCTCGGGGCTCTCGGCGCGCTCCGGGCTCTCGGGGCACTCGGGGCGCTCCATGCGCTCGCGGCCTTGCTGGTGGCTCCGGCGCGCGGAGCCGTAGTCGTGTCGTAGGGCTCGGTCATCAGACGTCACCCGTTCCGGGTTCCCGCCGCGCACCGCCTACGGCGTGTGCGTGTGCGGCCGGGTCCGTGTGCCCAGCCAGTGGCGGGTGCGGCCGCCCCCGGGGTGGTGCCGCTTGTTGGGGGCGTCGCTGCCGTCGACGCTGTGGTGCGGCGGCCTGACCAGGTCCTCGAAGAGGGCCCGCGCGTGCACCACGGCCTCGCGCAGCTCCTCGGTGTCCGCCCGGCCCTCGCGGGCCCGCAGGGCGGCGGTGTGGAGCTGGCGGTAGCCCTGCACGCTGTCCGCGTGGTGCACCGACAGGGCCTCGACCTGCTCGTCGTAGCGGTCGGAGGGGAACCCGCGGTCGTGGGCGAGACGGGCCAGCAGCTGGTCGGCGTCGGCCGTGGCGCGGGCCGGCTGCTCGATGAACTCCTCCTGCACCGTGGCCCATTCGGCCGCGTACCGCTCGCGCAGCTCGCCGGACAGCGGCGCGGTCTTGAGGTCCCCGTGCCGCCGCAGCCGCTCCTGGAGCTCGCGCTCCGCCGCCCTCGTGTCGCCCGTATGGCGGGCGACCGTCAGGTCGTACTCAGGTCCGAAGCGGCGTCGCAGAGAGCGGTTCCGGCCTCCGTCGCGCGCCCTGACGAATCCCGCGGCGAGCGCGGCCGCGAGGGCGATGACGAGGACGACGGCAGCGACAACCACGATGATGCTCGCGCCTGTTGACATGGTCTCCTTCTGCCTTCCACCGGTGCCCCCTTCCGTCCGGGGGCTGTTCCCCGCCGGGTTGCCCCCCTCCCCGCCCTCAAACTCACGGGCTTCGCGGCGGGCGTTGGGGGAGGATGCGCCTCGGCGAGCGGGCCGGCGGTAACTCAGGTGCGCGGTCCCGGCGGCGGCTGTCACGATGCCTGCCATGACCATGAGCACGCCCCGCCCCCCGGCATCCTTGACGGTCGCCCCGCTCCCGGTCGGCGACCCCGTCTCGGACGGGCTGCTGCGCGAGTTCCTCATCGATGTCGCCGACCGCTGGTATCAGCTCCACGAGGGGCGCGACACGACCCCCGAGGAGATCGACAGGCATCTCGTCGAGATGCCCAGCGACGACCTCACCCCGCCGCACGGCATGTTCCTGGTGGCCCAGCACGACGGCGAGCCCGCCGGGTGTGCCGGTGTGCGGCTGCTGGACGGCGGCAGCACGGCGGAGCTCAAGCGGGTGTTCGTACGGCCGGCCAAGCGCGGCCTGGGCGTGGGCGCGGTGCTCCTCGCGGCGGCCGAGGCGGCCGCGCGTGAGCTGGGCGCCGAGCGGGCCGTGCTGGAGACGCGGCTGGATCTGCGCGAGGCGCGGGCCCTGTACGCGCGGTACGGGTACGTGGATGTGCCGCCGTTCCGCGAGGGGCCGTACACGGAGGTCTGGCTGGGCAAGGACCTCGGCGCCCCCGCCGCCAACTGACCGTAGGCACCCCCGCAGCCAACTGACCCACACCCACAGCGGCCCCCGCCCCGCACCCCCCACCCCACCGCCCCGCGCTACGCCGCCCGCCGCGGTCCCGGGCGGGGCGGGGGTGGGGCGTCGCCGTCGTCCGGCTGTTCCGCGTCCGAGCCGCACAGCTCCCGGTTCAGCTCGCGCACCAGCTCCATCAGGTCGGTCGGCCGGTCCGGGGACCACCAGTCGCCCAGCAGCTCCGCCAGCGACTCCGCCCGGGCGCGGTAGAGCCGCTCCGCCACCCCTCGCCCCTCCTGGGTCGGTACGAGCGACGCCCCGTCCCGCGCGCCCAGCCCCCGTTCCTCGATCTGCCGGGTCGCCTCGGTGATGACCCGCAGCGGCACATGCGAGCGCTCGGCCAGCAGGAAGGGCTCGACCGCGCCGTAGTGGCTCATCCGCAGCAGCATCCAGCTCGCGGCGGGTTTGAGGTCGAGGCCGGCGCGCTCGGCGATGTCCTCGTAGACCTGCTTGCGGCCCTCGCGGCTGCCCAGCAGCGAGAGGGCGCGGGCGACCTCGTCCCGGGAGGAGCGCTCGACGGGGTTGCTGGCGACCACCTCGCTGGCCTCGGGCGCGGTGACGCTGGCCCGCAGCGGCTCCTCCCGCAGGAACCAGGCGAGGGCGAAGGCGATCAGGACGAACGGCACCGCGTACAGGAACACGTCGGTGATGGAGACGGAGTACGCGTCCAGCGCCCTCCCCCGCAGCGCCGCCGGCAGCAGCCGGACGCCCCGGGGGTCGGCGCTCAGCGCGCCGGGGTCGACGCCGGGGGGCAGCCGCTGTCCGGCCAGCACATGGGCGAGGTGCGGGGCGAGGCTGTTGGCGAAGATCGTGCCGAAGACGGAGACGCCGAAGGAGCCGCCGATGGAGCGGAAGAAGGTGTTGCCCGAGGTGGCGACGCCCAGGTCCTGGTAGCGGACGGAGTTCTGCACGATGGTCACCAGGACCTGCATGACCAGGCCGAGCCCGAAGCCGAAGACGAAGAAGTACACGCTGGTCTCGGCCACGCCGGTGGACGGCCGCAGCTGGTGCAGGAGCAGCAGGCCGACGGCGGTGACGCCGGTGCCGAGGACCGGGAAGACCTTGTAGCGGCCGGTACGGCTGACGACCTGCCCGGAGCCGGTGGAGGCGAGCAGCATGCCGAAGACCATCGGCAGCATGTGGACACCGGACAGGGTCGGCGTGACGCCCTGCACGACCTGCAGGAACGTCGGCAGGTAGGTCATGCTGCCGAACATCGCGAAGCCGACCACGAAGCCGATGACCGAGCAGAGCGCGAAGGAGCGGCTGCGGAAGAGGTACAGCGGCAGCACGGGCTCGGCGGCGCGCCGCTCCACCTGCAGGAAGGCCACCAGCAGCGCCAGGCCCAGCAGCGCGAGCCCGACGATCTGCCAGGAGCCCCACGGGTAGGTCACGCCGCCGAGGGAGGTCATCAGCACCAGCGCGGCGGCGACGGCGGCGATGAGGAGGGTGCCGAGGTAGTCGATGGTGTGGTGGGCGCCGCGGACCGGGATGTGCAGGACGGCGGCGATGACGGCGAGCGCGATGATGCCGAGGGGGATGTTGATGTAGAAGACCCAGCGCCAGCTGAGGTGGTCGACGAAGAGCCCGCCCAGCAGCGGCCCGAGCACGCTCGTGGCGCCGAAGACCGCGCCGAAGAGCCCTTGGTAGCGGCCGCGCTCGCGGGGCGGGACGATGTCGCCGACGATCGCCATCGACAGCACGATCAGCCCGCCGCCGCCCAGCCCCTGCAGCCCGCGGAAGGCGATCAGCTCCGGCATGTTCCGCGCGAGCCCGCACAGCGCCGAGCCGATCAGGAAGATGACGATGGCGGCCTGGAAGAGCTTCTTGCGCCCGTACTGGTCGCCGAGCTTGCCCCACAGCGGGGTGGCGGCGGTCGAGGCGAGCAGATACGCGGTGACGACCCAGGACAGGTGCGACAGCCCGCCGAGATCGCTGACGATCGTGGGCAGGGCGGTGGCGACGATCGTCTGGTCGAGGGCGGCGAGCAGCAGTCCGAGCAGCAGGGCGCCGATCGCCACGAGGACCGTACGCCTGGTACGGCCCTCCCCCGGGCCGAGCGCCACGGGACCCGGGGCCGGGGTCGAGGGGCTCGCGTCCTGCGCCATGGTGACTCCGTACGTTGTCGGCCCGCGCGGCAGCCCGCTCGCGAGCCGCCGCGCTACCGTCCTCGACTCGCCGCCGACTCGTCCTCGACTCGTCGCCGTCGTCCTGATCCGCGTCCTTCATCCCCATCCTCACCTCTATGACCCGGTACGGCCTCTCGAGAAGGCCCACACTCGTTGGGAAGCGCTGCGCGGACATGACAGGCTCTGCATAATCGCTGCGAGTCCAGGGAGGGAAAGACCCGTGACGGCAGACCTCTGCCCGCACTGCTTCGCGCCGGCGCGCGAGAACGGCCGCCCCGGTTGCGCGTGTGCAGCGCGCGCCGCCGCGGCTGCCGCGGCGGCGGGCGACAGCGAGGACCGCATGCGCGACGACCGCGACGGCATACGCGGCCGGGACGGCATGCGCGACAGCACGCGCGAGGACCGGCGCGACGGCTTCGACGACGAGATACGCGACGACCCGATGGGCCCACGCCCGTACGTCACGCTCGCGGGCGAAGACCGCCGCAAGGGCCCCGAGCTCCGCGACATCCGGCTGTTCGAGCGCATGACGCCCCGAAGATCCGCTCATGAGGACCGCGACGCCCACGATGTGGACGCGGAACTCGAACGGCCCGGGAGGGAACGGGCCGGGAGAGCGGACGAGGCGGACGACGCCGCTGGTGGCGCAGCGGCCGGAACGGGCAGAGGGAACAGAGCCGCGGGGGCCGCCGCGGTGACCCAGGCGTTCGAACCCGTCACCCAGCCCATCGACAGGATCGGGTCGATCGAGCCCGCGCGGGCCGGGGCCGACGCGCCCGTCCCCGCCGAGGGCGGGGCCGCGTCCGGCACCGGGCGCCACCGCAAGAGCCGCAGGGGCCCGGTGGTGGCGGTGCTCTCGGGGGCCGCCGCGGTGGCGGTGGCGGGCACGCTGGCCTTCGGCACCGGTTTACTGGGCGGTGACAAGAAGCACGACCAGGAAGCCGACCGGACGCTGTCGGACCCGAGCTCCAGCGCGCCGGACGACGATCCGTCGGCCAAGGACGACGAGACGCCCGGCAAGCCCTCGCCCTCGGCATCGTCCGCCACCCCGACCGCGACACCCTCCGCCTCCAAGAAGGAGAGCGCGAGCCCGCGGCCCAGCCGCTCGCCCTCGACCCTCAAGTCGGAGGAGCCCGCCAAGACGGCCGCCCCGCCCACCCCCTCGGCGACCGGCGCGACCGGCAGCGTCACCCCCAGCCCGACGGAGACCCCGACCCCGACCGGCCCGCCGGTGCTCCAGGAGGGCGACAGCGGCTCGGAAGTGGTCGAGCTCCAGAAGCGCCTGGGCCAGCTGCTGCTCTACCTCGGGCCGTCGGACGGCGACTACGACGACGCCGTACGGAACGCGGTCACCAGCTTCCAGAACACATACGGGGTGGAGGGCGACCCGAAGGGGGTCTACGGGCCCAATACTCGCCGTGCGCTGGAGTCGCGGACCGACGAGCCGTAAAAACACGAGCCGTAGAACACGAGCCGCGGGACGAGCCGTAAAAACACGAGCCATGGAACACGAGCCGTAAAGACACGACGGCGACCCGGTGAGACCCGGCGACGCCCAGGCGAAGGCCCGGCGACGGCCTGGAGAAGCCCCGGCGGATCCCTGAGGGAACCCGCCGGGGCCACTGGCGCACCGGCGGCGCTCTTTGTATCGTGGAGGAACAAAGTGGTTCCGCCCGCACTCCCTGACCGGCGGGCGGGACCACTTGTCTCGCTTCCCGCGCCCTGGAGTACGCCGATGCCGGCTACCGCCCCGCTCACCACCCGCGCCCTCCTCCTCGACATGGACGGCACGCTCGTGAACTCCGACGCCGTGGTGGAGCGCTGCTGGCGCCGCTGGGCCGCCGAGCACGGGCTCGACGGGGACAGCGTGATCAAGGTGGTACACGGGCGGCAGGGGCACGCCACCATGGCGGTGCTGCTCCCCGAGCGGCCCGTCGAGGAGAACCTGGCGGACAACCAGCGGATGCTGGAGTGGGAGACCTCGGACGTCGACGGCGTCGTGGCCATCCCCGGCGCCCCGGCCTTCCTGGCCTCGCTCGCGGGCCTGCCGCACGCCCTGGTCACCTCCGCCGACGAGGGGCTGTCCCGCGCCCGGATGGACGCGGCGGGGCTGCCGATGCCGGGCGTGCGGATCACGGCGGAGTGCGTGGGGGCGAGCAAGCCGGACCCGGAGGGCTTCCTCAAGGGCGCGGCCGAGCTGGGCTTCGAGCCCCAGGAGTGCGTCGTCTTCGAGGACTCCGAGGTGGGCATCGCGGCGGGCCGGGCGGCCGGTATGCGGGTCGTCGGGGTCGGCCCCCGGGCCGCGGCCCACGCCCCTGACGCGCACGTACAGGACCTGGAGCGGGTCCGCGTCGAGGCGCTGCCGGACGGCACCCTGCGCCTGCGCTTCACGGACTGACAGCACGGCTCGGACAGCACGGCTCGGGCAGGACACCCCGGGCAGCACACCCCGGGCACGGCACCGCGGCCTGAGACCCCGGCCCGGGCCGGGGTCTCAGGCCGCGGTGTACGTCAGCCCGCCACCGCCTCGTACAGGCTGAACCCGGCCAGCGCCAGCATCACCAGCGCCGCCACCTTCGTGATCAGCCGCAGCGGCACGTACCGCATCAGCGTGCGGCCGCCCACGATGCCGAGCCCCGCGACGGCCCACAGGGCGAGCACCGCGCCGATGCCGACCGACAGCGGGTCGTCGTAGCGGGCGGCCAGGTTGGCCGTCATGATCTGGGTCAGATCGCCGAACTCCGCGATCAGGATGAGCATGAACCCCGCCCCCGAGACCTTCCAGAAGCTCTGGTCGGCGGGGGTGCGGATCTCTTCCTCCTCGTCGTCCTTCTTCAGCAGCAGCACCGCCGCGCCCCCGAGGAAGAGCACTCCCACGATCGCCTGGACGAGGCGGTGCGGGAGCAGGCCGAGCGCGCTGCCCGCCGCGATCGCGAGCACGACATGGACCGCGAAGGCGGCGGCGACCCCCACGAAGACGTACGAGGCGCGGTAGCGGGTGCCGAGCATCAGCCCGGCGAGTGCGGTCTTGTCGGGCAGCTCGGCCAGGAAGACGACGCCGAAGACGACGGCGGCGACGGTGAGACTGAACACGGGTGGTTACCTCAAGGGCTCGGGCCGCACCGAGAGGGGCCCGTGGGGAGGGGTCGCTTCGGCACGGCAGCGTCGGACACTGCGGCCGAAGGTCTCGCTGGCGTACGCACCTCCCACCGGGACGGGTGCCATACGCTCCGGGCGCCGGCCCGGCCACGAGGGACGGGCAGTATGTCGACGGTCCGGCGAAGAGCTACTCCCCTTCTGCTGTCGGCAAGGATACGCGACGCCGTCGGCGCGTGGCTCACGGCGGTCCGCCGGCCCGGACGGCGGTCCGCCGGCCCGATGAGATTGCCGGGCCCCACCCTCTCGACATGACGTGTCCATGTCGCCAATCTGTTACCTGTCGCACTCCGGAGAGAAACGTTCCGGCGACAGCATTACCCCCGCGTTACCCGGCCCTCACCGGGCCGAACCATCCCCCACCACAAGGGAGTTCGCATGTCCCGAATACGCAACGCCTTCACCCGGCGCGGCTTCTACGCGCGTCGACGGCTGAGCGTACTGGCCGCGGCCACCGGTCTGATCGCCCTGACCGGCCTGTTCAACGGCCCGGCCGCCCAGGCGGCACTGCCCACCCCCGTCAGCGCCGCCACCGCCCGCACCTACCTCGCCTCGCTGACCGTGGCGACGGAGGACCGCACGGGCTACGACCGTGATCTCTTCCCCCACTGGATCACCCAGAGCGGCGCCTGCAACACCCGCGAGGTCGTCCTCAAGCGCGACGGCACCAACGTCCAGCAGGACTCCAGCTGCGCCGCCGTCAGCGGCACCTGGCGCTCCGTCTACGACAACGCCACCTGGACCGCCGCCTCCGACCTGGACATCGACCACCTCGTCCCGCTCGCCGAGGCCTGGGACTCCGGCGCGAGCGAGTGGACCACCTCCCGCCGCCAGTCCTTCGCCAACGACCTGACCCGTCCGCAGCTGATCGCCGTCACGGACAACGTGAACCAGGCCAAGGGCGACAAGGACCCGGCCGAGTGGCTGCCGCCGGTCACCTCGTACCGCTGCACCTACGCCCGCGCCTGGGTGCAGGTGAAGTACTACTACGACCTGTCGGTCGACTCCGCCGAGAAGAGCGCCCTCAGCTCCATCCTCAACGGCTGCTGAGGCTCCGCCCCGCAACCACGAACGGGTGCTGAAGGCTCCGCACCGGAACCGCCGCGCCCTCCTCCGTCGTTCCGTACCGTGACGCCTGCACGCCGAAGCGACGGAGGAGGGCCGGATGGCCGAGTTGCGCCTGGGACCGCTGCTGCGCCATGTCGACTGGGAAACCGGCACCAGCGCGACCGTCTGGATCGAGGCCGACCACCCCTGCGAGGCCGAGGTGCGGTGTGCCGACGGCGCGGGCGGCGCGGCCCGCACCTGGTCGATCGCCGGGCACCACTACGCCCTGGTCCCGGTCACCGGACTGCGTCCGGGCGGTGAGACGGCCTACCGCGTGCTGCTGGACGGCGAGCAGGTGTGGCCGCTGCCCGACTCCCGCTTCCCGGATTCCACGATCCGCACCCCCGCCCGGCCCGCCGGCCCCGCCGGCCCCGACGCCGAGCCCGACGGCCCCGAAGCCGAGCCCGACGGCCCCGAAGCCGACGACGCCGACGGCGCCGCCCCTGCCGCCGTACGCGTCGCCTTCGGCTCCTGCCGGTGGGCCGCGGCGCCCGCCGACGCCTCGGCGGACCCGATGGGCCCCGACGCCCTGGACACCCTGGCGCACACCCTCGCCCACACGCCCGGGGCCGAGCGCCCCGACGTGCTCGTCCTGCTGGGCGACCAGGTCTACGCGGACGAGACCTCCGAGGAGACCCGCCGCTGGCTCGCCGGGCGGCGCGATGTGACACGGCCCCCGTGGCAGCAGGTCGCCGACTACGAGGAGTACACCCGGCTGTACTACGAGTCCTGGCTGGACCCGGAGGTGCGCTGGCTGCTCTCCACCGTCCCCAGCTGCATGATCTTCGACGACCACGATGTCATCGACGACTGGAACACCAGCGAGGCGTGGCAGCGGGAGATGCGCGCCACACCGTGGTGGCAGGAGCGCATCCTCAGCGGTCTGATGTCGTACTGGGTCCATCAGCACCTGGGCAATCTCTCCCCCGCCGAGCTGGCCGCCGATGAGCTGTACGCGGCGGTGCGGGCCGCGCCGGACGGCACGGCCCTGTTGCGGGAGTTCGCCGCCCGTGCCGACGCCGACCCCGCATACGCCCGCTGGAGCTACCGCCGCGACTTCGGGCGGGTGCGGCTGCTGATGGTCGACACCCGGGCCGCGCGGGTGCTGGAGGAGGGCGCGCGGGCGATGGTCGCCGAGCCCGAGCTGGCATGGCTGCGCGAGCAGGCGCTGGACGGCACGGACAGCTACGCCACCAGCGGCAGCGCCGGGCCGTACGACCACCTCCTGATCGGCACCTCGCTGCCCTGGCTGCTGCCGCCCTTCGTCCATGACGTGGAGTCCTGGAACGCGGCGGTGTGCTGCGGCAGGCGCGGCCCGCGCTGGGCGCGCCTCGCGGAAAACCTGCGCCGGCGCGGCGACTTGGAGCACTGGGCCGCCTTTCCCGCGTCCTTCGAGGCGCTGACCGAGCTGATCGCGAAGGTCGGCGGCGGGCCCTCGGCGCCGGCGACGATCAGCGTGCTGTCCGGCGATGTGCACCATGCGTATGTCGCCGAGCCCGACTGGTCGCGCTGGCCGCAGCCGCCGGACAGCCAGGTGCGGCAGCTGACGTGTTCGCCCGTGCACAACCGCACCTATGCCTCGATCCGGCTCGGTTTCCGGTTCGGCTGGAGCCGGGCGGGCCGTCGGCTCGGCCGCGCCTTCGCCCGGCACGGACGGGTCGCCCCGGGCCGCCTCGACTGGCGCAAGACGGGCGGCCCGTGGTTCGGCAACCAGCTGATGACCCTGACGCTGCGCGGGCGCGCCGCGCGGCTGCGGCTCGACCAGGCCCTGCCCGATCCGTCGGGCGGCGGGGCGCGGTTGGTCACGGCCCTGGAGACGGACTGGGCCGCGTGATCCCTCCCACAACGGTGGCCGGAGTTCCGTACCTCGGCGCGATTCCCGGGAGCCGGGCGGCATGATGGGCGCTCCCTGAGTCACATCTGCCCCGGGAGACACCATCTTTACCGGAGACCCCTACGCCATAGCCGTCGTCGGTGCCGGTCCCCGTGGCACCAGCGTGCTCGAGCGGCTGTGCGCCTCGGCCCCGGAGCTCGCGGCCGGCGCGCGGCTCACCGTTCATATGGTGGATCCGTCCCCGCCCGGCGCCGGCCGGGTGTGGCGTACGGCCCAGCCGGGCGAGCTGCTGATGAACACCGTGGCCTCGCAGGTGACCCTCTTCACCGACGCGAGCGTCGCATGCGAGGGGCCGGTCCGCACCGGGCCGAGCCTGCACGAGTGGGTCGCCGCCCGCGGGCTCGACCCGGCCCTGGGCCCGGACGACTACCCCAGCCGCGCGCTGTACGGCCGCTATCTGGAGTGGGTGTTCGGGGAGGTGGTGCGGGGCGCGCCGGACACGGTGACCGTCCGGGTGCACGCCGCGCGCGCCGTGCGCCTCGAGGAACGCCCGGGCGGCGAGCAGGTGCTGACCCTGGAGGACGGCAGCCGGCTCGACGGGCTGCGGGCGGTCGTGCTGGCCCAGGGCCATCTGCCGACGGTGGCCGATGCGGCGGAGGAACGGTTCGCCGCGCACGCCCGGCGCCATGGGCTGCGCTACTACCCGCCCGCCAACCCGGCCGACGTCGATCTGTCGCCCATCGCGCCCGGCGAGCCGGTGCTGCTGCGCGGCCTGGGTCTCAACTTCTTCGACCACATGGCGCTGCTGACGGTCGGCCGCGGCGGCGGCTTCGCGCCGGGCGACGGCGGCACGCTGGTCTACCGCCCCTCGGGCCGCGAGCCGCGGCTGTACGCGGGCTCCCGGCGCGGCATTCCGTACCACGCGCGGGGCGACAACGCGAAGGGACCGCACGGGCGCCACGATCCGCTGCTGCTGACGCCCGAGGTGATCAGCCACTTCCGCAAGCGCGCGGAATCCGGCGATCCGCCGGACTTCCTGACCGAGGTCTGGCCGCTGGTCGCGAAGGAGGCCGAGACGGTCTATTACGAGGCGCTGCTGGGCCGGACGGACCGGCCGGACCAGACGGCCCGGCGGGGGCAGTCGGGTGAATCGAGCCAGCAGAGTCAGCAGGGACGGCAGGGATCTACGGGCTTCACGGGTTTCAGGGGGCGTTTTCTGGCCACCGAGCACGGCGGGGCGGAAGAGGCGGCGGTGTTGGACGATTTCGGCATCGCACCGGCCGACCGATGGTGCTGGGATTCGGTGGCCCATCCGCACCAGGGCCGGGACTTCACCGGGCGGGAGGACTTCCGGCGGTGGCTGCTGGTGTACGCCCGCGAGGACGTGGCCCACGCCCGGCTCGGGAATGTCTCGGGCCCCGTCAAGGCGGCCCTCGACGTACTTCGTGATCTGCGCAATGAGCTGCGGCAAATCGTCGACCACGGCGGTCTGTCGGGGCGCTCGCGCCGGTCCCATCTCGATCGCTGGTACACCCCGCTCAACGCCTTTTTGTCGATCGGCCCGCCGCGCCGCCGCATCGAGGAGATGGCCGCGCTGATCGAGGCGGGGGTGCTGGACGTACTCGGTCCGCATCTGGAGGTGACCGAAGTGACCGTCAGCGAGCCGGGCGGAACCCCTGGTTTCGGGGGGCATTCGGCGCGGGTGCCGGGGTCTGGGGTGGTGGCGACGACGCTCATCGAGGCGCGGCTGCCGGAGCCCGATCTGCGGCGGACCGCGGACCCGCTGCTGACCCATCTGCTGCGCACCGGGGGGTGCCGTCCGCACCGGGTGGAGGGCTATGAGACGGGCGGCCTGGACGTCACCCCGAGCCCATATCGCCTGGTGGACGCGGAGGGGCGGCCCCATCCACGGCGCTTTGCGATCGGGGTGCCGACGGAGGGCGTGCACTGGGTCACGGCGGCGGGCGCACGGCCCGGGGTCAACTCGGTGACCTTGTGCGACACCGACGCGGTGGCCCGCGCGGTGCTGCGCGCGGTGGGGCCGGAGTTGGCGGAACTTGAACTTGCAACAAAAGGTGAGGGGAACCTAACCTGACACTCCCGTTGTTTCCCGTCCCCGGAACAAGGAGCTGTCCCCATGTCCCCGTCCGCCACCCCCCAAGGTCTCGCCGACCGTCTGGACAGCACGAGACCGTATGTCCTCTCGCTCTTCCGCATAGTCGTCGGCCTGCTCTTCTTCTGCCACGGCGCCTCCTCGCTGCTGGGCTGGTTCGGCGGCCTCATGGGCACCGGCAAGACCGTCGACGCCGGCACCTGGCCCGGCTGGTACGCGGCCGTGATCCAGCTCGTCGGCGGCGGCCTGGTGCTGCTCGGCCTGGGCACCCGCAGCGCGGCGTTCATCTGCTCCGGCTCGATGGCGTACGCGTACTTCCACGAGCACCAGCCGGAGAAGCTGTGGCCCATCCAGAACGGCGGCGAGGCGGCCGCGATGTTCTGCTGGGCGTTCCTGCTCATCGTCTTCACCGGCCCCGGCCCCTGGGCCCTCGACCGCTTCCTCGGCTCCGCGCGCCAGACGGTCACGGCCTCCGAGACACACCGTCAGCCGACCGCGGCCTGAGCCTCCACCGCACGCCACGGGTCACGTTATGCGGGGGTACCTCCCATTCGTCACCGGGGAGGCAATCCCCGTGTGACGTGATTCGAACAACATCAACACCTTCTTGCCGATATCCTCACCCGTCACAGGCGTACGCTGTATGGCTGTGAAAAGGCCGCTTCCGCCGCTCCCCGCGGCGGCGCGGCCGGGGGGAACCGGATCGGGAGAAACGTTGCTGGAGCATTTGGGGTCGCTGACCAACACCCCATGGATTTACGCGGTTGTCGGCATGTCCGTTCTCCTCGACGTGTTCCTCCCCGTCCTTCCGAGCGGTGTCCTCGTCATCACGGCCGCCACGGCGGCCGCCGGAACCACCGTGGACGCGGTGGGCGTGGTGCGCGTCCAGGCGGGCGCTGCCGACTTCTCGCAGATGTTCGCCCTCATCCTGTGCGCCGCCACCGCCTCCGTCCTCGGCGACATGGTCGCCTACCGGCTGGCCTGGCGCGGCAGCGACCGCCTCGACCGCGCCATCGCCCGCTCCCGCCGGCTGACCTCCGCCCAGGAGAAGTTGGGCAGTGCGCTGGTCCGGGGCGGCGGCGCGCTGGTCGTCATAGCCCGCTTCGCGCCCGCCGGACGATCCGTCGTCAGTCTCGGCGCGGGCGCGGCGCACCGCCGGGCCAAGGAGTTCCTGCCCTGGTCGGCGGTGGCCGGACTGGCCTGGGCCGCCTACAGCGTGAGCCTGGGGTACGTCGGCGGCCAGTGGCTCGGCGCCACCTGGCTGGGCACGGCGGTCTCGGTGCTCGCGCTCTTCGCGGCCGGCGCGGGCGCGGCCTATGTGATGAGGCGGCCCGCCGACGAGGAACAGCCGCTCCCGGCGGCGCAGTCGGCGGTGAGCGGAGCCGGGCAGCACTGAATCACGGACCCGGCTCCAAAATCCGGCTACCGTCCCCTCATGCACATCCCCGTCCCTCCGGCGCCCGCATGGTGACCCGCCGCAGCCGTACCGCGGCCGCCCTGACCGGCGCCGCCCTGGTGCTCGCCGCCGGGATCCTCGTCCTACGGCAGTTCACCACCCCCTCGGAGCCCGAGCTTCCGGCCATCCCCGCGGCCGAGCGCCCGGTGGTCGAGGCGGCCGCCCGCGCCTGCCCCAAGGTGAGCGTGGCGCTGCTGGCCGCGCAGATCCACGCGGAGAGCGGCTGGCGGCCGGACGCGGACTCCGGACACGCACAGGGCATCTCGCAGTTCACCCCGCAGACCTGGGCCGAGTGGGGCCGCGACGGGGACGGCGACGGAAAGGCCGACGTCTGGGAGCCCAAGGACGCCATCCCCTCGCAGGCTCGCTACATGTGCCATCTGTACGGCGTGGTGAAATCCCTGCCCGGCGACCCGACCAAGCTGGCGCTGGCCGCGTACAACGCCGGTCCGACCGCGGTCCTCAAGGCCCGCGGGGTCCCGAGGATCGCCGAGACCCGTGAGTACGTGGACCGCATCCTGAACACGCTGCTCCCCCAGTACCGGGAGAGCGAGGAGAAGTACGCGGCGAAGCACTCGGCGCGCCCCTCCGCGTCCTCCTCCCCCTCCGCCCGCGCCTCGGCCTCCTTCGATTCCGGCCCGTCCGGCTCGGCCCTCAAAGCCGACGGCTCCGGTCCGTGATCACGCGTCCGCCGTGATGAAGTCCTCTACGGCGCGTACGAGTTCGAGCGGCGCCTCGTCGGCGGGGTAGTGCCCGGCGGTGGGCAGCTCGACGAGGTCGGCGCGCGGATACCAGCGCAGCCAGGTCTGCCGCATCACCTCCGCCGTCAGCGCCGGGTCCTGCGCCCCGACCACCACCCGGACCGGCACCCGGGACCCCACGATGTCCTCGTGGAAGTCCTCCAGCGCCCATGAGTCCAGCCAGGCCCGGAACGCCTTGGCGTCGCTGTGCTCCAGCGAGTGCCGGACCATCAGGTCGAGCCAGGCGGCGGGGTGGCGGCCGCCGGTGGTGTAGTCGATGATCGCCCGTCGGCTCTCGGGGCGCTCGGCGGCCGAGGTGAACAGCTCCCACTGCTCACCTTCCATCGGCAGCCCGCTCGCGGGGACGGGGGCGACCCCGATAAGCCGCCCCACCCGGTCGGGGGCGGCGGCCACGACGCGCTGCACGACGGCGCCGCCCATCGAGTGCCCGAGGAGCGAGAACCGCTGCCAGCCGAGGTGGTCGGCGAGCGCGAGCAGATCACGGCCCGCCTCGCCGGTGGTGTACTCACCGGGGATGTCCCGCGCCTCCCCGTAGCCGCGCAGATCGGGGAGTGCGTAGGTGAAGGCCCGACGGTCGACATGCGGCAGCATGGCCGCGAAGGCGGCGCGGTCCGAGAACCAGCCGTGGACGGCCACGACCCGGTGCGGCCCTTCACCGACGAGCTCGAACGGTGGAACGAGGGGTGGAACGATCGGTCCCATGGCACCTCCGGTCCCTGTCGAAGACGGGCACGCGGCGCGCGTGCCCGTTGCCGGACAACGGTGTCGCCAACCGGCGGCCTCGGCAAGGCCGCTGCGCATATGCGTAGCAAGGCCTGACCGTGACCTGACAGGCAGCGAGGGCGGGGCGCGCCGCCCGCCCCGCTCACCCACGGTCCCGATCTGGGCGCGGACCGCGACGGGCCGCGCGATGCGGCGGCAGCGGCACATCGAATGGCCCTCCCCGGCCCGCCCCCTCCCCCGTGACCGCGCGTAACATAAGACGCGGGCCAGAGCTCCCCCAGCCGGCGCTGGGAGGCACCACTCGGAGCACCGATGAACCGCCGCCGCACCGCACCGCACGAATCCACCGAACAGGCGCTGAGCGCCCTGGGCCGGCTGACCGCGCAGATCCTGGAGCGGATCAAGCTGCAGCAGGCGCGGGTGGAGCTGGCCGTGGCCCTGCAGCGCCAGATGCTGCCCTCCGAACTGCCGACGCTCCCCGGCCTGCACACCGCGGCCCGCTACACGCCCTCGCGGGACGGGCTGGACGTCGGCGGCGACTGGTACGACGCCTTCCCGCTGCCCGGCACCGCCTCGGTCGGCTTCGCCATCGGCGACGTCCAGGGCCATGACGTGGAGGCGGCGGCCTTCATGGGCCAGGTCCGCACGGGGCTGCGCGCCGTCGCCACCGCCACCTGCGACCCGGGCGAGGTGCTGCGCGGGGTCAACGAACTGCTCATCTCGATGGGCAGCGACCTGTTCACCACTTGTTCCTTCGTCCGCTTCGACCCGGTCGCGGGCGAGCTGGCCTGCTCCCGCGCGGGCCACGTCCCGGCCATCCAGGCCTCGGCGGACTCCCCGGCCGAGGTCGTCTGGGACCCCGGGGGCCTGCCGCTGGGGATCCAGTCCGGCGAGATCTATCCGGTGACCCGGCACCGGCTGACGCGGGCGGGAGCCTTCGTCCTGATCACGGACGGGGTGGTGGAGGGGCCGTCCTACTCGATCGACCAGGGGCTGGCGGAGGTGTCGCGGCTGGTCGGCGCGGGCTATGACGCGGACGCGGAGGAGCTGGCCGCGCGGGTGAGCGAGGTCGCCGACCGGACCGGCCACAGCGACGACGCGGCCGTGCTGGTGCTCCGCCACGACGGCGTACGGCCCTGAGCGCGCCCCGGTTCCGCCGTGCGGCGGACGCCGCGCCGCGGCTCTGCGTGTCACCCACGCCCCACTGCGACGGCGTTGTCTGATGGCCGCTGTGGCAGGCGACGACTGGATCCGGCGATACGGCGCCACGGGCCTGCGGATCGCCGCCGTCACGGCTGCCTACTACGCCGGGGCCCGGATCGGGCTGCTGCAGGAGCTGGTGCGCGGCCAGGTCACCCCGCTCTGGCCGCCCACCGGTATCGCCCTGGCCTGTCTCCTCCTCCTCGGCCTGCGCAGCTGGCCGGGCATCACGCTGGGCGCCCTGCTGGTCAACGCGCCGATCGGCCCGACGGCCGCCGCGGTCGTCGCGATCGTGGCGGGCAACACCCTGTCCCCGGTGTGCTCGTATCTGCTGCTGCGGCGCATGGGGTTCCACCCGGAGCTGGACCGGCTGCGGGACGCGCTGTCGCTGGTCTTCCTCGGCGCGCTGGCCGGCATGCTGATCAGCTCCACGGTGGGCACGGGCGTGCTCGTCCTGGAGGGCGCGCTCCCCGCCGACGCCTTCTGGTCGACCTGGTCGGTGTGGTGGACGGGGGACGCGATGGGGGTCCTCGTGGTCACACCGCTGCTGCTGATGCTGAGCAGGGCCCGGCTGCCGCGCGGCGTCCGCCCCTACCGGTGGGCCGAGGCGGGGCTGCTGTTCGCGGCCACGGCGGCCGTCGCGCTGCTCGCCACGCACTCCGTCGGCAGTCTGCTCTTCCTGGTCTTCCCGTTTCTGATCTGGGCGGCGCTGCGCTTCCAGCTGGCGGGGGCCGCGCCGTGCTCGCTCATCGTGTCGTTGTGCGCGATCCAGGCGACGGCGGCGGGGGTCGGCCCGTTCGCCGGGCATACGCTGCTGGCGCGGATGGTCACCCTGCAGGCGTTCAACGGCTCCACCGCGCTGACCGCGCTGCTGCTGTCGGCGATCATCACCGAGCGGAACCGCACCCGCCAGCAGATCGAGCTGATCTGCACCCAGCTCGCCGAGGTGGTGGTCCGGCTGGCGCCGGGCGAGGTGCTACGGCAGTGGCCGCCGCCGCGCCACGGCGAGCGGCCCCCGGACTCCCCGTAGCCCTCAGCCCTTCGGCTCCTGCCCCTGGGTCAGGTCGCGCCAGCGCGTCGAGCTGCTGCCGTGCATGTTGAATTCCTGGGCGAGGCCGGTCTGGTGGAGCCCTTGCATCTGCTCGCCGGTGACGGTGACGCCCGCGATGTCGAAGGACGTGTCGTCATCCCAGTTGTACCGGTCCCAGACGTTCACCTGGTAGTCGAGGGACACCTTGGGCTTCCCGTGCGGGCCGGGCTCCACGCTCACGACTCCCGAATGGTTCACCATCGCGTGGCCGACGGCGAAATTCCAGTCGCGGTCGCCCTGCTCGTATCCCTGGGCCTTCGTCTCCACCGGAATGGCCACCGGCCGGCCGCCCGACTCCTCGAACGCCTTCAGGGCCTTTTGCCGCCACTCGTCCTCATGCTTGCTGAGGTTCTCCGTGGCGGCCTTCCGAAATCCCTCGTCCTCGTCCCACATGCGGTTGATGTCCAGATCCAGCGGCTTTCCGGACCCTGCGAGGTAGTGGGCCAACGCGCGGGCCCCCTGGTCGTAGCCCGCCAGCCGGCCGCCCTTCGCCATGGCCTTCGCCTCGACCTGGAACAAGTAGTCCTTGTAGCCGGGATCGCGCGAGTGGAACTTCCCGGACCCCACGTCCGCCGGCTTCCACTTGTACTGCGGATCCGTGATCCCGGCCGCCAGCAGCCCCATCGCGTCGGCCTCCCAGACCCGGCCGCGCAGTTCCGGGCTGAGGCCGTCCCAGATCCCGCGCAGTTCGGCACGCTGCCGGGGGTTCACCCCCTGACCCAGCGAGGCGAGGTCGATGGCCCGGTCCACCTGGACGTCCGTCAGCGAGTGGTACTGGGCGTGGCCCGCGTTGTACGCGTCGCCGCCGTGGCTCTTGGCCAGCGCGGCCTTCACGATGCCGTCGATCTCGGCGGCCCGGGCGATCTTCCGGTTGACGCGGTTGGCGTACGCCTCCTGGGTGTCCAGCTGCTTCTGCGTGCGCACCCCGTCGTCCCCCGGCGTATGGGGGTAGAGGAAGCGCACGGTGCCGTCGAAGTTGTCGGAGAGCCGGAGCCCGTCGTCCTGCGCCTGCGCGACGATCGACCTGACGCCGGCCTGGATCTCGGTCAGCTGGGAATGCGCGTCGTCCAGGACGCTCCAGATACTGCTGGCTTCCTTGTGCAGATCCGCGATCTCCTTCGCGGTCTTGCCGACGAATTCACGCGTGACATCCGCGTTCAGCCCGGCCCACCGCGCCCCCTCCGACTTCTTCTGCAGGCCCGAACGGGCGTCGCTCATCAGCCGCTTCAAACCGTCGACGGAGCATTTCCAGTCCGTGACCGCGGTGCCGAGCTTCCCCAGATCGACGGCCATGAGATCCGCGTAGGTGAGAGCCCCCATCGTCTTTCCCCCGTGGTTTTTGTTACTTCACCATCTTGGATATCTCGGAAACGCTCACGGCGGAGCCGTCCCGGTTCCGCAAGGAGGCCGCGATCTGCGCGTCGTCGTGCGCGTGTGCCTTCTTCGAGTAGTCCAGGTGATTGGAGATGTGGGCGCACATCTGCAGCACGGTCTTCACCTGGGAACTCCACACGGACACCGTGGTGCTCAGCGCGTCACCCATGGTGAAGTTGTGGTCGCTCAGCGCCTTGGCCGCCTGCATGGACGACCCCACGCCGTCCTTGTTCGCCCCGGCCCCGGCGATGTCGGCCACCTTCTGCAACTCCCCGTGCAGAACGAAGGCCTCGTGTCCCACGGCGCCCAAGTCGTCCTGGCGCACGATCAGATCGGAGGCCTTGCCGCCGCTCGCGGCCGGCGCGCTCCCGCCGCCGTCCGCGGGGAGCTGGTTGAGCCGCGTCCGGGCGCTCTGCCGCTCGGACGCGTCCGCCTTGAGCTGAGACCACTCACTGTCGAATGACATTTCCCCGTTACCTCCAGTAGAGGGTGTCCGCGCATCCGGCGCCGCGGCCGCTCCTCCCCTGGCCGCGGCGCACCGGATCGCAGATCACAACGCATGGTAGCTGAATCGGATGACGTCGCTCCGGCTGCGGACCCGGGGGCCGGGGCCGGTCCTGGACCTTCGGCCCCGGCCCGTCGTACACGCCGTCCGACCCCGGCTGTTGGTAGTCGTAGTGCGTCACCGAACTCTCGTTCCAGCTGTACCGGTCCCAGACGTTCACCTGGTAGTCGAGGTAGTACTGGGGCTTCCCGGATGCACGGCGTCGGATTCCCCCTGAACTTTTCCTGAACTCATCCGGGGGAACCTTCACCGAGAGTTCAGCGACCACACCGCCGCTTCCGCGCCAGGACCGATCTCAGGGACACGCAACCCCGGCCGAGCCGAGGACGTCCCCAAAGGTGCCCGAGAAACCCCGCGAAGGACACCCCTACGCCCATGACCACAACGGCCGCCCGCTACCTCTACCTGGCCCGCCACGGCGAGGCCTCGCCCGACGAGACCGAGCTGACCGCGAACGGCCGCCGCCAGGCCGTACTGCTCGGTGAGCGGCTGCGCGGCCGCCCCTTGTCCGCCATCCACCACAGCCCGCTCCCCCGCGCCGCCCAGACCGCCCGCCTGATCGCCGAGCAGTTCACCCAGCGCCCCGCTGGCCCCGGCCTCCCCGGCGTCCCCGCGGACCCCGGCGTCCTCCTCCGCCCGTCCGAACCGGCCGGAGACTACCTCCCGTACGTCCCCGACCGGAGCGAACTCCCCGCGGACGCCGCCGACGCCCTCCTCGGCTTCCTCAGCCGGTTCCCCCCGGAGGCGCGCGACCACGGCCCGGCCCTCGCCCGCGAGGCCGAGGCCCTCTTCACCGGCCCGGTGCCCGGCGACGAGCCCCGCCACGAGCTGGTCGTCACCCACAACTTCCTCATCGGCTGGCTCGTCCGCGCGGCCCAGGACGCCCCCGACTGGCGCTGGCTCGGCCTCAACCACGCCAACGCGGCGCTGACCGTCATCCGCTACGCCCCCGGCCGTCCGTCCTCCGTCCTCTTCTACAACGACATGTCCCACCTGCCCGCCGACCTGCGCTGGACCGGCTTCCCGCCCGAGCTGCGGGCGTGACGGGCGCCGGCCGTCAGCCCGCGGTGGGGCCCGAGACCGCGATGAGGACCGGCTCGGTCGCTCCCGCCGCCCGCAGCGCGTCGATCACGATCTCGGTGGCCCAGACGGCCGTGTCCAGGCACCAGGAGCGCCCGCCGCAGCGCAGCGCCAGCACCTGCCGCATCCCTTCCGTCTGCACCTCCCCCGCGACCGGCAGGGCCAGCCCCTCCTGGGTGCCGGACCCCGTCGGTACGGCCTCGACGGCGAGCCGCCCGAAGGCCCGCTCCCGCGCCAGGGCCGGTACGTCATGGCGCCGCACGGCCGATGCCACCGCCTCCCTCGCCGAGACCGTCACGGTGAACTCCACGGCGCCGTCGGGGTCGGCGAGCGCGAACCAGTCCGCCGCGCCCGCCAGATGGGGCAGGCTGTCGGGGGCGAGGTGGAGCGGCGCCAGGGCGTGCAGACCCGTCAGCCGGAACGTACCCATGCGGCACAGCGCGTCGCCGAGGATCCTCGCCGCCGGCAGAACCGGCAGACGTTGCCCGCGCAGGCTCTCGGCGGCGATCTGGAGCCAGGCGATCTGACGTGTCCGGCCGTCCTCCGTCCAGTCCTCACCCGCGTCGTTGTGCCCCCACCGCGCGCCCTCCAGGTCGTCGCCGCCCGTGGTGGTCCACCCGTACGCCTCGGCCCGTTTCACCGCGAGGCTGAAGACGTCCTCGTCGAGGTCCTCCTCGGCCTGGAGCCGGGCGATCCAGGGGTGTTGGTGGAAAACACCGTGCAGCCCGACGATGACGGTCGGGTAGTACCGTTCGATGTAGCTCACCGCGCCGTCACTCCGTCCGCTCCGTCGCCCCTCAGACTTCCGCCACCGCGTCGATCTCGACGAGCACACCCTCGCGCACGAGTTGCGCCACCACGGTGGTCCTGGCGGGCAGCGGCGCGCAGTCCGCGAAGAACTCCCGGTACACGCGATTGAACTCCGGGAAGTTCTTCCTGTCGCTCAGATAACACGTGCACTTGACGATCCGGTCCTTACCACTGCCCGCCGCCTCGAACACCGCCACCAGGTTCTTCAGCACCTGCGTCACCTGCGCGGCGAAACCGGCCGGCATCTCGTTCGTGACGGGGTCCAGCGGCCCCTGTCCGGAGGTGAAGACCAGGCCATCGGACACGACGGCCTGGGACAGGGGCGGCTCGGTGCCGTCGGAGAAGCGCACGAACGGCGCCTTGTCGGTGTGAACGCCTTTGATCATGCGGGCATTCTGCACGGCGCGCGCCACGGCGTGTCAGGTGTGCACGTCAGCCGCGCTGCCCGGTACGACGCTCGTAGTCGGCGAAGCCGTCCTCGATCGTCGGCAGCACCAACTCCACGCGGAAGTAGGGCACGCTCCACAGCGGGCTGTCGCGAAGGCCTTCGAACAGGTCGGACCACGCGGTCAGATCGTCGGTCGTCGCCACCAGCACATCGGACGGAGCGGCCGCCCACGCCTCGGCATCGAACCAGCGGACCTGCACGGCGGAGTGCTTCTCCAGCAGCGGCTGCACATGATCGGCGATGATCCGCTGACGCTCGGGCCGCCCCAGGGCAAGCCACGCCGGCAGGGCCGTGAGGTGGACGAATATGGTGAACCGTGGCTGTGGCTGTGCGTCGCTCATGCGCATCATTGTGGATCAGTGGCCGACCGTCCGGATGCCCCTTCGGCAAAGACGCACCCGGCCGCCAGGCATCATGCCCGGCGGGATGCCCCGTCCGGCCAGACGACATCCACAGGGACGCCTGCCTCACGCGCTTCGTACACCACGTCGGCGGTGCCACCGCCCCTACCGCCCGGTGGTTGCCCATTCCACACAGCCACCAGCCGATCTGCGCGCTCCAGCAGCACGGCATTCGCTGCTTCGTACGCCTGCCGATTCGCCGTCTCATGAGGCATCACCAGAACCTCGTCAGCTGCCTCCACAAGTCGATCGAAGGTCTCGGCGTGGTCCGGCTTCACTTTCGCCTGCCGGTAGTCCTGCGACGGAATCACCACGACCAGGCTCCCCCCCAGCCGCCAAAACCGCCTCGGCGAACAGGCTGTCGCTGCCCTTCGCAATGCATGACACACCGACCAGGCTGGTGGAATCGTAGGCGGCGAGGGTCTTGTCCAGCTCGGCGCGCACCAGCGGTACCGACTCGTCGGTGAGGTCCATGTGCCCGGTCACAGCGATCGTCGTCATTGGGGGGGGGCGTTGCCTTCCTGATCATGTGGTCAGCAGAGTGCGGATGTGGCCACCAGCCTGGTCGGCGTAAGTCCGGCGGGCTGAGCGGGCCCGCTGGCCGCTGCCTCCCCTGGCTGTGCTGGTCAGCCTCGCCGCTCTTGCTCTCACCATGTACGAACTGATCTCGAAGGGAGCGGGAACCCGCTCCCTCTCAGCTGCGGCCGGGAGGGGGCGTTTCTCACGTCCGGGTCAGTCCCGGGTAGCGCCTTCCGGCCAAATCACCCGTGTAGGGACGCCCGTACGGTTGGCATAGGCGACGACATCAGCTGTACCCCCATACCCACGGGCTGGCTGCCCATCCCAGACAGCGACGAGCTCATCCACCACGCCCACCAGAATCTCGCTACCGGCCATATGCGCCTGGGAGTCCGACTCCACCATGCCCGTGCGGTGGACTTCCGCCGCACGCCGCATGAGCTCGTCATAAATCCGGTGGTGTTCCTCGGGAAGGCCCTCGCGGTACTGCTCTGCGGGCAGGACAACCTCCAGCTGTCCGCCCGCGTCCAGGACCATCTCGGCGAACCAGGCGTCAGGGCCATCAGCGATGCACGAGACACCCACCAGCCCTTCCGCGGGATGCCGCTTGATCTCCGCTATCAGGGCCGCACGGACCAATTGTTCCGTCTCGGGTGGCAGCCCGCAGTGGCCGGTGATGCCCAGTCGCATGCGTCGCTCTCCTTCTGCCGTTCTCACAGGTAGATGCCGTGCATTCGGTCATCGAACTCCCTGACCACCCGAGGTGGGGTGGTCGAAGTGTAGGCGCGTCGGAGGCTGCGAGCGCGCTCTATGATGCGGCCCGAGCGGTACCGCACGCCTACCTCAAGTGCCCGGGCAGCCATGGCAAACGCGCCGTCCAAACGTCCTTGCGCCATATGCGCCGCAGCCAGGTCGAGCATGAGCAGGGCGCGTTGCTTTTCGTGTCCGGAAGCCAGGGCGGCAGCGGCCGCATCCTGTGATGCCGTGACCCATGCCGGGATCCCCAGCCGCGCGCCACAGGTGAGTCTGGCCGCCGCCACCTTGCTGGGCGTGAAGCTGAAGACCCACGGCCAGGGCGGCGGCTGCTCGTTCGGTACGACCTCCGTATAGCGGGCGGCTTGCTCCAGTGCAGCATGAGCAGCTGCTCGATCCCCAGCTGCCGCATGCGCGAGTGCCTCGACCGTGCCGAGCCACGCTGAGGCGATGGCTGGTGTCGCCTCACTCAGTTGACGACGAGCGCGGTGGATGAGGGACATGCCCTGGGCCGCGTTCCCGGCATCCGCTTCGAACCCGGCGAGACTGCCGAGTTGATAGGCGGTGAGCAGTCGATCACCGGACATGCGAGCGGCCTTGATCGCCGTGCCGTACCAGGTGCGCGCGGACCCGACATCGTTCATGTCCCAGGCCAGCCAACCCGCGAGCGAGGCCGCTTCGCTACCCACAGCCGCCAGGCGGGTCCGCTGCTCAGGAGACTCGGCTTCAGCTCTGATGGTCTGGGTGAGCCGCAGATGCGCCAGGACCGGCTCCGAGAGATGCCGAGATGAGGTGGTGCCGTCCAGGCGGCGGAAGGCGGTGGTGGCAACGCGGAGCGTCGCGGCCTGGCCAGTGTCCGGGGGCTGGGGGTGGAGGGCTGCGAGAGCAGGGGTGGCAACGATCGCTGCGGCCCCCCCCAGGAAGTTGCGCCGGTGCACGTCGTGCTGTCCGTTCTCGGCGAAATTCGCCGCTGTGTGGTCGGCGAGGCCAACCAGACGCGGGGGAATGTGTAGGTGCGTGGCAGCTCTCGCCAGAATGGTCATGTCGTATGAGGCCGTGCCGCGTCCTTCGAGACGAGAGACGGCGGACTGGCTGATCCTGCAGGCGTCGCCGAGTTGGCGCTGGGATACACCAGCGTCGCGGCGGGCCAGGCTGACGACCCGCCCGTAGTCGCCTTGGCGGGCGGCGTCCCGAATCGCCTGCGAAGACCAGTTCATGCCCACTCCTGTTGGTACCTGGGTTTTACCGTTTGCCCGCTACGCGTATGCGCTCAGTGCATACGCGTATGCGTGTCACGGGTCAGCGCTGGCCGATGCAGCGTGACGCGCGGTTTCGTCTCCTCACTACCCGTAACGGGGAAAGGGACGCACGAGTCATGAGTACCGAAGCGCTGCCGTGGACTCCGCCGAACGGACGCGACATTAAGGTCGTTCCGACCGGTCAATGGTGGGACGCCGTCCGCGTGCCCAAACGCCTGGGAGAGCACGCGCTCGGCTTACTCGGCGACCAGTCCGGCGCCGTCATCCAGGACAGCCACGGACCCATGTACTGGCTCGTGACACCGGGCACCGCCGACAACTGGGGCCTGCAGCAGGTTCACGTACTCGGCGCCTCCACCGCCGGGGCCAGCTACGTGGGCGTGCCGCCCGCGCACTGGACCAGTCGGCCCGGCACCCACTGGCGCATCCCAGTGGATCCCGAACGGTACCTCACCGACGCCCAGCTGCTACACGAGGCGCTGAGCCAGGCCGCGAATCCCATCCACAGCACGTCGACCGAGCCAAGCACGAGTGGAGCGCGCTGTGACCACCCATAAACCGCTCCCAGACGCCAGCCGAAGCGGCACCGCGGCGAGCCCCACTCAGTGGATCCAGGACGCCGGAGCCAGCGTCAGCAAGACGCTCCTCGCATGGGAGCACGACAAACTGGCCCCGCTCCCTGTCGGGAAGGCATGGGACGTCGTGCGCCTGCCCCAACCCGCTGGCTGGGCAACCATCCGGATGATGCGGAAGATGGGGGCACCCCTCGGGCCGGTGCTCCACGCGCACTTCAGTGTCGAGGTGCCGGTGCCCGTCCACTCGGCGGACGGCTGGGAGCTGCCCGGCGCAAGCGTGTTGACGGCCGGTGAGACCCTGCTAATTCCGGGGCTGGAGATCGTCGCTCCTGTCACCCGACAAGGACGGTCGTGGATCGTCGTACCGAGCCATCCCCTCATCTTGACGGACCCCGACGACCTGTACGGCGCCTATTTCGCCGCCCTGGCCAGAGCTGGGGAGATGCGCCGATGACCAGTGCCATCGAGGCCACCGCGCCGCCAGTACCGACCCCCGGCCTGATCGCCTCGCTCAACGCCCGGGTGTGGCTCGACCACACCCTCGGCGGCCAGGTGTTCACCGCGCTGCTGCTCACCCACCCCGCGCCGCAGTTTGAGGACGTCGACCCGCACGAGGTCGAGCGGACCATGCGCGGCGTCGCCGCATCCCTGGGCGTAGCGGCCCGCGACCAGGGGCTCGTGGGCGTCGGCGAACGGATCACCGTCCACGCTGGCGGCGCGATCCTGCTCCACTTCGACGGCTCCCAGTACGCGCTGCGCCTCCCCGCCCATCCGCGGTGGGCGCAGGCCATAAGCGGCTTCGGGCAGCTGCTGCTCGCCGTCGGCCTGGACGAGCTGTCCCCGGTCGCGTCGAGGGCCGAGGTCGACGAGTACATAGAAGCGGGCGGGGAGAACGGCCGGCTGCTCGTGGGGCTCGCCACGGTGGCCGACTCACCCCGCGCCGCCCGGCGCGCGATCGCCGCCCGGCGCGACGCGTCAGCTGGCGACCGCCGATGAACGCCCGCCGGGAGATGCCGCCGCCACGACGCAGACGCACTGCGGCCCCATGACCGGGCGGGCCCCGGTGTCTGGTTCCCCCGTACCGGACGCGCCATCGGCGGCCCGCCCCTCGACCCCTCTGGTCGGCTGCGCGGACGTCGGCCACAGGGAGACGGGACTCCGGCACCGGCCAGGCACCCGCGCCGGAGTCCCGCCGAAGACGCACCACCATCAAGAAAGGCACGCATGACCAGCAGGCGACACACCATCAACGCGGCCAGAACCAGCCGGGACGTGCGACCGTCCAGCGGTCCGGCAGCTCGTCAGGAGGACCTGGCCGACCGGCACGTCAGGCAGACCACACACGTCTGCGACGACACCTGCGAAAACCCCTGCGTGCACGACGTCACCCCATAAGCCCCCGCCCCGGCCGCCCCCTTATCGGGAGGACGGTCCGGCCGGGGCGGGCCGCAAGTGCACCACCACAGAAGATCCACACACGAATGGAGAACACCGTGACCGCGACCCGGACCATGGAGCGCCCCGCCACCTCGGCCGTCCGCCCGTTCGGCCTGTCCAAGGCCGTCCCCGTGGCGGACGAGGCCCTCGTCATCCCGGCCCTGCACCTCTGCCCCGAGCGGCAGATCAGCGTGACCGCGACCGGGACGCCGTTCATCAGCGAGCCGTCGATGAAGACGAAGCTCACGACGACGACCCAGACCAAGGAGGACAACCAGCTGGCGACCGACACCGAGAACGACACCGACTGACCTGACAGAAGGATCTGACCCATGACCGTCCTGGTGCTGACCCGGCCCGATGATGCGACCGCTGACCTGGTCATAGCGGAGCTCAACGAACGATCCGTACCCGTACACCGGCTCAACCCCGGTGACTTCCCGGAGAGCCTGACCGTGGCGGCCCGGATCGGCCCCGACCTGACGTCGTGGCAGGGCGTCTTACGCGGTCAGCACCGGGACGTGTCTCTCAGCGACATCCGATCCGTGTACTACCGACGCCCCGGAGCGCCCCGTCTCCACCCCGACATGTCCGAGCAGGACGCACGATGGGCGCAGGCCGAGGCACAAGCCGGGTTCAACGGGATGACGTATTCGCTGCCCTGCCTGTGGGTGAACCACCCGAACCGCAACGCCCTCGCTGCATACCCGCCCGTCGCCCTGGCCGCAGCGGCCCGCGGCGGGCTCTCTGTCCCCCGCACGCTGATCACCAACGACCCCGTCCAAGCCCGCGAGTTCATCTCCGAGCTGCCGGGCCAAGTCGCCGCGTACAAGGCGCTCGGCACCACCCACCCCAGCGACCAGGACGACCGGCCGCAGGCCCTGTGGACGACGCAGGTCCGACCGGGTGAGATCGATGAGTCCGTCAGGCGCACCGCGCACCAGTTCCAAGAGTGGGTGGACAAGGCGTACGAGGTGCGGCTCACCGCAGTCGCGCACACCTTGTTCGCGGCCGAGATCCACGCAGGCTCAGACGCCTCCCGCATCGACTTCCGCGCCGATTACGACAGCCTGACGTTCAAGTCCTGCCAGGCGCCCGAGCACATCGCCGGGGGCGTCCACATGCTGATGTGCACGTTCGGCCTGCAATACGTCGCCCTCGACTTCCTCGTTAACGCCCAAGGCCACTGGTACTTGGTCGACGTCAACCCCAACGGCAGTGGGGATTCATCCCCGACCTGCGCATGCCCATTACCCGAGCACTCGCTGACCTACTGGAGAGGGGCAAAGCGTGATCACCGAAGCACCATCGGCAGACGAGCTGCGCCAGCACATGGCCGAACAGCTGGTGAGGGCTGGCTGCATCCGGTCCAAGCCATGGCACGCCGCCTTCCTGAGCGTCCCCCGCGAGACCTTTGTGCCGACCTTCACCGTCCGGTCCCAGGGCAGCCTGCACGAATACAGTCAGGGCGACCCCGCATGGCTGGCCGCGGCCTACCAGGACATCTCCCTGCTGACCCAGTTCGACCAGGACGGCACCGCCACCAGCTCGTCCACTCAGCCCTCCCTCATGGCCCAGATGCTCGAGGCCCTGGACGTGCGGGACGGCGACACCGTGCTGGAGATCGGTGCGGGCACCGGCTACAACGCGGCGCTGCTCTCCCATCGACTTGGCAGCGATCACGTCGTGACGGTCGACGTCGACCCCGAGCTGGTGGCCGCGGCGCGAGCCCGCCTGCGGCAAGCCGGCTACGAGCCCACTCTGGTCGCTGGGGACGGGATGGCCGGCTACCAGGAGCGCGCACCGTACGACCGGCTGCTGGCGACGTGCGGTGTGGGGCGGGCCCCGGACGCGTGGCGGGAGCAGCTTCGGCCCGGTGGGGTGATCGTGGTCAACATCGGCTGCGGCATCGCGCGCCTGGTACTCGAGGCCGACCGCTCCGCCACCGGACGCTTCCTTCCCGGCCTGGCTACCTTCATGACGGCTCGGCCGGCCCTTGACGCCGTGGGCACCACGGTGGGGAGCCTCGTGCAACCGTTGCTGACGTGGTCCGGCCAGACACGGGAGATCACCGTCCCGGCGAGCCTGGACGTGCCGGCCCCGCAACTGCTGTCCTCTCTGGTGCACCCCACTGCGGCCGACTTCGCCCTCGTAGATGACGAGGGCCGGCAGATCCGGTGCCTGTACGACCCGGGTAGCTCGTCGTGGGCGCGGATCACGATGACCGGAGTGACGAGCGCTCGGCTCGATCACGGGGGGCCGCGTGATCTGTGGGCCGAGCGGGAGCCACTGCTCTCGCACTGGCGGGATGCCGGGCGCCCTGGCCACGAGCGGTACGGCGTGACCGTCGCTCCGGACGGCGGGCATTCGCTGTGGCTGGACGAGCCGGATGGCGTGACCTGGCAACTGCCGGACTAGGCGCCGTTCAGCCGGGAGCCGGCCGTCTTGCCTCTCAGGCGCAACAGCCCCTCAACCCAGAGTGGTTGAGGGGCTGAAGTCACGCTCTCACCTGCGGTGAATCACCGTGGGCGCAGACGGGTTCGAACCGCCGACATCTGCCTTGTAAGGGCAGCGCTCTACCGCTGAGCTATGCGCCCGGGATGAGGTGCCAGCCTACCCTGTCCGCGCCGCGCCGCCGCAATCCAGTGGCTGAGCGAAAGAACGGGCCTGATCGCGAACCATCCGTCACGCCTGTTCGTCGGTCACTGGTGGGAGAATGACAGCCGGGCCTGGGGCGATCCATGTGGGAGAGGGAAGTGGCGGCGACATCCGCGCGATCTGCACGTCCAGTACGTCGTCCTCGTCCGGAGCATGGTCCGGGTCCAGCGCGCCGTCCGGGTCCAGCGCGCCGCCTGGGGGCGGGGTGGCGGCCGCGGGGGCTGGGGCGGCGGGTGGTCGAGGGGTTCGTGGGGGGTGTGGCGCTGGTGGTGGCGCCGTTGCCGTTGCTGGTGGCGGTGGTGCCGGTGACGTTCGCGGGGGGCGGGGCGCGGCGGTGGTTCGGGGGGCGGGGGGAAGGGCAGCGGGCGCAGGCGCAGGCGGCGAAGGACGAGGCCGCGGCGGCGTTCTACGAGCTGGACACCGCGCAGCGCGATCTGCGGATCTCGATCGAGACGATCACGGCGGTCGACGACTCCCCGGCCGCCCGGCGGGCCAAGGCCGACTTCGAGGCGCTCGGCCAGCGGATCGACCAGGTCAGCCGGGACTACATCACCGCCGTGGACGCCCATGACCTGGACCGCGACGACCTGGACGGCTCGGCCGCCTCGCGCGCCCGCGCGGATCTGGTCAGGGCGAAGGACGAGCTGCGGCGCACCAAGGGGGACCTCGACCGCTTCGCGCAGGGCCTCGCCCCGCTGCTGGAGCAGGCCGAGACCCAGCTGGCGCGGCTGGCGCCCGCCGTGGAGCGCGCCCGGCAGGCGCTGCGCGCGGCGAGCGAGGCGCTGGATGCCGTGCGGGGGTCGGGGCTGCGGGCCGACGACCTGGCGGCGCGGCTGGCCGCGCTGGCGCCCGAGCTGACCAAGCTCAACGAGGGGGCGGGCCGGCACGGTGTGCAGGAGACCATCCGGCGCGCCGACGATGTGCTGCGCCGGGCGGAGGCGGTGCGCGGCGAGGCGGAGCGGCTGCCGGAGCGGGCCTCGGAGATCGACCGGCGGCTGGTGTCGCTGCGGACCCGCGCGCAGGCGATCACCACGCGTACGGAGGGGGTGGGGCCCGTGCTGAGCGAGTTGCGGCGCCGGTACAGCGCGGCCTGCTGGCAGGATCTGCAGGCCGTTCCCGAGCAGGCGGCGGAGGAGGTCGCGCGCGCCGAGGCGAAGCTCAAGGAGGCGCAGGAGGCGCGGGACGACCAGCGCTGGGCCGATGCCACCGCCCTCCTGTCGACCGTACGGGCACTGCTGAACACCACGGACGAGGCGGTGTCGGCGGCAGGCGACCGGCTGCGGCGGCTCGACGAGGTGTCCTACGACCGGAACAAGGAAGTCGAGCGCACGCGCTTCGCGATCCGCGACGCGCAGCGGCTGGCCATGGCCGGGCGCGACACCCCCGACCCGCGCCACGCGCGGCCGCTGGACGGCGCGGTGGAGCGGCTGGACCAGGCGATCGCCGGCCTGGAGGGGCGGCACCCGGACTGGTGGCACTTCCTGACCGAGACGGAGGCCGTGCGCCAGACGGCCGCCCGCGTGGTGCAGGAGATCCGTGAGGAGCGGGGTGGCGGCGCGCACTGAGCGTGGCGGTCGTCGACCTGCGGTTTTGCGCGCTTTGTGTGCTGTTGGACCGCGTCTGGCCTGGCTATGCTGCCTCCTATGCCTCGTTACGAATACCGATGCCGCGCCTGCGGGACCACCTTTGAGCTGAACCGGCCCATGGCCGAGTCCTCGGCGCCCGCGTCCTGCCCGGACGGGCACGACGACACGGTGAAGCTGCTCTCGACGGTCGCCGTCACCGGAGCCTCCTCCGCTCCGGCGCGCTCGCAGGCCTCCGGTGGCGGTGGCGGCGGTGGCGGGTGCTGTGGGGGCGGATGCTGCGAGTGAGGCCGCGCGGGCGCGGATGCCGCGGGTGAGGCCGCGCGGGCGCGGATGCCGCCGGTGACGCGGGCGCGGTTGAGCCGGACCGGCCGGGGGCGGATCCTGGGAGGTACGTACGCAGGTACGGCCTCGACCGCGCAGCGCGCAGCACCGTGAGGCCGGGGTCTCCGCGCGCGGCAGGGGTAAAGCCCACCAGCCCGAAGGAGGCCGGACATGGCTACTGGCCGCCCCTCCCCCATCGGTCCTCACCCAGCGGGGATCGGACGCCAGTTCCCGGAGCGGATCGGCGTCCGCATCAAACTCGACGAACATCTGCCGGTCGACCACCGGCTCAGCCAGGTCTACCGCGTCGGTGCGGCCCTGATGGGCCTGGTCCTGATCGCCTTCGGCATCCTGGGCCTGGTCCACCAGATCGGTTTCTTTGACACCGGCGGTGCCACCGTCGCGGGTCTGAACACCAATGGCACGCTGAGCGTGCTGTCCATCGTCATCGGCGCGCTGCTGGTCGCCGGCATGGTCATCGGCGGCAACTTCGCCTCGACCCTCAACATCGTGCTGGGCGTCCTCTTCCTGCTGAGCGGTTTCGTCAATCTCGCCCTGATAAGGACGCCCTACGACTTCCTGGCCTTCCGCCTGCAGAACGTGCTGTTCAGCTTTGTGGTCGGCCTGATGCTGATGTGGTTCGGCATGTACGGGCGGGTCAGTGGCGGGCTGCCGCACGACAATCCGTACTGGCAGGCCCGCCACCCCGTCCTCGCCGAACGCGAGGCGCGTGCCCGGGAGCTCCAGGCCGGTCGTGGCGATCAGGCAACGGAGAAGCCGCCCGGCACGCCGCCCGGTACGCCTCCCGGAAAGTGGGGCAAGCTCGATCAGCCCCCCGGAGCGTCCCGGGCCTCGCACGCCCCCCAGCAGCAGGAAGGAGGCCGGCACGCCCGGCGGCTGCTGCGGCGGCGCAGGCTCAGCGGCGGCGGGCCAGAGTCAGCCCGTCAGCGACCGTCAGCATGACCGACTCCATCCGGTCGTCGGCGGCCACATGCTCGTTGAACGCCTTGATCGCCGCCCCCGAGCCCGTCGCCTCCGGGTCGACGACCGACCCGTGGAAGAACACGTTGTCCGCGACGATCAGCCCGCCCGGGCTCATACGCGGCACCAACTCATCCCAGTACGCGATGTAGTTGCCCTTGTCCGCGTCGAGATAGGCCAGGTCGATGTGCGGCTCGGCCGGCATCGCCCGCAGCGTGTCGAGCGCGGGGGCGATCCGCAGGTCGATACGGTCCGCGACCCCCGCCTTGGCCCAGGCGTCCCGCCCGTACGCCGTCCACTCCTCCGACACGTCGCAGGCGATCAGCGTGCCGTCGGCGGGCAGCGCCTGCGCCATCGACAGGGCGGAGAAGCCGGTGAAGGTGCCGACCTCGACGATGTGCCGGGCGCCGGTCAGCCGCACCAGGAACGCCAGCAGCGGACCCTGTTCCTCGGCTGACTGCATGCCCGCGTACTCGGGCAGCCGGGCGTGTGTGACCTCGACGAGCTCGCGCTGGACCGGGTCGAGCGGCGGGTTGTGGCCCAGCATGTAGCCGTACAGCTCGTCCGTGACCGGCGTGCTCTTGCTCTCGGCCAACGTGGCCCCCTTCAGCTTCCCAGATAACGCAGTACAGCCAGTACGCGGCGACTGTAACCCGAACTCGCGGGGAGTTCGAGCTTGTCGAAGATCGCATTGATGTGCTTCTCGACGGCGCTGCGCGAGACATGCAGCCGCTCCGCGATGGCGGTGTTGGCGTGGCCCTGCGCCATCGCGCCGAGGACGTCCCGCTCGCGCGGGGTGAGCCGGCCGAGCGGGTCGGTGTGGGTGCTGCGGGCCAGCAGTCTGCGGACGACCTCGGGGTCGAAGGCGGCGCGGCCCGCCGCGACGCGCTCCAGCGCGTCCAGGAACTCGTCGACCTCCACCACCCGGTCCTTGAGCAGATATCCGACCCCCGCGCCGCCGTCCTCGGCGGTGAGCAGTTCGGTCGCGTACCGCTTCTCCACGTACTGCGACAGCACCAGCACGCCCACGCCGGGGTGCAGCCGCCGGATCTCCAGCGCCGCCCGCAGCCCCTCGTCGCTGTGGGTCGGCGGCATCCGTACGTCGACCACCACCGCGTCCACGTCCGGGCACCGCCCCACCGCCTCGACCAGCGCCGTGCCGTCGCCCACCGCCGCCACCACCTCGTGGCCCTCCTCGGCGAGCAGCCGCACCAGGCCCTCGCGCAGCAGGGTCGAGTCATCGGCCAGGATCACGCGCATGGCAGCTCCGGCAGCTCCGCGCCGACCGTGGTGGGTCCGCCGGGCGGGCTGACCACCCGCAGCCGGCCGTCCAGGGCCGCCACCCGCCGGGCCAGGCCCAGCAGCCCGCCGCCCGCCGGGTCCGCGCCGCCCCTGCCGTCGTCGGTGACCCGTACCAGCAGCCCGCCCAAGGTCCCCACCTCCGCCTCCCGCCGGGTGAGCGCCACCGTGACCCGCTCCGCGCCCGAGTGCTTGATCGCGTTGGTCACCGCCTCGGCGACCACGAAGTACGCCACTGTACGGACCGCCTCCCCCGGCTCCGCCGTCAGCCCGTACTCCAGCTGCACCGGGATGGGCGACCGCTCGGCGACCGCCTCCAGCGCCGCCCGCAGCCCGGCCTCGTCCAGCGCCGTCGGGTACACCCGCCACGCCACCTCGCGCAGATCGATCAGCGCGGCCCGGCTCTCCTCGTGGGCCTGGACGAGCAGGGCACGCGCCTTGTCGGGGTCCTGGCTGCGGCGGGCCCGGCCGAGCAGCATGCCGAGGGCGACCAGCCGCTGCTGCACCCCGTCGTGCAGATCGCGCTCGATGCGGCGGCGCTCGTCGTGCACCGCGTCCACGACCCCGGCGCGGCTGGTGGACAGCTCGTCGATCCGGCGCCGAAGCGCCTCCTGGTGGCTGGGGCCGAGGAAGTGGCGGGCCAGCCGCCCCTCCAGGAGCGCGACGCCGACGATGCCCTGGAGAGCGAGGAAGAGCAGGAACAGGCCGCCGATCGCGGAGGTGGTGATGGTGATCCACGCGCCGTCGCGCATGAGGAACCAGCCCCACAGCAGCAGACTGCCGTACGCGGTGCCGACCGCCACGGCCAGCAGCACCAGCCCGCCCAGCAGCCCCAGCGACCAGCGCACCGCCAGGTAGTGGCGGGCGGCGCGCCCGTCGTACTCGGCCGCGGTGTCATGGCCCAGGAAGCGGGCCAGCCGGCGGCGCTCGGTCTCCGTCAGCCGCCGCGCCCCGGCCGTCACCGTGCGCAGCACACACCGCCGGGCGGCCGGCCATCCGCCGGGCCAGGTCCGTACGCACAGCAGGGCCAGGCCCGCCGCCACGACGCACACCAGCTCCACGAGCGCGGTGCCCGCGCCGATCAGCAGCCCGCCCGCCAGGCGCAGCCCGCGCCGCGGCCAGCTCCCCAACGTCCCCCTCGTACTCATGGACGGCAACGCTAGTGGCGCGCACCGGCCCGCACACTGAGGATTTCCGCAGGTTGTGGGTGTGGTGCACGACCGCGGGGCCGGGTGGGCGCCCTCATGGTCCCGGGGCGCCCGCGTTCCTAGCGTCGTGGGACATGAGCGACCGGATCACCGACTGGGCCACCGGCCTGATGGACACCTTGGGCGCGCCCGGCGCGGGCGCCGCCATCGCCCTGGAAAACCTCTTCCCACCGCTGCCCAGTGAGGTGATCCTGCCGCTGGCGGGATTCGCCGCCGCGCGGGGCGACATGAACCTGTACGCCGCGCTGCTGTGGACCACGGCGGGCTCGGTGATCGGGGCGCTCGCCCTGTACTGGGTGGGCGGGCTGCTCGGCCGGGACCGTACGGTCGCGATCGCCGCGCGGCTGCCACTGGTGAAGGTGGCCGACATCGAGCGCACGGAGCGATGGTTCGCCCGGCACGGCACGAAGGCCGTCTTCTTCGGGCGCATGGTGCCGATCTTCCGCAGCCTGATCTCGGTGCCGGCCGGGATCGAGCGGATGCCGGTGCCCGCCTTCCTCGCCCTGACCACGCTCGGGAGCCTGATCTGGAACACGGTGTTCGTGCTGGCCGGGTACGCGCTGGGGGACAACTGGCACGAGGTGACGGACTACGTGTCGGTGTACTCCAAGGTGGTGGCGGGCGCGGCGGCGCTGGGGGTGGTGGTCTTCGTCGGCGTACGGGTCTTCCGCCCGGGGCAGGGCCGGCGGCGGGGGTGAACGGATTACGGCGCCACGCCGGCCCGGGCCGCGAAGGCCCGCAGGATCTCCTCCCCCGCCGCCACGCCCCTCGCCTCCAACGCCGTCACCCGCGGCGCCGTCCAGCCCTCGTCGGCGAGTTCGCCGTGGCCCGGGCGCCAGGCCCGGTCGGCGGCGAGGAGGAGGTCGGCGTCCAGGAGGGAGTCCCCGGCGCCCAGCACCTCGCGCGCCCCCGTACGGCGCGCGATCTCGGCGACCGCCGCGCTCTTGGTGAGCGGCTTCGGCACGGCGTAGATCTTGCGGCCCTGCAGCGAGACCGTCCAGCCGCGCTCCTCGGCCCAGACCGTCAGCTCCTTGACGTACCCCTCGGGCAGCAGGGCCCGCTCGACGACCAGATAGGCGAACAGGTCCTCGGCCACCCGCTCCTTGAGCAGCCAGGCCGGGTCCGCGGTACGGACGAGATGGGCGCGGACCTCCTCCAGCGGCGCGCACGCCGCGGCGAGGCGGGCGCGCACGGACGCCTGCCAATCCGGGTCGGACTCGCCGTCGACCAGCAGATGCCCGCCGTTCGCGCAGATCGCGAAGCGGGGGGCGGGGCCGGGGAGGCGGACCCGGCCGTACTGCTCGCGGGTGCGCGTGGTGGTCGGTACGAAGACGGCGCCGCGGGCCAGCTCGGTGAGCAGCCCGGCCGCGGTCTCCGTCATGTACGACAGCGGCCGGTGGCCGTACACCTCGACACACAGCAGGCGGGGTGCCTCGGCGTCCGGCATACGGAGGTCGAGGGCCGCCGCGGAGTAGATCAGCGTGCGGTCGAGGTCGCTCGCGATCAGCAGGGGCTGCTGGTCATGGCTTGTCATCAGGCGCTCACCGCCTTGCCGTCCGCGCCCGTCGCGCCGCGCGTGTAGCGGGGGTGGATCAGCCCGACGCACGAGTACGGCAGGTCGCCCACCTCCTCCACCGGCACCCCGCGCTGCTCGGCCAGCAGCCGCACATGCGCCAGGTCCGCGCCGGCGCCGCGCGCCGCGAGGATCTTCCACGGGACGCGGCGCAGCAGCACCCGCGTCGTCTCGCCCACGCCCGGCTTGACGAGGTTCACGTCGTGGATGCCGTACTCCTCGCTGATCCGCTCGACGGCCGCCCACCCCTCCCAGGTGGGGGTGCGGTCGGCGGCCGCGAGCTCCTTCGCGTCGGCGGCGACTTGGTCGGCGACCTCGTCGAAGCGGGCCGTGACGGTGTCCAGGAAGAGCCCGGAGACATCGGCGCCGGCCAGCTCGCGGTAGAACTTCCCGCCGTGGAAGTCGTCGGGCCCGACCAGGTCGGCGCGGAGGACGGTGCGCGATATCAGCCCGGAGACGGTCGAGTTGAGGCAGGCGGAGGGGATGAGGAAGTCATCGCGCGTGCCGTACGTCTCCACGCAGCGGCCGGGGTCGGCGAGTACGGCGATCCGCGGGTCGAAGCCGGGATACGGCCGTACGGCCTCGGCCAGCTCGCGGGTGATCGCGCCCTTGCCGGTCCAGCCGTCCACGAACACCACGTCGGCGGGGTCGTGACGGTCCGCCAGCCAGCGCAGCGCCGTGGTGTCGATGCCGCGGCCGCGCACGATGGAGATGGCGTAGTGCGGCAGGTCGAGACCGTGGGCGTGGCGCGCCCAGCGGCGCATCAGCACGCCGACGGGGGTGCCGGCCCGGGCCAGCGACACCAGCACGGGGCGCGGCGAACGCTCCGCGAGCACGGTCTCGGTGACCGCGCCGACCGCCCGCGCGATGCGCGCCGCGGAGGTGGTGAGCGCGGCCCGGAACAGCGCCTGGTACTCCTCGGTGGGCTGGTACTCGACGGGCAGCGACTCGGCGTAGTGCGCGCCGCCGCTCTGGATCGCCTCTTCGCGCTCCTCGGTGGGCGCCTCGAGCGTGACGTCGGAGAAGTCCTGCAGCAGCCAGCCGACCTCTTCGGGGGCGTACGAGGAGAACGCCGGGCCGCGCAGCGGTTCCGGCAGCGGCGGTTGTGACATGGGGGGCGCCTGTCGATCGGAGTTACGGGCGGGGGTGTAGGACGGCACGACGGCCAGCAGGAGGCGGTCGGTGTGCTCGGCGAGGTGCGCCAACAGCCCGTCCGGGGCGTGCAGTTCGGGGGTGTCGGCGGGCGAGTCGACGACGGCGACGATCGCGTCGAAGCGGCGCGCGGGGTCGCTGCCGGGGGCCACGTTGTAGGCGTAGCGCTCGCCGGGCCCGTCGGCGGGCGCGTCGTGCGCGGGGAAGGCGAGGCGGGTACGGATCGCGTAGCCGGGGTCGTCGACGGCCAGCACGGGTGAGCGCGTGGTGGTCGAGTACCGCACCTCGGCCCCGCCCGACCCGGCGTCCGGGCCGCTGGACCCGCTGTCCAGCGCGGTCTCCAGCGCCTCGGCGATCCGCAGCGGCGCGTACATCAGCTCCTCGAAGCCGAGCACGAGCACGCGCCGCGGCCCGCTGCCCAGCGCCTCGGCGATACGGGCCGCCATGCCCGGAAGCGCGGCCTCCAGCCGCTCCCGGTGCGCGGGCGTGAACCCGTGCCGCCCCCCGTCGGGCACGCCCAGCGGCCAGCCGAGCTCGACGCGGACCGCCCCCGTACGCCCGGCGTGCCCGGTGAGCCCGGTGAGCCCGGCGCCGGGCGCGGTCGGGGAATCAGGCCCGGCCGCGGGCGCCGAGGCGAAGCCAGGCGCCACCGCGTGCGCCGCGCCGGGCCCTGACGCCGGGCCGGGCGCGTTCCCCGGGCCGGGCGCGGACGCCGTCCCCGCCCCGGGCGCGGGCGCGGGCGCGTTCCCGGGCGCAAGCACGTTTTCCGAGCCGCGCGCGGGTGCGAACCGCGGACCGGGCTCGGGTGCGTTCCCTGAGACGGACCGGAGCGCCGCGCCGGGCGCGGACCCCGAGTCGGCGAACGCCGAGCCGGACCCGGGCGCCGCGCCGGGCCCCGCCCCCGGCCGCCCCGTGGCGGTCTCGTGCTCCGCCACCAGCCGCTGTCCGCGCTCCAGGACGCCCTCCGGCAGCCGGACCGTGCCCGTCGCCGCCGCGATCAGGTCCACGCGCGCGCCGAGGTCGGCGGCGAACGCGTCAAGGCGGGCGCGGTCCTCGGCGGAGCGCATGTCGACCAGGGCCACCACCACGTACCGCTCGCGCGGGAAGCGGCGGTGGAGGGCGGCGATCGTGTTGAGCACCGTGCGGCCGGTCGAGAACTCGTCGTCGACGAGGACCAGAGGGCCGTCCGTGGCCAGCAGGCCGGGGTCCTCGGGGAGGAGGAGGTGGGACGTGGCGTGGCTGTGCTCCTCCTCGAAGCCGCCCACCGGGGCGACCCCCGCGACCGGGCGGCGGGTGGAGTGGAGGTAGGGGGCGAGGCCCAGGCCGTCCGCGACGCTGTGGCCCAGGCCGGTCGCGGTCTCCGCGTAGCCGAGCACGACCGCGCGCGCCGCGGCCTCCTCGCCCAGCAGCTCGCGTACCCGGCGGCCGAGCCGTACGCCGGCGCCGTGGACGGCACGCGGCCGCTGCGGCACGTGCTTGCCGAGCACATTGGACACCAGCAGGTGCGCGCGCTTGGGGTTGCGCCGCAGCGCGAGTCCCAGCAGCTCGCGCAGTTCGTCGCCGCCTTCGAGCCCGACCCCCAGCCGGTCCGCGACCCACTGCCCCGACCACATCACGCCGTACGCCCCATCCGCTCCGTCAGCCCCATCAACCCCGTCACTTACCCCTCACCCCGTCCTCAACCCCGCCGCCAGCAGCTCCACGAAGCTGATGTGCTCCTGGGCCACGCCGAACACCTCGGCGCGCCGGAGGGTCCGCTCGGCCCAGGCACGGTGCGGCTTCACCTCGTTCATCTTGTTGGTGTACGCCGAGCGCAGCACCCCGCCCCCGTCGCGCTCCGGCTCGAGGATGTCCACGGCGTCGCTGTACTCCTCGTGGCTGACGACGGACAGCGCATGCACGGGGGCGACATGCGTCGGGTGGATGCAGGTCTTGCCCTGCAGGCCGTTGGCGCGGTCGAGTTCGATCTCGCGCAGCAGCCCGTCCATGTCGTGCTCGATGAGGGCGGTGCGCAGCGACGACGCGGCGCGGCCGGTGAAGGGGCTGAGGCGCAGCTGCGGTTTGAACATCCGCTCGTGCGGTTTGAAGTACTCCCACACCGGCCCGGTGACCGTGAAGCCGGTGCCGTCCGCGCGGCCCAGCATGTTCACCACGTCCGCGATGACGGAGGCGACGAGCTGTACGTCGTACGCCGTCATGTCGGGCGCGCGGCGCAGCCCGTAGGCCGAGCACAGGTCGGTGACGCCGAGGCGGAGCGCCAGGACCCGCTCGCGGTGCTTGTCGACGGTGCGCCCGATGCCGGCCAGGGTCTCGGTGCGGGTCTCCCGGTGCATCAGCTCCGGCGATTCGAGGACCGGCATCGCGTACAGTCGCCGTCCGCCCAGGGCCTCGGTCGCCTGCGTGGTTTCGGCCGAAATCAGTGCCTCGAGGAAGGGGACGCCGCGCTCCTCGGTGAACTTCGGCAGTACGAATCCGGACAGCAGTCGCACGGCGCTGCCGAGCCGCTGGACGAGATCGACGATCTGCTCGGGGGTGCGGACCCGGATGAACAACAGGGGCAGCGAGAGGTGCGGGCCGCGCGCCGAGAGTTCGCCCAGCTGCCGCACCAGGTTCTCCTCGGCCGCGGGCACCTGATTGTCGTCTATTGAGTCCTCGAGGCAGAGCACCATGGAGGTAACGCCCTGACCTGCCTGTTTGGCGATGTCATCGGCGAGGCGGGGGCGGGTGGCCGGGCTGTAGAGGGTGGCGCCGAGGGCGACGGCGAGCGTCTGGGCCGGGGACTGGGCGGTGAACTCGCCGGGCTCCCGATAGAACAGATCTTTCCGCACCTCGGCCGACAGGTGTCCAAAATGCCGCATACTTCTCCCCACGCTGCCGTGCCCGCGCTGGCCGTTCCGGCCCGGGTGGTGGCCGATAATCGTACGTGCGGCGACTGGTCAAAAGTTCCCCAAGCGCGTGAAAATCGCGTAACTCATATGCGTCCACTGCGTGTCCGGGATACTGGCTCATCACACCTTTTCCGATCTCTTCCCGGCCCCGCACGGCCCCCTGCGTTGTCCCGGCCAGGGCAGGGAGGGCAGGATTGCGGCCATGACGCACGCGATGCTGAAGGGATCGAACATCCCGCTGGAGGCCACCGCTGTACGGGCCGTGCTCCGCTGGACCCCCGGCACGGACGTACCCGACGTGGACGCCTCGGCGCTGCTGCTGGGCGCGGACGACCGCGTGCGCTCGGACGAGGACTTCGTCTTCTACAACCAGCCACGGCATCCGTCCGGCCTGGTGCGGCACCTGCCCAAGAAGCGGGTGCCGGAGGGGCTGACGGACACCGTCGAGGCCGACCTGGCGGCACTGGAGCCGGCCGTCCACCGGGTGGTGCTGGCCGCGTCGGCGGACGGCGGCAGCTTCGGCCAGGTGACGGATCTGAGCCTGCTGCTGTACGACGCGGCGGGCGGGGCGGGCGCGGAGCCGCTCGCGGAGTTCGTGGTGGCGCCGGAGACCGGCCAGGAGACCGCGCTGCTCTGCGGCGAGCTCTACCGGCGCGGGGGCTCGTGGAAGTTCCGCGCGCTCGGGCAGGGCTATGAGTCGGGGCTGGTCGGGCTGGCCACGGAGTACGGCATCTCGGTGGACGACGGCGAGGGGGACGGCGAGGCCGGCGCCGCGGACAGCGGGGAGGGCCCGGCGGCCGACGCCGCCCCGGGCGCGGGCGGGTCCGGGGCCGCGGACACCACCGCGAACGGCACCGGAAACGCGAACGGGATCAAGCCGCAGTCCACCCCCACCCCCGTGACGCCACCCCCGCCGCCGCACACCACCACGGCCGACGAGGCCGCGCCCCCCGGCCCCGCCTTCGGGCCGGACTCCTGGGACGACTCGCAGCTGACCCAGCCGATGGCGGCGCCCACACCGCTGCCGACCGGCTACGGCCCCGTGCCGCCCCCGCCGACCGCTCCACCGGCCGCCCCGCCGCAGCCGCCGTCACAGCCCGGCTACGGCTATCCGCAGCAGCCCACCCACGGCTATCCGCAGCCCCCCGCCCAGCCCCCGGCGGCGCAGGCGGCGCAGCCCGGATACGGCTACCCCCAGCAGCCGGCGTACGGATATCCGCAGCAGCCCGCGTACGGCTATCCGCAGCAGGTGCAGCGCACCCAGCCCATACCGCCGCCCCCGCTGCCCGACCCCAACTTCACGCTGCCGCCGCAGGGGCCGCAGTTCCAGCACCGGTGAGCATCCTCAGGTGATGGGCCGGGTGCCCGGGGAGCACGCCCCGGGCACCCGGCCACGCCACCGCCCTCAGACCTTCTCCTTGTAGCCCCGGCCCCACTGCAGCCCCCACCCGTACAGCCGGTCCAGCTCCGCCTGGAAGCCGTAGACGTACTTCACCTCGCGGCGGACCAGCATCTCGCCCTTGACGTTCTCGATCATCACCACGGCGCAGGAGCGGGCCTGCGGGGCGCGCTCGTGGAGCTCGATCTCCACCCGCGGCCCGTTGCTCGGGTAGAGCGTGACCATGCCGTGGGTGCGGTCGAAGGCCGGGGTGCCGTCGTAGATGTAGACGAAGACGAGCAGCCGCTTGATGTCGTCCTTGTGGTCCATGTTGATGTAGATCGTCTCGCCGGACCCGGACCCGAACCGGTCGTCGCCGCTGAGCTTGACGTACGGCGCCTCGTTCAGGTTGCCCAGGAAGTTGCCGAGCGGCTGGACCACGCCCTTGGCGCCGCTCTGCAGCTCGTACATGCAGGCGAGGTCCAGGTCGACATTGACCATCGCGGAGCCCTGGGCCTGCACCATCTCCGGTTTGAACATCCGCAGCGGATGGCGCAGGGAGCCGCGCCCCGACCTTTCGTTGAAGTCCGATGTCCGCATCCGCCAGGACAGGTTGATCCGCAGGTTGCCGCTGGCCGCCCCCTGTTTGGTCAGCGAGATGGTCTGGTGCCGCTTGGTCAGCGCGACCACACCCGAGGCGTCACCGCTGTCGAATTCGCGCCACGCGCCCCGTCCCCAGTTGTTCCAGAACGCCATCGTGCGCACCCCCACCAGTCGACTACTCGATCGCCCAACTGCCCGCGGGGCGGGCCGGGAGAGAGGACTCCCGGCCCGCCCCGCTCAGAGCGTTCCTCAAACGGACCCGCGTCACACTCCGGAGGTTCGCACTCCGGAGGTGACCTCACACTCCGGACGTGACTTCCGCCTTGCTCTCGGCGTCCTCGCCCCCCGCTGCCGCCTCCCGGCGGTTGCGCACCACCGAGGACCAGTACGAGGCGCCGATCAGCACCACACCGATCAGGCCGGTGATGACCTCGTTGATCTCGTACTTGATGGTGACCAGCAGGATCGCGGCGAGCGCGCCGATGGCGTAGTGCGCGCCGTGCTCCAGGTAGACGTAGTCGTCGAGGGTGCCCCTGCGGACGAGGAAGACGGTCAGGGACCGGATGTACATGGCGCCGATGCCCAGACCCAGCGCCATCTCGAAGATGTCGTTGGTGATCGCGAAGGCGCCGATGACGCCGTCGAAGGAGAACGACGCGTCGATGACCTCCAGGTACAGGAAGAGGAAGAACGCGGCCTTGCCGGCCAGGCCGACCACCGTGGCGCCCTGGCTGCCCTTCGAGGCTCCGGAGGCCGCCTTCTCGGCCCGCTCGGACTCCTCGGCCTCGTCCGCCTCTTCCTCTTCCTCTTCCTCTTCCAGCTTGTCCTCGAAGTAGCCGGAGATGCCGCCCACGATCAGGTAGGTGAGCAGACCGGCGACACCGGCCAGCAGCACGGTCGCGGTCTTGTCGCCGCCGCCGTGGGCCACGTCGGTGGCGAAGGTCATCGCGGTCACGAGCAGCGCCAGCAGGGCGACGACGATCGACAGCGTCTCCAGCTTGCCGAGCTTGGCCAGCGGCCGCTCGAGCCAGCCCAGCCACTTGATGTCGCGCTCCTCGAAGATGAAGTCGAGGAAGATCATCAGCAGGAAGATCCCGCCGAAGGCCGCGATCGCCGGGTGGGCGGCGGTGACCAGGTGTTCGTACTTGTCCTTGTCGTTGATCGCCAGGTTGACGGCCTCCAGCGGCCCCATCTTCGCCGTGATGGCCACGATGATCACGGGGAAGACGAGGCGCATGCCGAAGACGGCGATCAGGATGCCGACTGTCAGGAAGATCTTCTGCCAGAAGGCGTTCATCTTTCGGAGGATGCCCGCGTTGATGACCGCGTTGTCGAAGGAGAGCGAGATCTCCAGGATCGAGAGGATCCCGACGATGGCGAGCCCCTTCCACCCCCAGAGGACGCCTGCCAAGGCCAGGCCGGCCGCCGTGACGGCGAACGACCAACCAAAGGTTTTGAGGAGCACTTCCTGTCCAATCCCTCTTCGTAAGGTCTCCCCCGCGCTCTCTACGCGGCTTTACGAAACGTTGACCCCGAAGTCTAGAGCGATGCCCCGCAGACCTGACGCGTACCCCTGCCCCACGGCCCGGAACTTCCACTCACCGCCATAGCGGTAAACCTCTCCGAAGATCATCGCCGTCTCGCTCGACGCGTCCTCCGAGAGGTCGTAGCGGGCCAGCTCAGCGCCGTCCGCCTGGTTCACCACACGGATGAAAGCATTGCTGACCTGCCCGAACGTCTGGCGCCTGGTGTCCGCGTCATAGATCGACACAGGGAAGACGATCTTGTCGACCCGCTCCGGGACCTTGGTGAGGTCGATCAGGATCGACTCGTCGTCGCCCTCGCCCTCACCGGTGAGGTTGTCACCGGTGTGCTCGACCGAGCCCTCGGGACTCTTCAGGTTGTTGTAGAAGACGAAGTACTCGTCCCCGAGCACTCGCCCCGACTGGCACAGCAGGGCGCTGGCGTCGAGGTCGAACGGCGCTCCGGTGGTCGAGCGCGCGTCCCAGCCCAGGCCGACCATCACCTGGGTGAGATTCGGCGCGGCCTTGGTGAGGGAGACATTGCCTCCCTTGGCGAGGGTAACGCTCATGGTCCTGGTTCCTCCCCTGGTGTCGCGAAGTGCGCATCAAGCGCGGAGTGCGCGCGATGCGCGAGGTGCGCGTGGAGCGCGGAGCACGCATGCGGCGCACGAGGCGCCTCATGGCTTGCGAAGCAGCGCGTCCGGCGCCGCGCCCCTGCCGGTGTGCAGGGGCGCGGCGCCGGACGCGCGGGCGGTACGGTGCGTACGCGGGACGTACATACGCGGGTGGTGCTACGGGGCTACGGGCGGAATCAGACGTTGACGCCGAAGTCCTGCGCGATGCCGCGCAGACCGGAGGCGTACCCCTGGCCGATCGCCCGGAACTTCCACTCCGCCCCGTGCCGGTACAGCTCGCCGAAGACCATGGCGGTCTCGGTCGAGGCGTCCTCGGTCAGGTCGTAGCGGGCGAGCTCATTGCCGTCGGCCTGGTTGACCACGCGGATGAACGCGTTCCGGACCTGGCCGAAGCTCTGCTGGCGGGTCTCGGCGTCGTAGATCGAGACCGGGAACACGATCTTGGCGACATCGGCCGGCACGCCGGCCAGGTTCACCTTGATCTGCTCGTCGTCGCCCTCGCCCTCACCGGTGAGGTTGTCACCGGTGTGCTCGACCGAGCCGTCGGGACTCTTCAGGTTGTTGAAGAAGACGAAGTTCTGGTCGCTGGTGACCTTGCCTTCGGAGTTGGTCAGCAGGGCGCTGGCGTCGAGGTCGAAGTCAGTGCCCGTGGTGGTGCGGACGTCCCAGCCCAGACCCACGGTGATGGCGGTCAGGTTCGGGGCTTCCTTGGTCAGCGAGACGTTTCCGCCCTTGCTGAGGCTGACTCCCACGAGTCCTCCCAAAAAGGTTCGTCAGGAGCACTGTGTGCCCCCTCATTGTTATGCCGGGTACCGGGGGCACCGCCAGGCCACGACCTGGGGCGCCCGGGGGTCCCATCAGGATCAACGCGTCGATCCTAGTGAGCGGTTCCCCCCGTCACAGGGTTTCCGGGGCCTTACAGGGATTCCAGGGCCTTCACGTAGTCGTTGAGGTCCCGGGCGTCGGGGAGTCCGTTGACGACGGTCCAGCGGACCACGCCCTCCTTGTCGATCACGAAGGTGCCGCGCACCGCGCACCCCTTCTCCTCGTCGAAGACGCCGTACGCCCGGCTGGCCTCGCCGTGCGGCCAGAAGTCCGACAGCAGCGGGTACTCAAGACCCTCCTGCTCGGCGAACACGCGCAGCGAGAAGGGCGAGTCATTGGAGACGGCGAGCAGCTGCACCTCGTCGTTGACGAACTTCGGCAGCTCGTCGCGCAGGGCGCACAGCTCGCCGGTGCACACGCCGGTGAAGGCGAACGGGTAGAAGAGGAGGACGACGTTCTTCTCACCCTGGAAGTCGGAGAGCCGGACCGACTCCCCGTGCTGGTTCTTCAGCTCAAAATCGGGGGCCTTCGCGCCGACCTCTATCGCCATGGGTGGCATCCCTTCGCTGGTAGCTCGTGTTGGCTGGATGGGCTGGTTGATCGGGGAACACCCTACGCGCAGAGCCCCCCTCCGATCGGTTCGGAGGGGGGCTCTGCGCAGGGTGTCGCGGGGCCGTGTGCCGACGGCCCCGCCGGAACGGCGGCCACCGGACCGGCGACCACCGGACCGGCTCAGCGCTTCGACTTCGCGGCCTTCGGGGTGACCAGACGGCTGCCCGTCCAGTCCTTGCCCGCGTTGAAGCTCTTGGTCTGGGACAGGCCGGCGGTGGTCGCGGCCTCATTGATGTCGCTCGGCTCGACATAGCCGTCACGGCCGGTCTTGGGGGTCAGCAGCCAGACCGGCGCGCCGTCGTCGATCATCTGGATGGCGTCCACCAGCGCGTCCGTCAGGTCGCCGTCGTCCTCACGGAACCACAGCACGACGGCGTCGGCCACGTCCTCGTAGTCCTCGTCGACAAGCTCCTGGCCGGTGATCTCCTCGATGGCCTCGCGGAGCTCCTGGTCGACATCGTCGTCGTAGCCGATCTCCTGGACCACCTGATCGGGCTGGAACCCCAGCCTCACGGCAGGGTTGGTCCGCTCCTCCGCGTGGTCCGCGGTCGCGCTCACGGATTGCCTCCTGTCATCTTGCGTTCATTCTTAGAGTCGCTGTGCGCCACGCGCGTGCGCGGGGCTTGGGGCGTAGTCCACACGGGCCGGGCGGATCGCGCAAGTACCTGGCCAGCGATCCCGCCCAAACGTGGGGCGTCCCCCCATACGGCGTTCAACGGAGTATTGGGGGAGTGTCACCGCAACTCCCATCATGGACGAACAGCCACGAGTGAGTCACATCACTCCAAAATGCACCGTTTGAACGCGCGTATCGCCACGATACGCCGGGTAGGCCACCCAGGGCCGAACGGGCGTACGCGTGCCCCGTCCGGGGGCGCGTAAGGTTGCGGTTCGGCCGTCGCACCCCGACGCCCGCACTGCGACCGTCTCACCACGTGATGGTTACCACCCGGTAGAGGTGACGTATCCCCTACGCGAGGTACACGATGGAGATCGGCGCGACCCAGCAGAGCACGAATCCATTGCGTGCACAGCACGACCGAAAAGCGAAGGAACAGCGTGGCTTCCGGATCCGATCGCAACCCGATCATCATTGGCGGCCTTCCCAGCCAGGTCCCGGACTTCGATCCTGAAGAGACCCAGGAGTGGCTCGACTCGCTCGACGCAGCCGTCGACGAGCGAGGCCGGGAACGTGCCCGCTACCTCATGCTCCGCCTGATCGAGCGCGCCCGCGAGAAGCGCGTCGCGGTGCCCGAGATGCGCAGCACCGACTACGTCAACACCATCGCCACCAAGGACGAGCCGTTCTTCCCCGGCAACGAGGAGATCGAGCGCAAGATCCTGAACGCGACCCGTTGGAACGCTGCGGTGATGGTCTCCCGCGCCCAGCGCCCGGGCATCGGCGTGGGCGGCCACATCGCCACCTTCGCCTCCTCCGCCTCGCTGTACGACGTGGGCTTCAACCACTTCTTCCGCGGCAAGGACGGGGGCGACGGCGGCGACCAGATCTTCTTCCAGGGCCACGCCTCCCCCGGCATCTACGCCCGCGCCTTCCTCCTCGACCGGCTGAACGAGGCGCATCTGGACGCCTTCCGGCAGGAGAAGTCGAAGGCCGGCCACGGCCTGTCCAGCTATCCGCACCCGCGGTCGATGCCGGACTTCTGGGAGTTCCCGACGGTCTCCATGGGCCTCGGCCCGCTCGGGGCGATCTACCAGGCGCGGATGAACCGCTACATGGAGGCGCGCGGCATCGCCGACACCTCCCAGTCGCACGTGTGGGCGTTCCTGGGCGACGGCGAGATGGACGAGCCGGAGTCGCTCGGCCAGCTCTCCCTGGCCGCCCGTGAGGGCCTGGACAACCTGACCTTCGTCGTCAACTGCAACCTGCAGCGCCTCGACGGCCCGGTGCGCGGCAACGGCAAGATCATCCAGGAGCTGGAGTCGCAGTTCCGCGGCGCCGGCTGGAACGTGATCAAGCTGGTGTGGGACCGCACCTGGGACCCACTGCTCGCGCAGGACCGCGACGGCCTCCTGGTCAACAGGCTGAACACCACGCCCGACGGCCAGTTCCAGACGTACGCGACCGAGACGGGCGCCTACATCCGCGAGCACTTCTTCGGCGACGACCAGCGGCTGCGCAAGATGGTCGAGCACATGACCGACGACCAGATCCTGCACCTGGGCCGCGGCGGCCACGACCACAAGAAGATCTTCGCGGCGTACTCGGCGGCCAAGGCCCACAAGGGCCAGCCGACGGTGATCCTGGCCCAGACGGTCAAGGGCTGGACGCTCGGCCCGAACTTCGAGGGCCGCAACGCGACCCACCAGATGAAGAAGCTGACGGTCGACGACCTCAAGCGCTTCCGTGACCGGCTGCACCTGCCGATCCCCGACAAGGAGCTGGAGTCCGGCCTGCCGCCGTACTACCACCCGGGCCGGGACTCGGAGGAGATCCAGTACATGCACGACCGGCGCAAGTCGCTGGGCGGGTACGTCCCGACCCGCGTGGTGCGCGCCGAGCCGCTGAAGCTGCCGGGCGACAAGACGTACGCGACGTTGAAGAAGGGCACCGGCCAGCAGCAGATCGCCACCACCATGGCGTTCGTACGGCTGCTGAAGGACCTGATGCGGGACAAGGAGATCGGCAAGCGGTTCGTGCCGATCGCGCCCGACGAGTACCGCACCTTCGGCATGGACTCGCTCTTCCCCTCGGCGAAGATCTACTCCCCGCTGGGCCAGACCTACGAGTCGGTCGACCGCGAGCTGCTGCTGGCCTACAAGGAGACGCCGACCGGGCAGATGCTGCACGACGGCATCTCCGAGGCGGGCTGTACGGCCTCGCTGATCGCGGCGGGCTCGGCGTACGCCACCCACGGCGAGCCGCTGATCCCGGTGTACGTCTTCTACTCGATGTTCGGTTTCCAGCGCACGGGCGACCAGTTCTGGCAGATGGCCGACCAGCTCGCGCGCGGCTTCGTCCTGGGCGCGACCGCCGGCCGTACGACCCTGACCGGTGAGGGTCTGCAGCACGCGGACGGCCATTCGCAGCTGCTGGCCTCGACCAACCCGGCGGTCGTCGCGTACGACCCGGCGTTCGGCTTCGAGATCGCGCACATCGTCCAGGACGGTCTGCGCCGGATGTACGGCGAGGACAGTGAGGACGTGTTCTACTACCTCACCGTCTACAACGAGCCGATCCAGCACCCGGCCGAGCCCGCCGACGTGGACCGCGAGGGCATCCTCAAGGGCCTGTACCGCTTCAAGGAGGGCGAGAAGGGCGCCATCCCGGCGCAGATCCTCGCCTCGGGCGTGGCGGTGCCGTGGGCGCTGGAGGCGCAGCGCGTCCTGGCCGACGAGTGGGACGTGAAGGCCGATGTGTGGTCGGCGACCTCCTGGAACGAGCTGCGGCGCGACGCCGTCGAGGCGGAGGAGCACAACCTGCTCCACCCCGAGGAGGAGCAGCGCGTTCCGTATGTGACGCGGAAGCTGACGAACGCGGAGGGGCCGAAGGTGGCCGTCTCCGACTGGATGCGGGCCGTTCCGGACCAGATCGCGCGCTGGGTGCCGGGCACGTACCAGTCGCTGGGCGCCGACGGCTTCGGCTTCGCGGACACCCGCGGGGCGGCGCGCCGCTTCTTCCACATCGACGCCCAGTCGATCGTGCTGGCCGTGCTCACCGAGCTCGCCAAGGAGGGCCGGATCGACCGCTCGGTGCTCAAGCAGGCGATCGACCGGTACCAGCTGCTGGACGTGGCCGCCGCCGACCCGGGCGCGGCCGGGGGCGACGCGTAGCGCTGACGTATCGCTGACGGACACGGCGAAGCGCCGGGAGGCTGAGCCCTCCCGGCGCTTTGCCGTACGCGGTCGTCAGACGTCGTGCGGTCAGATGTGCGCCGCTCCCGCGCCCGCCTCCGCGTTCTTGCCGCGCTTGGTGAACGCCGCCACCACGGCAGCCAGGAGCGAGACGACGCCCGCGACGGTGAAGGCGACGCCCATCCCCGACACGAAGGTGTCGTGCGCCACGCCCGTGATCTTGCCGACCAGCTCCGGCGGCGTGTCCGGGGTGAGCGGGGCCTTGCCGACCTCGACCGCCTTGGACGCCCCGTCCAGCTGCTCCGCGGACATCGGCGGCAGCCCGGCGCGCTGCCAGGAGCCGGGCAGGTCGTCGTCGACCTTGGCGGCCATGACCGCGCCGAGCGCGGCCGTACCGATGCTGCCGCCGACCTGCATGGAGGCCTGCTGGAGGCCGCCGGCGACGCCGGAGAGCTCGATCGGCGCGTTGCCGACGATGACCTCGGTGGCGCCGACCATCACCGGGGCGAGGCCGAGGCCGAGGAGGCCGAACCACAGGGACATCTCGGCGGTGGAGGAGTCCACGTCGAGGGTGGAGGCGCCGAACATCGACACGGCGGTGAGCACCATGGCGACCACCAGCGGGATGCGCGGCCCGAGCTTGGTGATCAGCAGCCCGGCCAGCGGCGAGGCCACGATCATCATGGCGGTCAGCGGCAGCAGGTGAAGCCCGCTGTCGACCGGGCTCATGCCGTGGACGTTCTGCAGGTAGAAGGTGACGAAGAAGAGCCCGCCCATGAACCCGAAGGCCATCAGCACCATCAGCACGGTGCCGGCGGACAGCGGGACGGAGCGGAACATGCGCAGCGGCAGCAGCGGTTCGCTGGTACGGGTCTCCCAGAACGCGAACGCGGCGAAGCAGACCGCGGCGAGCCCGAGGAACAGCAGCGTGCGGGAGTCGCCCCACTGCCATTCGCCGGACTTGATCACGGCCCAGATCAGGCAGAACATCGCGCCGGACAGCAGCGCGATGCCGGGGATGTCGAAGGACTTGGGGGCGTTCTCGGCGCGGTGGTCCTTGAGGATGGCCATCCCGAAGACGAGGGCCAGGACACCGACGGGAACGTTGATGTAGAAGACGGACTGCCAGTTGACGTGCTCGACGAGCAGACCGCCGATGATCGGTCCGCCCGCGGTGGACGCGCCGATCACCATGCCCCAGATGCCGATGGCCATGTTGAGCTTCTCGGCCGGGAAGGTGGCGCGCAGCAGGCCGAGCGCGGCGGGCATCAGCAGGGCGCCGAACAGGCCCTGGAGCACGCGGAAGGCCACCAGCAGGCTCACGCTGCCGGACAGGGCGATGGCGGCCGAGGAGGCGGCGAAGCCGACGACGCCGATCAGGAAGGTCTGGCGGTGGCCGAAGCGGTCACCGAGCTTGCCGGCCGTGATCAGCGAGACGGCGAGGGCGAGCAGATAGCCGTTGGTGATCCACTGGGCGTCGGCGAGCGAGGCGTCGAGGTCTTCGGCGATGGCGGGGTTGGCGATCGCGACGATCGTGCCGTCGAGGGCGACCATCGTCACGCCGATGGCGACGGTCAGCAGCGTCAGCCATGGGTGTCCCCGCAGCCCCTTCGGGGGATCGGGTATGGGAGGTTCCGGCGCCGCGTTGGCGACGGTGGTCTCAGACGTCATGCTCGGAGGCTAGTGTCAGTCACTGACAATTGACAAACAAGTTCACGATTCGGTAACTGTCACCTTTCCCGCAGGTATGGTGAGCGGCCCGAACGCGCCAGAAAGAGAGCTCCACAGGTGACAACGGACCAGGCGGTGGCACCACCACCGGCGGGACTGCGGGAACGCAAGAAGCAACGGACGCGAGCCGCCCTGGTGCGCTCGGCCCTGGAGCTGTTCACCCGGAACGGATACGACCACACGACGGTCGACGAGATCGCGGACGCGGTCGACGTCTCGCAGCGCACCTTCTTCCGGTACTTCGCCAACAAGGAGGAAGTGGCCTTCGCCGCCCAGGACGTGGCGGAGTCCCACTTCTTCACCGCCCTGGTCGACCGCCCCGCCGGCGAGGCACCGCTCACCGCCCTGCACGGAGCCGTCCTCGACGCCTGGGACACCATCGGCGAGGCCGTCTCACAGCTGGTCCCCCGGGACCTCCACATGCGCATGTACTGCGTGATCGAGTCGACCCCCGCCCTGCTGGCCGTCCATCTGCGCCGCACCGCCGAACTGGAGGAGCGGCTGGCCCGGGAGATCGCCCGGCGCGAGGGCCTGGACATCGACACGGACCCGCGGCCGCGCCTGGTGGTCGCGGCGTTCGGCGGGGTGATCCGGGTGGCGGGCCGGCTGTGGGGCGAGAGCGAGGACGCCAGCATGGAGTCCCTGCGGGATCTCACCGCCTACCACCTCGAGCACGTCAGGGCGGCGCTGACCGAACCGTGGGATAGATAATACGAAATCGGGCAAAAGGGTCGCCAGAATCCCCTTCAAACGTGAGAAGCGTCACCGCATTTGGCAGCCACCGCCACGCGTCTCCTAGGGTGTCCCGCGGTGACTTCCTTCTCTGAGCTCGGCTCCCCCTCCCCCGGATCCACCGCCTGGCGCGCGCTGCTCGCCCTGGCCGTGGTGTTCATCCTGCTCGCCACCACCGGCTGGACGGCCATGCGGGAGCAGAGAGGGCCCAAGGGCTCGCTGGCCGCCGAGCTGGCCGCCTGGAGCAAGGGGCACCTCCCGGCGGTGGCCGGAGGCTCCCAGAGCGCCCGGGCCCTCCCCGACCCGTCCGGCCCGCCCCGCCGTCTGGCCCGCTTCCTGGACTCGCTCACCGCGGCCCAGCGCGAGCGCCTGGCCCGCCGCTACCCGCTGGTGATCGGCAACATGAACGGCGCGCCGGTGGAGCTGCGCTACCACGCCAACCGGATCGCCCTCGCCCGCGCCCGGAACATCGAGCGCAAGCGGACGCACGACAGCGGGCTCACCCCGCTCGGGCGGCAGGACGCCGAACGCCGGATGCAGCGGTACGAGGAGCTGCTGAGCGGCGACCGGCAGATCCTCGCCTTCGACCCCACCGGCTCCGGGCGGGCCGCCGAGGTCTTCGGCGACCTGGAACACGCCGGCCGCGTCTCGGTCGTGGTGCCCGGCGTGGACACCAACATCCTGACCTTCCAGAAGGCCGGGCGCCCCTACACCGCGGTCGACGGCATGGCGCGCGCCCTCTACGACGCCGAGCGGGCCCTCGACGCGAACGGCAAGAACGCCGTCATCGCCTGGGCCGACTACACCTCCCCGAGCGGCGTCGGCATGGACGCCGCCACCGGCAAACTCGCCGCCCAGGGCGCCCTGCGGCTGCGCGCGCTGGTCAACGGCCTGCCCGCGCTCACCCGCGTCTCGCTGATGTGCCACAGCTACGGTTCGGTGGTGTGCGGGGTGGCCGCCCGCGACCTGGCGCCCAAGGTCACCGACATCGCCGTCGCCGGCAGCCCCGGTATGCGCGCCGACCACGCCTCCGACCTGGGCACCAGCGCCCGGGTGTGGGCGATGCGCGACTCCGGCGACTGGATCCAGGACATCCCGCACGTGGAGGTCGGCGGGCTCGGCCACGGCGCGGACCCGGTCTCCTCCGGCTTCGGGGCCCGCATCCTGTCCGCCGACGGGGCGCAGGGACACGCCGGGTACTTCGAGCCGGGCACCACCAGCCTCGACAACTTCGCCCGGGTGGGCATCGGCTCGGTCCAGTCCGTGAACTGTGCGGACGGCGCCACCTGCCGGTCCGGTCTGAGCTGACGGCTGGAACCTGAGCTGACGGCTGAAAATTAGCTGACGGCGCAAATTGATTTGACGCGCGTAACCTCCGAAGGGGGACGGGCGGGCCCCCGCCGCATACGATGAGCCGCATGGGTGATGTGCTGGCCGGTTTTCAGACCGTCTGGGAGTTCGACACCGACTCCGTGCTCATCCGCTTCGAACGGGGGATCCGTACGCCGAAGCTGCTGCAGGCGCTCGGCGAGCGCCGCATCCCCTACGAGGCGCTGTCCGCGGTGGAGGTCGCCCCCGGCAAACGGGGGACGGTGGTGCTGCGCGCCGTGCCCAGACCCGGCGCCGACCCCCTGATGGACGCCGCCGACGGCCAGCTCAAGGACGCGGGCGACCCGTACCGCCTGGTGCTGCCCGCCGAGCGCGGATCGCTCGCCGAGTACTACGCCGACGAGCTGCGCACCGCCCTCGGCCCCGCGGCCGCCACCCACGCCGAGTCCTATCTGGTCGCCGCGCCCACGCCGCCGCTGTCGTTCAAGGCGTACGACGGCAAGGCGTCCTTCGACGGCAAGGCCGTCTCGTTCCGCTGGTTCCTGACCCGAGCCTCCTCGACCAAATGGAAGGCCGGGGACCAGCGCTTCCGGATCGACGAGCTGTCAGGCGTCGAATGGCGCTCGCCGGAGTCCAAGGGGGGCGCCGGCGGCTCCCCCAAGCAGGGGCGCAGCGGCTATCTGCGGCTGCTTGAGCACGGTGCGGACGACGGGCACGGCGGCGCCGACGGCTCGGCCACCGGCATGGGCGGGGCGCGTGCGGGCGCGGTCGTACCCGGCTCGGCGGGCGCGGGGAGCGCCGGAGCCGCGACGCGGCCCGACCACCACCCCGCCGCGGTGGTCTTCGGCCTGGGCTACGGCCTGATCCATGAGTCGCTGCCGTTCGCCGCGGCGGTGCTGGAGGCCGTGCAGAGCGCCATCCCGGACCCGTCGGCGGCCGGGTTGGGCCGCGCCCGCTCCGCGGCCAGGCCCGGCCGCCGCGACCCCGCCGACATCGCGGACCGCATCCGCCACCTCGGCGAACTGCACACGGCGGGGCTGCTGACCGACGACGAGTTCAGCTCGAAGAAGGCCGAACTGCTGGCGGAGCTGTGACGGCCCGGGGGTAACCCCATACCGGGGTATGACGTCCGGGGCGCGCCGTCCCCCCTACGCTGTAGCCGCCATGTCCCAGCCGCCGCAAGCCCAGACGCCGCCCGCCACGCGGGCACCGGGGGCGTCCTCAGGGGCGTCCACCGCCGTGCCGTCCGCCGCGCACGAGAGCCTGCTGTCGGTCACCCGGCGGCACCTGTCCGCCCTCGCCCGGGCGCTCGTGACGCCCTCGTACCCGGCGACCCCGCTGCTCGCGGGGTCTTCCAGGCGCTGGCTGCGGCGGCTGCCGTACGCGGTCGCGGGGTTGCTCACCATCATCCTGCTCCCCGTCACCGCCCAGCTCCTCACCAACAACTACGGCCTGAACGGCGGTCTGGCCACCGTGCTGGCCGCCGCCCAGGCCGGGCCGCTGCTGCTGGCCGTCACCCGTCCGCTGCCCGCCTGGTGGATCGCCTTCGTCGCCGATACCGTCGGCGCACTCGCGGTGTTGGGCTACGCCGACCTCCCCGAGCGCACCTGGCCGTGGCAGCCGCCCAACATCATCGGCTATCTCTTCCTCCTCCTCTTCCTCGCACTGCGCGAGCCCCGCCGCACCCTGGTCGCGGTCTGGCTGGTGACCGGCGGTGTGGGCGTGCTCCTGGGGATACCCGGCGCCAGGTACAGCGACGGCACCAATGTGCTGATGTTCGTGCTCGGCGGCGTGGTGCTGCTGGTCGGCGGCGCGCTGCGGGAGCGCGGGGACGCGCAGCGGCGGCTGGCCGAGCAGGAGACGATCAGCGAGGCGGAGCGGGCCCGGCGCACCCTGCTGGAGGAGCGCGCCCGGATCGCCCGCGAGCTGCACGACGTGGTGGCGCACCACATGTCGGTGATCACGGTGCAGGCGGACAGCGCCCCGTACCGGATCGGGGGCCTGCCGCCCGAGGCGGAGCGGGAGTTCGGCACCATCGCGGCCACCGCCCGCGAGTCCCTGGCCGAGATGCGGCGGCTGCTGGGCGTGTTGCGCAGCGAGGACGCGCGCGGGGAGCGGGCGCCGCAGCCCGGTCTCGACCGGGTGCCGCAGCTGGTCGAGGCGACCGTACGGGCCGGGATACCGACCACGCTGTCGATCGCGAAGGACGTGGCGGCCCTCGGGCCGCTGCCGCAGGCGGTGGACCTGTCGGCGTACCGGATCGTGCAGGAGGCGCTGGCCAATGTGGTGCGGCATGCGCCGGGCGCCCCGACGAGCGTGTCGATCCTGGTCTCCGCGGACCGTACGGGGCTGACCGTGCTGGTCGTCAACGGCCCGGCGAACGGCACACCGGGACCGCCCCTGGAGACCAGCGGCACCGGCCACGGCCTGGTCGGCATGCGCGAACGCGTCCGTCTGGTCGGCGGCACCCTGGACACCGGCCCGCTGCCCGACGGCGGCTTCCGCCTCGCGGCCCGGCTCCCGCTCGTCACGGAAAGGTACCCTCTCGCTCCATGACCATCCGGGTGATCATCGTCGACGACCAGGCCATGGTGCGCGCGGGCTTCGCCGCGCTGCTCGCCGCGCAGAGCGACATCGACGTGGTCGGCGAGGCCCCTGACGGCAAGCAGGGCGTCGACGTCAGCCGCAGCACACACCCTGACGTCGTGCTCATGGACGTCCGGATGCCCGAGATGGACGGTCTGGAGGCGGCGCGGCGGATACTCGACCCACCGCCCGGCGTCACCCACCGCCCGAAGGTGCTGATGCTCACCACCTTCGACGTCGACGACTATGTGTACGAGGCGCTGCGCGCGGGCGCCAGCGGCTTCCTCCTCAAGGACGCGCCGCCCGCCGATCTCATATCGGCGGTACGGATCGTGGCCGCCGGGGAGGCCCTGCTCGCCCCCTCCGTCACCCGCCGCCTCATCGCCGACTTCGCCCGGCAGCGCCCCGCGCCGCGCAAGAACCTCGCGGTGCGGCGCGGCGCGCTCACCCCGCGCGAGACCGAGGTGCTCGAGCTGATCGCCCGTGGTCTTTCCAACCAGGAGATCGCGGAGTCGCTGGTGCTGGCCGAACAGACCGTCAAGACGCACATCGGCCGGGTGCTGGCCAAGCTGGGGCTGCGCGACCGGGCCCAGGCGGTCATCTTCGCCTATGAGTCGGGCCTGGTGACGCCCGGTCAATAGGCGGGCGCCGCACACCCCACCCCCTACCCAGGTATGACCCGGCAGTTGGCTCCGGGGTGTGACGCCTCGCCACCCGTCGCCTCCCTACGTTTCCCCCCGCCACTGGACAACAGAGGGGGGACGCGGCCATGTCGCACACACCGGTCGGCAGGCACCGGGCCCGCAGCCTGATCACCGCCGCGCTCATGGTCACCGTCATGGCGGGCACCGCCGGCTGGACCGTCGCCCATGAGCAGCAGCCCGTCACCGGCCCGCCGCCCGGCACGGCCGCCTGGCGCGCGGACCACTCGCCGGTCCCCGGCGCCGCGGGCCGGCTGCCCGACCCGGCCACCGCCTCGCCCGCCGCGATCGCGCGCTTCTTCGCCGAGCTCACCCCGTCGCAGCAGCGGACCCTGGCGCTGCGTCATCCGAGCGTCGTCGGCAATCTCGACGGCGCGCCCGTGGCGCTGCGGTACACCGCCAACGCGCTCGCGATCAGGGCGGAGCGGGACAAGGAGCGGGCCGCCGACCCGGAAAGTCCGCTCATCGACCGGTACACCCGGCTCCTCGCCCCCGGCCGCCACATCCTGGCCTTCGATCCGCGCGGCCGCGGCCAGGTGGCCGAGGTGTTCGGGGAGCTGACGACCGCGCAGCGCACGGCGGTCCTCGTCCCCGGCTCCGACACCGACCTGTCGACCTTCGACCGCACGGACCACCCGTACGGCTCCGCGGCGGGCATGGCCAGGTCGCTGCGCGCGCAGATGGGCCGGGAGGCGCCGGGCGTGCGTACGGCCGTCATCGTGTGGGTCGGCTACACCACCCCGCTCGGCCTGGGCCCGGACGCAGCCACCGGCCGCCTGGCCAAGGCGGGCGTGGACCGCCTCGACCGCTTCCTCGCCGGTCTGGCCGCGACCGCCGGCGAGGCCGCGCAGGCCCCGCCGGCCGTCTTCTGCCACAGCTACGGCTCGGTCGTCTGCGGGCTGACCGCCTCCCGTCTCGACCGCGCCGAGATCTCCGACCTGGTGGTGTTCGGCTCCCCCGGGGTACGCGCCGACGACGCCGCGGACCTGGGCCCGGCCGCCCGCGTCTGGGCGGCGCGCGACTCCTCCGACTGGGTCCGGCGGGTGACCGGCTTCGACTTCCTGGGCCTGGGCCACGGCGAGGACCCGACCGACCGGTCCTTCGGCGCGCGTGTGGTCTCCGCTGACCGGGCCCGCGGCCACACGGGCTACTTCGCCCCCGGCACGGAGTCGCTGCGCAACTTCGCGCGGATCGCCCTCGGTCACTTCGCGGCGGTCCGCTGCGCGGACGGCGCGGGCCACGGCTCTGACTGCCGCCACGGCCTGGTGTGAGAGAGCCCTCGCGCCGAGACGGCAACGCCGGCCTGGACGAATCCAGGCCGGCGTTGCCGTGTGGCGTGTGGTGTTACGGCTTGTCGAAGGTCCACACGGCGCGGTCGCCGGGGCCCACGACGAGGGTCGAGTTGCCGATCCGCTCCACGTGCCGGGTGGCCGCCGGCGCGTTGAGCGACATCTGGATCTGCTTGAGACCCACCTTGTCGGCCGGAACCACGTCGTACTGGATCGTGGTGAGGCCGTCCTTCACCAGGACGCCGCCCGGGACCTTCCTGATGTCGAGACCGCCGGCCTCGAACAGCGGCAGCTGCGTGTTGAGGTCGCGTTCGGTGACGGCGAAGCGGATGCGGGTCAGGTCCCGCATCTGGTGGTCCTTGTAGGTGTCCGGCAGATAGCGCTGACGGCTGGTGTCGCCGGGGTAGCTCGCCGGACCGGTCTTGCTGCGCGGGTCGGAGAAGTACTCCTCCCGGTACTCCATCGCCCATGAGCCGAAGAAGTCATAGGGATAGTCGGCGACGGGGAACTGGACGCCGTCGAACCACGGCACCCGGACGCCGTCGCCGAAGTCACGCGTCTGGAGGAATTCGTCCAGCTTGTCGAACCCCTGATCCCGCAGGCCCTGGCTCACCTTCGCCAGGTCGCCGTCGTGCTCGGTCGAGTACGCGACGGCGCTGGAACCGAAGTTGGCGTCCTGGCCCGGCAGGTCGCCGGTCCCGAACAGCTCGATGTAGGTCTGGCCGCCGTAGAGGTAACGGCCCTTCCAGGTGAGGTCACCGCTGCTCGTGGTGCGGACCTCGAAATTGGCGAACTTCCGCAGGAAGTCCGAATTCTCCACGGCGTCGGCCGTCTCGCGGTCGACGACTCCGTAGGAGTGGTTGTAGTAGAGCACCTGCTCAGCGGCCGACTGCTCACTCTTGGCGGTCCGCGCCGTCTGCGCGCCGGCCTCGACGGTCCCCGTGAAGGCGACACCGGCGACAACAGCGAAGCCGACGGTCGCTCTTAACATCCGACGAATAAACATGGTGGTGATCTTAGTGAGGCGGGTATCACCGGGGGAAGCTTTATTTTTTATTCCGCGAATGAATAAACGACGGGACCGGACCCGGAAGACAAAATACACCACCGGGGCCATGTCCCCCCTGCAATGCTTTTCCGGTGAATTCCGGAAAAGCATTGCTCATGGCTTTCAGACCCGCTCGGACGCCCGGCGGGCCTCGGAGTAGATATCGATCTTGAAGTCGAGGACGTGCAGGGTGTCCTGCAGCTCGGCGATCCGCTGCCGCACGCTCTCCCGGTGCGCGGTCAGCAGCTCCTCACGCTCGGGGAAGGTGTGCTCCCCCTCGCGCACCAGCTCGGCGTAGCGGACCATGTCCGCGACCGGCATCCCGGTCAGCCGGAGCTTGCCGACGAGGGAGAGCCAGTCCAGGTCCTTGTTGGTGAAACGGCGCTGGCCGGTGTGGGTGCGGTCCACATGCGGCATCAGCCCTATCCGCTCGTACCAGCGCAGGGTGTGCGCCGTCAGCCCGGTGTGGGCGACGACCTCGCTGATGGTGTAGCGGTCCTGTCCGGTGGGCCGGGGGTGGGTGGTCGCCCCCGCGCAGGCCTGCACCTTCACCGGCGCGCTCTCCAGCACGGTCATGCCGCTTCGCCGCCCTCTCGCAGTCGTTGATCCGGTCGTTGATCCGGTCGTTGATCCGGTCGTTGATCCATAAGCCCTCACACCTTCCTCAACGCTATTGACTTGGAGCGCACTCCAAGCAAGCGAAGATTTGACGAATTCTTGTGCCGACCCGCCCCTTGGTTAGGCTCTGGGCCATGGAGAGCCTGCGGATCATCGAGAACTGGCCGGTACCCACGGCGGCCGCCGCCGTGGTGCGCGCGGACGGCACGGTGGCCGGATCGTACGGTCCGGCCGACCACCGCTTCCCCCTCGCCTCGGTCACCAAGCCGCTCGCCGCGTACGCCGCGCTGGTCGCCGTCGAGGAGGGCGCGGCCGAGCTGGACGAGCCGGCCGGGCCCGAGGGCTCCACGGTCCGCCATCTGCTCGCCCACGCCTCCGGGCTCGCCTTCGACGAGCACCGCCCGGCCGCCGCGCCCGGCACCCGCCGGCTGTACTCCAACGCGGGGTTCGAGGTGCTGGGCGATCACATCGCCAAGGCCACGGACATCCCCTTCGCCGAGTACCTGCGCCAGGCGGTGCTGGAGCCGCTGGGCATGGCCTCGACCGACCTGCCCGGCTCCCCCGCCAAGGACGGCGCCTCCACCGTCGCCGACCTGGTCCGCTTCGCGGCCGAGCTGCAGGCCCCGCGGCTGCTGGCCGCCGAGACGCTGGCGGAGGCGACCTCGGTCGCCTTCCCCGGCCTGGGCGGGGTGCTGCCCGGCTACGGGCACCAGCGGCCCAACGACTGGGGGCTCGGCTTCGAGATACGCGACGGCAAGGCGCCGCACTGGACGGGCACCGCCTCCTCGCCCCGCACCTTCGGGCATTTCGGCCAGTCCGGCACGTTCCTGTGGGTGGACCCGGAGGCGCGGGCGGCCTGTGTGGCGCTGACGGACCGCGCCTTCGGCCCCTGGGCGATCGAGGTCTGGCCCGCGCTGACCGACGCGGTCCTCGCCGAGCTGCGCGCCTGACCCACCTCGCCCACCCACCGCGCTCAGCCGTACGACGGCTCCGCGCGCATCTCCCACACCAGCAACTCCGCCCCGCCCAGGGCGCGGACGAAGAGCCCCCGCCCGTCGGTGATCCGCGCCGCGTCCCCCGCCGCCAGGGTCTGCTCGGCGAGACGTATCTCACCCCGCACCACATGGACGTACACCCAGGGCGCCGCCGGCAGCCGGACCCGCTCCCCGGCGGCCGGCCGCCACACGCGGAGCGCGGCGTCCGCCCGCTCCAGGACGTACGGCGCGGGGCCGGCCACGCCGCGCGCCACCTCGTACCCGGGCTCTCCACCGGCTTCCGCCGAGGTGAAGCCGGGCGCCGGAGCCAGCCACATCTGGACGAAGGTCAGCGGCTCACGGCCCTCGTTGCGCTCGCTGTGCCGCACCCCGCCGCCCGCGCTGAGCCGCTGCACCTCGCCGGGGCGCACCACGGTGCGGCCCCCGGTGGAGTCCTCGTGGGTGAGCTCGCCCTCGACCACCCACGTGACGATCTCCACATCGCGGTGCGGATGCTCGGCGAAGCCCGCCCCCGGCGCCAGCCGCTCCTCGTTACAGGCCACGAGTGACCCAAATCGCACATTTTCCGGGTCGTAATACCCAGAAAAGGAAAAGGCGTGGCGCGTCTCGATGCCCGCCCCGTCTCCGCCCCGGTACCGTTCACCGGCGCGCTGTACCCACATCATCCGGCCCACAGTACCCACGCCACCACCCTCGTCATCCGATAAGGCAGTCTTGTCCTCGTGCCAGAACCAGCCGCGAACAGCCCTCATCCGCACAGCGCCACCCTGCGTCGCCTGGAGAAGTCCTCCGGGAAGCTCGCGGCGAGCGCCATCGCCCGCATGGACGAGCAGCTGCCGTGGTACCGCGCGATGCCACCCGAGAACCGGTCCTGGATCGGGCTGGTCGCCCAGGCGGGCATCGCGGCGTTCACCGAGTGGTTCCGGCACCCGGAGGCCCCGCAGGCCATCAGCACCGATGTCTTCGGCACCGCGCCGCGCGAGCTGACCCGGGCGATCACGCTGCGGCAGACCGTCGAGATGGTCCGCACCACGATCGAGGTCATGGAGTCCGCGATCGACGAGGTGGCGGCCCCCGGGGACGAGTCGGTGCTGCGCGAGGCGCTGTTGGTGTACGCGCGGGAGATCGCCTTCGCCACCGCGCAGGTGTACGCGCAGGCGGCCGAGGCCCGGGGTGCGTGGGACGCCCGTCTTGAGTCGCTGGTGGTCAACGCCGTGCTGTCGGGGGAGGCCGACGAGGGGGCGCTGTCCCGCGCCGCCGCCCTGGGCTGGAACGCCCCGGAGCATGTGTGCGTGGTGCTGGGCACCGCGCCCGACGGGGACAGCGAGCTGACCGTGGAGGCGATCCGGCGCGCCGCCCGCCACGCCAAGCTGCAGGTGCTCACCGGTGTCCTCGGCGACCGTCTGGTGGTGGTCGCGGGCGGCTCGGACAATCCGCTGCAGGCGGCGAAAGCGCTGATCGGGCCGTTCGCGGCGGGTCCTGTGGTGGCGGGCCCGGTGGTCTCCGACCTGCTGGCCGCGACCAAGTCCGCGGCGGCCGCCGCGGCCGGGCTCAAGGCGTGCACCGCCTGGCCGGACGCGCCGCGGCCGGTGCTCGCGGACGATCTTCTGCCGGAGCGCGCGATGGCCGCGGACCCGGCGGCTCGTGAGCAGTTGGTGGAGGAGATCTACAGACCGCTGGAGGAGGCGGGCTCCGCCCTGCTGGAAACTCTGAGCGTATATCTGGAGCAGGCAAGCAGTCTGGAAGGCGCGGCACGCATGCTCTTCGTTCACCCGAACACCGTGCGCTACCGGCTGCGACGTGTGACCGACGTCACCGGATGGTCGCCTTCCGATGTGCGGTCGGCGTTTACTCTGCGCATAGCCCTGATCCTGGGGCGTCTGGCCGACGCGGACCCCCAGGTCTAGGTCTTTGTCGGAGTCCAACAATTCCCCTAACGGTTCTTCGTCCTTGTCCTCACGGGCGGGCGGGACCGCCCACAAGAGAGAGTGTGAGGGTGCTCGTACTCGTCGCTCCCGGCCAGGGCGCCCAGAAGCCCGGCTTCCTGACCCCCTGGCTCGACCTCCCCGGCGTCACCGAACGGCTGACCTGGTGGTCCGCCGTATCCGGACTTGACCTGATCCACTACGGCACCAAGGCCGACGAGGAGGAGATCCGGGACACCGCCGTCGCCCAGCCGCTGCTGGTGGCCGCGGGACTCGCCTCCGCCCACGCCCTGTTCGCGGAGGGCGCCGAGGACGTGCGGGGTTCGCTCGGCGCGAGCGCCGGGCACAGCGTCGGCGAGATCACGGCGGCCGCGGTCGCCGGTGTGCTGACCGATGAGGCCGCCATGGTGCTGGTCCGCCACCGCGGGCTCGCGATGGCACAGGCCGCGGCGCAGGCCGAGACCGGTATGGCCGCGGTGCTCGGCGGTGAGCAGGAGGACGTCGTCGCCCATCTGGCCAAGCACGGGCTGACCCCGGCGAATGTGAACGGCGCCGGCCAGATCGTGGCGGCCGGCACCGCCGAGCAGCTGGCCGCGCTGGCCGAGGACAAGCCGGAGGGGGTGCGCCGGGTCGTCCCCCTGAAGGTGGCGGGCGCGTTCCACACCGACCACATGGCCCCGGCGGTCTCGGCGCTCCAGTCCCTGATCGAGGGCGCCCCCGTCGCCGATCCGCGTCTTCCGTACGTCTCCAACCGGGACGGACAGGTCGTCACCTCCGGCTCCGAGGTCGCCCAGCGGCTGGTGGCCCAGGTGTCCAACCCGGTCCGCTGGGACCTGTGCATGGAGACCTTCCAGCAGCTGGGTGCCACCGCGATCATCGAGGTGGCGCCGGGTGGCACCCTCGTCGGCATCGCCAAGCGCGCCCTGCCGGGCGTCAAGACGCTGGCCCTCAAGACTCCCGACGACCTCGAGGCGGCCCGTGCGCTGATCGCCGAGCACGCTGTTCCGGTCGCCGACACCCCGGCCGAATAGGAGCTCCCAGAGCATGACCGCGAAGATCAAGCCCAGCAAGGGCGCACCGTACGCGCGCATCCTCGGCGTCGGCGGCTACCGTCCGCACCGCGTGGTGCCCAACGAGGAGATCCTCAAGCACATCGACTCCTCCGACGAGTGGATCCGCAGCCGCTCGGGGATCGCCACGCGGCACTGGGCCGGGCCGGACGAGACGGTGGCGACGATGTCCGTCGAGGCGGGCGGGAAGGCCATCGCGGCGGCGGGCCTGTCGCCGGAGCAGATCGGCGGCGTGGTCGTCGCGACCGTCTCGCACTTCAAGCAGACCCCCGCGGTGGCGACCGAGGTCGCCCATCTGCTCGGCACGGGCAAGCCGGCCGCCTTCGACATCTCGGCGGGCTGCGCGGGCTTCGGCTACGGCCTGACCCTCGCCAAGGGCATGGTCACCGACGGCACCGCGGAGTACGTCCTGGTCATCGGCGTGGAGCGGCTCTCGGACCTGACCGATCTGGAGGACCGCGCGACGGCCTTCCTGTTCGGTGACGGCGCGGGCGCCGTGGTCGTCGGCCCGTCCACCGAGCCGGCGATCGGCCCGACCGTGTGGGGCTCGGAGGGTGACAAGTCCGAGACCATCATGCAGACGCTGCCGTGGGACGTGTACCGCGACCAGAAGGCCGCTGAGGTACGCTTCCCCGCGATCACCCAGGAGGGCCAGGCGGTCTTCCGCTGGGCGGTCTACGAGATGGCCAAGGTCGCCAAGCAGGCGCTCGACGACGCCGGGGTCAGCCCGCAGGACCTCGACGTCTTCATCCCCCACCAGGCCAACATGCGGATCATCGACTCGATGGTCAAAACCCTTGAGCTGCCGGAGCACGTCACGGTCGCCCGTGACGTGGAGACCACCGGCAACACCTCGGCCGCCTCCATCCCGCTCGCCATGGAGCGGCTGTTGGCGACCGGGCAGGCGAAGAGCGGCGACACCGCGCTCGTCATCGGCTTCGGGGCGGGTCTCGTGTACGCAGCGACGGTCGTTACCCTCCCTTAGTCAAGATCCTTAACGCAGCCCCGAACAGGTCGGACGCTGCGCACTCACCGCAATCACCCGAAGAAGGAGCGCCGCAATGGCCGCCACCCAGGAAGAGATCGTCGAGGGTCTCGCCGAGATCGTCAACGAGATCGCCGGTATCCCGACCGAGGACGTCCAGCGGGACAAGTCCTTCACCGACGACCTGGACGTCGACTCGCTGTCCATGGTCGAGGTCGTCGTCGCCGCCGAGGAGCGCTTCGACGTCAAGATCCCGGACGACGACGTCAAGAACCTCAAGACCGTCGGCGACGCCGTCGACTACATCCTCAAGCACCAGGGCTGAGTCCGAGCGCTTGTCGCCACCCGAGCGGTGGCAGGTCCAGCACCTTCTACACGTAAAGTAGGAAATCCTGTGAGCTCGACCAATCGCACCGTGGTCGTCACCGGTGTTGGTGCCACGACGCCGCTGGGTGGCGACGCCGCCTCCACCTGGGAGGCCCTGCTCGCCGGGCGTTCCGGCGTCCGTCTCCTCGAGGAGGACTGGGCAGCCGATCTGCCGGTCCGCATCGCCGCGCGCATCGCGGTGGAGCCGGGCACCGTCATCCCGCGTCCGCAGGCCCGCAAGCTCGACCGCTCGGCGCAGTTCGCGCTGATCGCGGCTCGCGAGGCCTGGGCGGACGCCGGTTTCACCGCCAGGGCGGGCGAGGACCCGACGGTCGACCCCGACCGGCTGGGGGCGGTCATGGCCTCCGGTATCGGCGGTGTGACCACCCTCCTCGACCAGTACGACGTGCTGCGCGAGAAGGGCGTCCGCAAGGTGTCCCCGCACACCGTGCCGATGCTGATGCCCAACGGTCCGGCGGCCAACGTCGGCCTGGAGGTCGGCGCCCGCGCCGGTGTCCACACCCCGGTCAGCGCGTGTGCGTCGGGCGCGGAGGCCATCGGCTACGCCATCGAGATGATCCGCACCGGCCGCGCCGATGTGGTCGTCGCGGGCGGCACCGAGGCGTCCATCCACCCGCTGCCCATTGTGGCCTTCGGCAACATGATGGCGATGTCGAAGAACAACGAGGACCCGCAGGGCGCCTCGCGTCCGTTCGACACCGCCCGCAACGGCTTTGTGATGGGCGAGGGCGCGGGCGCCATCGTCCTGGAGTCGGCCGACCACGCCGCCCGCCGTGGTGTGCGGGTCTACGCCGAGGCCGTCGGCCAGGGCATCTCCGCCGACGCGCACCACATCACCCAGCCGGAGCCGTCCGGTAACGGCATCGCACACGCGCTGCAGAACCTGGTCGACGCCACCGAGCTCAAGCCGGCCGAGATCGCGCACGTCAACGCGCACGCGACCTCGACCCCGCAGGGCGATGTGGCGGAGCTCAAGGCGCTGCGCAAGGTCTTCGGCCACGATGTCGACCACATGGCGATCTCCGCCACCAAGTCGATGACCGGCCATCTGCTCGGCGGCGCGGGCGGTGTGGAGACGGTCTCCACGGTGCTGGCCCTGCACCACCGGCTGGCCCCGCCGACGATCAACCTCGACAGCCTCGACCCGGAGGCGGACGCGGACATCGTGCGCGGCGAACCGCGCCCCCTGCCCGCGGGCACCATCGCGGCGCTCAACGACTCGTTCGGTTTCGGCGGCCACAACGTGGTGCTGGCCTTCCGTACGGTCTGAAGGCCCCCCCGCGACACGAAGGCCCGTACGGCCACTCAGTGGTGAGTGGCCGTACGGGCCTCGCGCGTGTCCGGACACCGGGCGCCCGGCCGGATCGACCGGCTCAGGCTTCTCCGTCCTCGTCGAAGCTGGCGAAGTACGAGGCCACCATGTCCTGGTCGCCGTGCCCCCGCTCGGTGGCCCGCCGGAACCGCTCCGCGCCCGCGGCCGCCACGTCGAGACGCACCCCCGCGCGCTCGCCCGCCTCGACGATCAGCCGGGCGTCCTTCTCGGCGGTCCTGGTCGCGAAGCTGGCCTCCAGCCGCCCGCTGAGCAGCAGTTCCGCCTTGGCCCGCAGATAGCCCATGTCCAGCGGCCCGCCCGCGACGGCGTCCAGGAAGGCGTGCGGGTCCACGCCGAGCCCCTTGGCGAGGGCCAGGGCCTCGGCGGTGCCGTTGGTGACGGCGAGCACCCAGCTGTTGGCCACCAGCTTGAGCCGGGTGGCCGCGCCCTCCTCGCCGCGCTCGCCCACCCACAGGGTCCGGCCGCCGACCCCCTCGAAGACGGGGGCCAGGACGGTACGGGCCGGCTCCGGGCCCGCGGCGAGCACCAGCAGCTGTCCGCTCTCGGCGGGCTGTTTGGTGCCCAGGACGGGGGCGTCGACGAACACCAGCCCGCTCTCCCGGGCGAACGCGGCGAGGTCGTCCAGGGCGCCGAGACCGGCGGTGGTGGACTGGGCCCACACCGCCCCGGGGCGCAGCGCCCGGGCGGCCTGTCGCATCGCGTCGAGGGCGGCCGGGCCGTCGTACAGCATCGTCAGGACGGCGTCGGCGCCGTCCACGGCCTCGGCGGGGGTGTCGGTGACGCGCACGCCGTGGGCGGCCAGCGGCTCGGCCTTGGCGCGGGTGCGGTTCCACGCGCGGACCTCGAGCCCGGCTCCGGCGAGGTTACGGGCCATCGGGAAGCCCATGATGCCGGTGCCGAGGACCGCTACGGACTGGGCGGGACGGGGTGTGGGGAGGTTTTCGGTCATATCAGCACGCTAGGTCCTGGAGCGGGCTCCAGGCCAAAAGCGGACCCAACCGCCGGGCTCAGACCACCTGGTGGAGCCAGCGGACGGGGGCGCCCTCCCCCGCGTAGCGGAAGGGCTCGAGCTCGTCGTCCCAGGGCTGGCCGAGCAGCTTGGCCACCTCGGCCTGCAGATCGCTCTCCCCGCGCGCCGAGCGTGCGAGCGCGGCGCGCAGCCGGTCCTCGGGGATCAGGATGTCGCCGTGCATACCGGTGACGGCGTGGAAGATGCCGAGGTCGGGGGTGGAGCTGTAGCGCTCGCCCTCGGCCGTGGCGCACGGCTCCGCGGTCACCTCGAAGCGCAGCAGATGCCAGCCGCGGAGCGCGGAGGCCAGTTTGGAGGCGGTACCGACCTCGCCCTGCCAGGAGAACTCGGCGCGCCACGTGCCGGACGCGGCGGGCTGCTTGATCCAGTCGAGGGTGACGCGCACGCCGAGTACGCCCGCGATGGCCCATTCGACGTGCGGGCACAGCGCGCGCGGAGCGGAGTGCACGTACAGAACTCCACGTGTCGTCACCTGGGCCTCCTGTGCGGTTCTCGAGGTACGCCTTCCCCAGCGGCCTCGCGTCCGTACCGGTGGTGCCCGGGACAGCACTAGACATTCTGCCCTAATGATCACCCTCGCACCAGTCCCGAGGTTACCTGCAGTGAAATTTTTCAGGCAGAATTCTTCTGAAAACGGACACGATGTGACGCCAGGTGACTTGCCCGTACCGGAACGCTCCCGCTGCCGCCAGGGGCGGGGCTCAACTGGCACGGGAAAAAGCTATCGCGCGGTGCGGCCGGAGGAGTGACGTACCGTCGGTCCTGGACAGAATCACCCAAGAGTCGGAGGGGGAACAGCCATGCGGGGCAGCGCTCCACGCCGGCGCCGGACGTTTCCGGGGTCACGGTCCGCGTCCACGACCACCCGCACCACCGCCGCGCGCACCGCTGTGGCGCTGCTCACCACGGCCGCCGTACTGGCGTCGGGCGGCTGCCTCGGCGGCTCCGACGACGCCTCCCACCCGGGCGGCTCCCGCGGCAAGCGCCCCGCCGCCAAGCCCAGCGCCCCGTGGAACACCAGGCCGGACTCCATCGCCTCCCTCGGCGACTCCATCACCCGCGGCTTCGACGCCTGCTCGGTGCTGGCCGACTGCCCCGAGGTGTCCTGGTCCACCGGCACGGAGGTGAACAGCCTCGCCCGCCGGCTGCTGCCCACCACCTCCCGCTCCACCACGCGCACCTGGAACTACGCCAAGACCGGCGCGGTGGTGGCCGACCTGTCCGGCCAGGTCCAATCGGCGGTCACCCGCAAGCCGCAGCTGGTGACCATCCTGATCGGCGCCAACGACGCCTGCCGCCCCTCCGTCGACGAGATGACCCCGACGGCCGACTTCCGGGCCGAGTTCGGCGCCGCGCTCAAGACGCTGCGCCAGGACCTGCCCAGGACTCAGGTGTACGTGGCCAGCGTGCCGGACCTGAAGCGGCTGTGGTCCGAGGGGCGCAAGAACGTGCTGGGCCGGCAGATCTGGAAGCTGGGGATCTGCCCGTCGATGCTCAAGGACTCCGACGCCACCGACCCGGCGGCGGAGGAGCGGCGCCGCCGGGTGGAGGACCGGGTGGACGAGTACAACACGGTGCTGAAGTCCGTCTGCGCCCAGGACGTGCTGTGCCGGTACGACGACGCGGTGCACAACTACCGTTTCTCCACCGACGAATTGAGTAAGTGGGACTGGTTCCACCCGAGCAAGGAGGGCCAGCAGCAGCTGGCCGAACTGGCCTACCGCCGTATCACTGCTCCGTAGCCCCTGCGCAGGAGGTTGTGGTGAGTATGAGACGGCGACACGCCGTCGTGTCGGCGTGTCGCCGTCTCATACTCACCACACATCCCTGCCTCCCGGGCTCAGGCCACCGGCACCCGCGCCGACAGCCGGCGGTCGGCCAGGCTGCGGCCCGCCCGCGCGGTGTACGCGCCGGGGACCAGCCGCCAGGCGTGCGCGGACTCGTCCCAGATCTCCGCGGCCCGGCGCGGCAGCGCGATGGCCGCCCGCGCCCTTGCGCCCGGTTCGGCGGCCACGGAGGCGAATCCCGCCAGGCGGCGCACCGGCCGCTCCACGCCGTCGCCCTCGGGCACCTCGAGATAGACCTGGACCACCTCCCGGCCGGCCCGCGCCCCGGTGTTGCGGACCCATACGGTCAGGGTGCCCAGGTGGTCGCCGTCCGGCTCCCCCGCCGGGGTGAACTCCGCCGACTCATAGGCCCATTCGGTGTACCCGAGGCCGTGGCCGAACCAGTACGCGGGGGCCGGGGCCTCCTCGGGCCGCTGTGCCGCGCGCCGCTCCCAGGCGCGGTAGCCGATGAACACGCCCTCGTCGTAGCTCAGCCTGCCGTCCGTCGGCCGGACCCGGCTCACCGGGGCGTCCGCCAGCCGGACCGGCCAGGTGGTGGGCAGCCGGCCGCCGGGCTCCTCGGCGCCGAGGAGGACGTCCGCGAGCGCGAGGCCCGCGTCCTGCCCCGGGAACCAGCTCAGCAGCACCGCGGCGACGTCCTCGCGCCACGGCATCTCCACCGGCGAGCCGGAGTTGACGACCACCACGGTGCGGGTGCCGGTCGCGGCCACCCGCCGCACCAGGTCGTCCTGACGGCCCGGCAGCCGCAGGTCGGAGCGGTCGAAGCCCTCGCTCTCGACGCGCTCGGTGGTGGCGACCACCACCACGGCGACCTCGGCGGCCGCCGCGACCGCCACGGCCTCCTCGATCAGCTCGTCGGCGTCGCGCTCGGGGGCGCGGTGCATCAGGCTCAGGCTCACGGCCTGCAGCGGGGCGTCCTTGATCTTGACGACCACACAGGTGAGGCTGACCGGTACGGGCCGGCCCGCCGTCAGCTCGGCGGTCGCGCGCGGCTTGGGTTCACCGAAGAACGCCTCGAAGGGGTCGCGCGCGTCCTCCATGTCCTGCACGCCGTCGTAGAGCACCTTGCCGTCGACGGTCAGCCGGAACCGGCCGAGGCCCCGGGTGCCGAAGGTGTGGCGGCCGGACTCGCGCGGGGTGAAGGTGCCGGTGATCTCGACGGTGTGCAGCTCCTCGTACGTCACGCCCTCCGGGAAGTCGCCGATCCAGCGCACCTCTCCGTTCGGCAGCCGCGACTCCCCCAGCGTCCGCCCGGACTCGTCGCGCACGGTGGCGCGCAGCTCGAACCCATGGGCGGCCGGGGCGAGTTCATCGGTGGGGTCGGCGCCGACGGCGTAGGTCAGGACGTCCGGGGGCAGGGCCGCGCGCAGCCCTTCCAGCGGTGAGACGACGCGCTCGGGGAAGACCTGCGCGGAGCCGCCGCCGAGCACCCGGGCGTCGCGGGCCGCCGCGCCGAGCAGCGCGACGCTCCTCAGGCCGGCGGGGTCGAGCGGCAGGGCGGGGCGGCCCTGCCCGGGTGTCGCGGGCTCGTTGCGCAGCAGGACGAAGGAGCGCCGGGCGATCTCGCGGGCCAGCGAATCGCCGTCCACAGCCTCCGCCCGGTCGGCGGCCGCCACGGCCGGGGCCGCCCCGTCCAGGCCCTCCAGGGCGCCGACGCGGGCGGCGAGCGTCAGCACGCGGCGCACCGCCTCGTCCACGTCGGCCTCGGGCACCTGGCCGGCCCGTACGGCGGCGGCCAGCGCCTCGCCGTAGACGGTGCGCGGGCCCGGCATGGCGACGTCGAGCCCGCCGAGGAGGCACCGTACGGTGTCGCGGGCGGCCAGCCAGTCGGAGACGATGAAGCCGTCGAACCCCCACTCGCCGCGCAGCACCCCCTGCTGGAGCTCGCGGTGCTCGGTCATCGTCGAGCCGTTGACGCTGTTGTAGGCGGCCATGACGCCCCAGGGGCGGGCGTTCTTGACGATGGCTTCGAAGGGGGCGAGGTACAGCTCGCGCAGCGCCCGCGCGCCGACCCTGTTGTCGACGGTGAAGCGCTCGGTCTCGGCGTCGTTGGCGACGAAGTGTTTGACGGTCGTGCCCACCCCGCCCTCCTGGACGCCGGTCACATAGCCGGTGCCGATCTCGCCGGTGAGGTACGGGTCCTCGCTGTACGCCTCGAAGTGGCGGCCGCCGAGCGGCGAGCGGTGCAGGTTGACGGTCGGCGCCAGCAGCACGTGCACGCCCTTGCGGCGCGCCTCCCGGGCGAGCAGGTGGCCCGCGCGGCGGGCGAGGCCGGGGTCCCAGGTCGCGGCCAGGGCGGTGGGGCTGGGCAGGGCGATCGACGGGTCGTCGGCGCTCCAGTGCACCCCGCGCACGCCGATCGGGCCGTCCGACATCACCAGCGACCGCAGCCCGATCTCGGGGACGGCGGGCAGCGACCACATGTCCTGGCCGGAGAGCAGCCGCGCCTTGGTGTCCAGATCGAGCTTGCCCAGCGCGTTCTCCACTGCCTTCACGGCGGAACCTCCTGATCGCTGCGGTCGGTCCAGGCCATGGTGGACCGCACCGCCCGCGGCGACCTGTAGCCGGGTAGGCATGGTTACCGTTTCGTTATCCGACTCGGTGTCCAGGGCCCCGTGGACGCGGGGATGCCGTACGGTCGGCGAGCGGCGAACGAGTGTTTCAGACGGCGAGCGTTCGAGGCGGCCGGTGTTCGAGGCGGCGAGCGGGAAGGCGGGACGGCGATGGACGAGCGGACCCGGAATGGAGGGAGCGGGGGCGGGGGCGGCGGCGCCCGACGCGGGGCGCGCGGCGAGGAGCGGCGCGCCGAGATCGTCCGCTGCGCGCTCGAAGTGATCGCCGAGCGCGGCTACCGGGGCGCCACCCTGGGCGCTGTCGCCGAGCGCGTCGGCCTGACCCAGCAGGGTCTGCTGCACTACTTCCCCACCAAGGAGGCCCTGCTCGTCGCGGTGCTCGCCGAGCGCGACCAGTGGGACACCGGCTCCGCGCGGCGCGACGCCGAGTCCGCCGCCTGGCCGCTGGACCTGCTCGCCTCGCTGGTGGAGTACAACGCCATGCGGCCGGGGATCGTGCAGACCTTCTCCGCCCTCCTCGGCGAGAGCGTCACCGACGACCACCCGGCCCGCGAGTACTTCACCCGGCGCTACGAGCGGGTGCGCGCCGACATGGCGGCCACCCTGCGCGGCGAGTTCGGCGACCGGCTGCCCGGGGGCCTTCGGCCCGAGGAGGCCGCGCCGCTGCTGGTCGCGGTGATGGACGGGCTGCAGTACCAGTGGCTGCACGACCCGGAGGCCGTGGACATGCCGGCCGCCTTCCGGTCCTTCCTCGCCCTGCTGGGGCAGCCGGCACCGCCGCGCGACTGACGGCCCGAAACCGGCACATGGCCTCACGCGTAGCGGTAGGTGAGGGTGTTCGAGGGGTCGCCCGGGGTGATGACCTGGACCAGAACGTCCCCGGGCCCCGGCGCCCCGGGGGCGATCACGGTGAGCCGGCTGTCGGAGTCCACGGTGGGGAACAGGCTCGTGGCCCCGAACTTCACCGCGCTCACCGTGCTGAAGTGCTCACCGCTGAGCACGACCGCGTTGCCGCCGCCCACCGGGCCGCCGGGCGGCGACAGATCGGTGAGGAGGGGCGGCGAGCCGGTTGGGCACGTTGAGGCCGGGCACGGTGGCCGTGACCCTGTCCGTGGCGATGTCGATGACCTGCACGGAGCCGGCGCCGTCCACGCTCACATAAGCGCGCCGGCCGTTGGGGGCGACCACCACATGGAGACGGTGTCCGTGGCGGTGTCGAGGACACTGACCGTGCCCGAGCCGAAATTGCTGACATAGGCGTGCGCGCCGTCGGGGGCCATCGCGATACCGACAGGGCCGTGGCCCACGGCGCGGTATCCGGCCGGGTGAAGGGGAACCGGCACGGTATGGAAGCACTCGGGTGTGGAATTCCTCGGTGCGTTGCGTCTTCATACAGTCATATTCACTCTCAGCCGCATCGCGTGCGCCCTTCTCACCTGATCGAACATTCCGTTCAATCGATCCTGAGAGGCAGCCAACTCGCAGAGCTACCGGCTGCGAACCAGGCCCGCGAGTCCCGATCCGCCGACCAAGGGACCGCCACCCCCTCTCGGCCAGCGGCTTCCCATCCCCCGGCGCAGGCCCGCCGCCTGAACGGATCCGATACGGCCCTTCCGCAATCCATGGCAGCGGGAACGGCAATCACCATCCGTACCCGGGAGATCCGCCGCACCCCACAAAAGGAGCCTCCCATGGCAACACTCAATCCCACCCAAGGCCCAGCGGCAGGCGGAAACCCGGTCGTCATCACCGGTACCAACTTCACCGGCGCGACGAGCGTGAAATTCGGCACCAAATCCGCCACGTTCACCGTCAACTCCGCCACCCAGATCACCGCCACCGCTCCCTCGGGCAACGGCGTCGTGGGCGTCACGGTGACCACGCCCGGCGGCACCACCAGCCCCGTCAACTACTTCTACGTCCCCCAGCCGATCAAGACCGCCCTCAGCAACACCTCGGGACCGCTGACCGGGGCGACCACCACCATCTCCGGCGCGAACCTGAGCACCGCCTCGTCGGTGACCTTCGGCGCGGTCGGCTCGGCCACCCCCACCGTCGTCAACGACAGCACCCTCAATGTCACGGCGCCGACCTCCGGCACCGCCCAGACCGTGGGGGTCACCGTCACCACCAAGGGCGGCTCCACCAACGGGCTCTTCTTCACCTACGAGGCCGCGCCCACCACCACCAGCATCACCCCGGCCACCGGCCCGGAGACCGGCGGGACCGCCAGCACCATCGTCGGCACCGGCCTCAGCGACACGTCCAGTGTGACCTACGGCGCCAACTCGGCCGCCTTCGTGGTCAACAGCGACACCCAGCTCATCGCCTACGCCCCGGCCGGCACCGGGACGGTCACCGTCAATGTGACCACCCCCGGCGGCACCGACTCCACGCAGACCTTCACCTACGCGCCCCCGCCCGGATGACCGACCCCTCAGGGGCGGGAGACGGCCACGGCCTTCTCCCGCCCCTCGCCGCGCGCCGTACCCCCGTTCCCCGACCACCCGCCCCCGCGGCACCCCGCGGTCCTGCCCCACATCCACGCCCCTGGAACCGGAGACGAGAAAGGCGCAGCCGTGCCCTCCACCCCCGCTGCCCAACCCACCACCGCACCACCCCCCACCGCCGCTGATGCCGACCCGAAGACCGCCACCTCCACCCCGCGGGCCGCCGCCGCGCCGCCCGTGGTGACCGGGGTGAGTCCGAACAGCGGGCCGGCGGGGACGCCGGTGGTCATCAGCGGCAGTGGTTTCACCGGCGCCACCCAGGTCAGATTCGGCACCGCCCTGTCCTCCTTCAACGTCGTCTCCGACACGCAGATCAACGCGACCGTCCCGGCGAACAGCGGCACCGTCCGGATCACCGTCACCACGCCGAACGGCACCAGCACCCAGGCCGTCAACTTCACCTACGCCACGGCGCCGGCGCCGACCCTCAGCAGTCTCAGTCCGGCCTCCGGGCCGACCGGCGGCGGCAACTCCGTCGTCCTGACCGGCACCAACTTCACGGGCGCCACCCAGGTGCTGTTCGGCGCCACGGCGGCCCCCGCCTTCACCGTCAACTCCGCCACCCAGATCACCGCCACCGCCCCGCCCGGCACCGGCAGTGTGCAGGTGACGGTCACCACGCCGGGCGGCACCAGCAACGGCCTCACGTACACCTACGTCGCCGGCCCGACCATCACCTCGCTGAGCCCGTCCTCGGGGCCGCAGGCCGGCGGCAACACGGTCACCATCACCGGGACCAACCTGGCCACCACCACATCCGTCCACTTCGGCGCCGCCGCGGCCGGCTTCACGGTGTTCTCGCCCACCCAGGTGAACGCGGTCGCCCCGCCCGGCACCGGAACAGTCAACGTCAACGTCACGACCCCCGGCGGCACCAGCAACAACCTGCCCTACACCTACAGCGCCATCCCCACCGTCACCGCGGTCAGCCCCGCCCAGGGCCCCACGTCCGGCGGCAACTCCGTCGTCGTCACCGGCACCGGCTTCACCGGCGCCACCCAGGTGCTGTTCGGCGCCACCGCGGCCCCCGCCTTCACCGTCAACTCCGCCACCCAGATCACCGCCACCGCCCCACCCGGCGCCCCCGGGGCCGCCGCGGTGAACGTGGTCACCCCGGGCGGCACCAGCAGTTCGGGCGTCTTCTACTTCTATGTGTCGCCGCCCGCGCTGACCTCGCTCGTCCCCGCCACCGGACCGACGGGCGGGGCCAACACGGTGGTCATCAACGGCTTCAACCTCACCCTCACCAGCGCGGTGCACGTCGGCGCCGCCTCGGTCACCTTCACCGTCCTCAACGACAATCAGGTCAGCTTCCCGGCGCCGGCCGGCAGCGGCAGCGTCAATGTGAACGTCACCACCCCCGGCGGCACCAGCAACAACCTCGTCTACACCTACGTCCCGGCCCCGGCCATCACCACCCTCAACCCGACCCTGGGCCCGGAGATCGGCGGCACGGCCGTGACCGTCACCGGGACGAACCTGGCCACCACCTCGTCCGTCCACTTCAACGCCGCCTTGGCCGCGTTCACGGTGCTCTCCGACACCCAGTTGGTCGCGGTCTCCCCGCCCGGCACCGGCTCGGCCAACGTCAACGTCACGGCCACGGGCGGCACCAGCAACAACCTGACCTTCACCTATGTGCCCCCGCCGGGGTGAGCTCCCGGTTCAGCCGATGAACCGCACATCCGGGTGGCGCGGCGTGGGCCCGTCCAGCACCGGCCGGTGCAGCCCGCGCAGATGCCGGTCGAAGAACGCCGTGAGGTATTCCCGCCGGCTCGCCGTGAAGCGGGTCGGGTTCACGGTGCCGATCATCTGCTTCTCCAGCCCCTCGGGCAGCGTGAGGCGGTCGGCGAGGGCGGGGAGGACGATCTCGTAGTCGGTGAACGAGTTGTGCTCGGCCGCCTGTGTCCACAGGTCGCGCTTCCAGCCCGTGGAGTTCTGCCACAGCGCCCGCCAGGAGGGCGAGTGTTCATGGGTGTGCGGCAGCCGGCCCGATGTCGTCGCCAGCCACGCCCCCATCAGCAGAAACGGCCGGTCGAGCCCGCTGTGCGCGACCGGCAGCAGCAGATCGGGGTCACTCCAGTCGTAACCCAGCGGCCCGTCCAGGTTGACCCCGGCCCGGATCCGGCGGTCAAGACGCATGGCCTCCGCCGTCGTCATGCCCCCGAGCGAGTGGCCGAACATCCCGACCCGCGCCATGTCCAGCGCCGCTCCGAGCCCGCTGGGCAGCCGCCGCCCCTCGGCGTCGGGGTTGCCACCGCGCGCCAGCACCTCCAGCCGGTCCAGTACGAACCGGACATCGGCCACCCGCACCTCCAGCACCGCCTTGTTGCGGTCGGCGACCGGCTCGATCCTGCCGATCTCCGACGACGGCTCGGCGACCCTCCCGTCGGGGAACCGCACGGCATGCGCCTCGTAGGTCGGGTCGACCGTCACCACGACATAGCCATGGCCGGCCAGCTCCACCACCGCGCTGGTGTCCAGCGTGCGCTCGTTGTACATCCCGGGCGAGTACAGCACCACGGGCCTGCGCCCCAGCCCGCGCGCCACATCCGCCCCCTCACGGGCGTGCGTGGTGAACCCGGCCCAGTCGATGGCCCCGCGGTCGACCTTCAGGATCTGCGCGGCCCCCGCCCCGAACACCTCGGCCGCCTCCGGCCGCATATACGGAGCCGGCGCCCCGTCCGCGTCCCGCCGCGCCGGGTACCACACGCTCACCATGAGCTCCCGGTCGCCGGGCCCCCACCGCTCCTTCCGCCCCTGGTCCACCAGGTGCAGCTCGACCATCCCGACCGGGTACGGGCCGGTGGGTGCCGGCAACTCGACCCGTATGGCGTCCCCCTCGCTCATCTGCCGCTTGCCGCCCTTGTGGCCCTTGCCGCCCTCGTTCGAGGACACCGCCCCGGAGGCGAGGGAGGTGGACGCGAGGGTCACAGCGGCCCCCGTGGCGGCCAGGCCGCCCAGTAGTTGACGCCGTGAGAGCCGGGACACGGCGGAAGTCATCAATCGCATGCCCCGACTCTGGCCCGGGACGCCGCCCCCGCCCCACTGTCGATCGCCAGGTGCGCACCTGACTTTCGTCGGGGCACCCGGGGCACCCGCGATATTCGCGATACCCGCGATACGACTCGAACTCATGGCCGACCGTGCGAGGATGCCGCCATGACGACACATGGCCGTACGAGCGAGAGACCGACGGACCCGGACCCGGTCAGACCCCGTGTCTCAGCTCCCCTCCGAGTGGTCGCGCTCGGTGCGACCGCGGGTCTGCTCGGCCTCCTCACCGCCTGCGGCAGCAAGCCCGCCTCCGAGTCGGTCGCGGCACCCGCCCCGCCTCCCGCCCCGCACGCCGAAACCCTCGACCCCAGCCAGCGCCCCTACGGCGATCCGCCGACCCTCACCCCCTCCGCGCCGCCCACCTGCCCAAAGTCCGGGGTGTACGTCCAGGCCGAGGAGCCGAGCGCGGCGATGGGCCTGCGCGCCATGACCTTGCGGCTGACCAACTGCGGCAAGCGCGCCTACACGCTGAAGGGCTATCCGACCGTCCGCGTCCTGGACGGGGACGGAAAGCCGCTGGACGTCCGGGTCGGCCACGGGTCGTCGGGCATCGCCACCCTCGAGAACTTCGACGCCCCGCCCCGGCAGGTGACGCTGCGCCCCCACGAGACGGCGGTAGCGGGCGTGGCATGGCGGAACACCGTGACCGACTCGACGGTCCCGGCCGTCAACGGCAAGGCGCTGGACGTGGCCCCGACCGAGGGGAGCCCCCGGCAGACCGTGACCGAACTGATCGACCTCGGCAACACCGGCAAGCTGGGCGTCAGTCCTTGGTACGTCCCCAAGGAGACCTCCACGAGGACGCCCGCCCCCCGCCCGAGCGCCTGGACCACCGCTCAGTGAGCCGACGCCGTCCGCGACCGGGACGCGAGGAGGGCGGCCAACAGGCGTCGGCCACCCTCGTCGCGCTCAGCTCCTGAAGCGCCGCCGCTCAGTCGCCGTCGAGCTCGATGTCGATGCCCATGTCCTCCAGGGCGTCCTCCAGTTCGTCGAGCACCTCGTGGACCTCGTCCTCCTGGTCATCGGACACTGCGGTGGTCCGCCTTTCTCGCAACAAACGCACAGGGCCCCGCGGCTGCGACGCCGCCCGCATCATACGCAAGGCCGTTCGACAACAGCGCAGTTGACACGGGGTCCGACGGCCGCGCGGCTCACCCCACCGCGGCCCGGACGGTGCGGGCCACGGCCGGCGCGAACTCCTCCACCGGCTGCACGGCCTCCTCTCCGGAGAAGTGCAGAAAGAACGCGCGCTGGAAGCAGGCCCCGAGCAGCAGCGCGGCGGCGGCGCGCGGATCGGCGTCGGCGCGGATCCGTCCGCGGTCGCGCTCCCGCCGCAGATGGCCGGTCAGCGCGTCGAGCACCATGTGCGGGCCCTTGCCGATCTTCTGGATGCCCTCCCGGTGGCGGCTGAGCAGAGCCGGCTCCGCGAAGAGGGATGCCGCCATCGGCATGGCGTCGGCGTAGAAGAGCGAGGCGTGACGGGCGATCTCCGTCAGGCACTCCTCGACGGAGCGCTCCCCCGGGTCGCCGGTGAGCGCGGCGAGGAGCGGGCCGGCGTTGGGCGAGCGCTCGGTGAGCACGCGCACGAACAGCTCCTCCTTGTTCGCGAAGTGCTTGTAGAGCGCGGCTTCCGAGCAGCCCGCCTCGCGGGCGATGGCCTTGGTCGTGGCGTTGGCCAGTCCGGTGGTGCGCATCAGCTTCTCGGCGGCGTCCAACAGCCGCTCCGGGGTGGGCCGACTTGACTTCGGGGTGAGCATTCACTCACCCTACCGGAGGCAGAGGTGAGTAAACACTCACCCACCCCTCTGCTCCCGAAGGGAACCCCATGAAGCTCACCGTGTTCGGCGCCACCGGCGGCGTCGGCCGTCACGTCGTACAGCAGGCCCTCGACTCGGGACACCAGGTGACCGCGGTGGTGCGCGACCCCGCGCGGCTGCCCGTCCCCGACCATCCGCGACTCCAGGTCGTCACCATCCCCGACCTCACCCACCACGAACCGCTCCTCCCCGCCGTGGCCGGCCGGGACGCGGTGATCTCCGCCGTGGGCCCGTCGAGCAACGCACAGGCCAGGACCACTCACATCGCCGGCACCGCCCTGCGCGCGATCGTCACGGCCATGGACCAGGCGGGCGTACGCCGGCTGTCGGCCGTCAGCGCCGCCCCGGTCGGCCCGGTGGCCGAGGGCGAGGGCACGCTCACCCGCGCGGTGGTCTTCCCGCTGCTGCGCAGGGTACTGCGCGACACCTACGCAGACCTGGCGGCCATGGAGCAGGCGATCAGCGCGAGTGAGACCGAATGGACCGTCGTACGACCGCCCAAGCTGACGGACAAGCCGCACACCGGCACCTATCGGCGGGTGATCGGCGGCAACGTTCCGGGCGGCATGACCATCAGCCGCGCCGACGTGGCGGACGCGCTGCTGACCTGCCTGGACGACCCGGACACGGTGGGCCACGCGGTGGGGATCGCCAACTGAACACCGCCGCGCGAACACCGCCGACCGGACATCGCCGGAGCCCGTCGCCCGACGCGCGCCACGGCTGACACCATGAGCGCATGTCGAACATCTTCACCGACGCCATCCGGGTCTACGCCCGCCCCGGTGACCGCATCGACGGTGTCGAGGCGCAGTGGCTCACCTGGATGCTGCTCGGCCGCGGCGGTTCGTACCACGTCCCGGTGGTGACCCGGTGCGGCCCGGAGGGGCGTTATGTCGACATCCAGTACGGCTCGGGCAAGAGCCCCGACATCGTGAACTTCTGCCAGGACCACGCCCCTTACCTCTATGGCGCCGTGTGGGGCCGGCACCACAACGAGGGCCGCACCAAGGACGTGATCTGGCAGGGGGACGTCAACGACGGCCCGTACCGGTACTGCCGGTACGGCTTCGACGAAGTGCGGGTGGCGACCACAAGCGGCGACCGCCCGCCCGTCGCCCCCGAGGCCGACGCCGCCGCGGCGGCCTGGCGGCGCGACCCCGACGGCTCCTGGCGGCTGTCCGTCAACGGCAGCTATCTCACCGGGAATTGCCGCGACGCCGAGGTCGGCCCCATGGCCACCCCCGCGACCCCGCTGCCCGACCCGCCGCCGACGGCCCTGTCCACCCCCACCACCCCGAACGACTGGGGCGAGTCCCTCAGCGCCCTCGACCCCCTCTGGCTCGCCCCGCTCGCCGACCAGCACCCGGCGGCCACGCTGATCGAATACCGCTGGCGAGGCCGCGTCGTCCACCGCGCCCGCGAGGACGACGACTGGGACGGCCCCTCCTGGCAGCACCGCGCCGCCGACGACTGGGACAACTGTCTGGACCCCGACTTCCTCCGCTTCACCGGCGCGACCGACCTGCTCGCGCCCGACGAGGTCTACGCACGCGACCGCGAGGAGTGGAAGGAGCGGGCACCGCACTGACGGCGACGCCCACGCCTTCGCGATCCGCCCGCACTCCGGCGCGTCCCCCCTCGGCGCCGCCTCCACCCCGAACGCGGGCGAACTCACCACGCGCACCACGACGACCCCCCCGCGACAACCAGCCCGGCGGCGCTCCCACCAGCGCATCGGCAATCAGCCACCAGGTCCGGCAGAACCGCCCCGAGCGCCCCGGCAGCGCGCCGCCGTCAGATCCCCGGCAGCGTCTCCTGCTCGACATCATGCGTGGGCGGTCTCGGCGCACTCCGCACCGCCAGCTTCGCCCGGCACTCATCCCCCAGCCCCCACAACCGCGCCTCACGCCCCCGCAACGGCCGCCCGCACATACGGCAGGTGACGCGGCGTCGCGGGGCGGCGGGTTCCTCGCCGAGGCCGGGCAGCGCGGTGGGTTCGTCGGCGGTCATGCCTCTGGTGTACCAGGCGGGGCCCGGACCGCCATAGGCGCCCTCACCGCCCCGCCCACGCACACCCAGGAACTCTATACGCTGTATGCTGTACTCTGTACGGAGAAAGTGAACGCGATCTTGTAAGGAGAGCCCATGAAGGTCACCTCTTCCGCCGTGTCCCTCAACGTCGACGATGTCCCCGCCTCCAGCGCCTTCCTCGTCGAGCACTTCGGCTTCCACGAGCAGATGGCCGCCGACGGCTTCGCGTCGCTGACCCGCGACGACCTCGACATGAACGTCATCTTCCTGCGCCGCGGGCTGGAGACGCTGCCCGCCGACCAGCGCGACGAGCACGCCGCCGGCCTGATCCTCGCCCTCGTCGTCGACGACCTCGAAGGCGAACTGGCCCGCCTGCGCGGCGAGGGCGTCACGATCACCATGCCGCTGACGGAGGAGGAGTGGGGCGAGCGCGCCTTCCAGGTCCGCGACCCCAACGGCGTCATCGTCCAGCTCGTCGACTGGAATGGGCCCACCGGCCGGTGACCACCCCGGTCCGCCGACCGGCCGGTTGACGCCGGGCCAGGGGTCACCCGCGCGCGGCGTGCCGTCCGCCCCGGCGCCCACCGGGCCTGCGCCCGCGCCGCGCCACCGCCAGGCCGCCGCCCAGCACCACGGCGGCCAGCGCGTACGGCCACCAGTGGGCCCCGCCGTCACTGGAGGCGCTCGCGTGCTTCGTGGTGCCCGCCGCAGTGGAGGGGGCGGCAGGGGCGCTCGAGGACGGGCGGGCGGCAGTGGTGGCGGTGAGCGCCACGTCGTTGCCGTCCCCACCCCGGTAGCTGATCCGATATGTGGCCTCGGCAAGCTTCACTTCGGCCCCCTCACGGAGACCGGTGAACGCGCCCGTGGTCTTGGCGCCGCCCATGTGGTCGAGGACGGTGATCTTCCGTGGCGGCTTGGCACCGACGCCCGAGACGTCGAGCTTCCCGGCCAGCCCGACCTTGCCCGACACGTGCAACGGCTCGCTGTTCAGGGTCAGTCGTCCCTTCGCTCCCTGCCTGTAGTCACCGGTCACGGTGAGGCCGCCGGTGACCTCTCCCTGGTTCGTCACCGAGCCCTTCACCGTGCCCTTGCCGGACAATGAGGTCGCCACCCGCAAGCCCGTCGCGCCGACGTCCAGCTTCGCCGCTGCCGAGGTGAGGCGGATCGCCTTGCTGCGGGCGAGAGTCGCCCCGGAGCGCAGCGCCAGCGTGCCCTTCTTGACCGTCGTCGTCCCCGTGTACGTCACCGCGCCGCCCCTGAGGATCGCCGTCGCGGCACCCGCCTGGGTGAGCGACCCGCTTCCGCTGATCCGGGACAGGGCAGCGGACTTGCCCGTGTTGTTCAGCACGAGAGAGCCGTTGTTGACGACCTTGTAGAGGTCGCCCTTGGTGTAGAGCCCGCCGTCGCCGCCCCGCTTGCCGCTGCCCAGCCGCAGTACGGCGCCCTTCTCGACGGTCGTCGAGCCGTTGTAGTACTGGACGGCGGCGAAGGTGACGTCGTTGCCCTTCGTCCCCTTGATGACGATGTCGCCGGCGCCGGGTGCGGAGAGCGTGTCGTGGAAAACACCGCCGCCTATGGGGGCACCCAGCGTCACCGGGCCGTTGTAGTTGAACGTGAGCAGCGAACGGGAGCGGGCGGCCAGCAGGTTGATGTAGACGGTGTCGGCGGTGCCCGGCATGAAGATCTTGCTCGTGGTGCCGTCGCCCCACTGGACGTTGGCGCCCTTGATGTTGGTGCCGCGCTTGTTGACGTTCTTCCGCGCGGGCGTCCAGTTCAGGGCGGGGTCGCTGAGCGAGGGATTGGTGTCGCCGCCCTGGTTCGACCAGCTGTACTGGCCGGTCAGGATGACCTTGCTCCCCGGCCGGGACTGGACGTTGATATCGCTGCCGTACTCGCGCTGGTAGAAGTCCATGCCCATGGTGACGGTCTGGCCCAGCGGGGTGTCGACGGTCCAGGTGCCCTGGTTGAGGACCTTGCGGACGAATCGCAGCGACGTCGCGTACTCCGGCCGGCCGGCGTTCAGCTGCGTGCCGTTGTCGATCACCCCGGAGAAGGGGTGCGCGCCCGACAGGTCCCAGGTGCCCCAGAGGAATCTCGGCTGGGTGACCAGCCCGGAGCCGCTGATGGTGCCCAGGTTGTAGACGCTCTTCAGGGAGAGCCGCAGGGTGCCGTCCACCCGGATGTTGTCCTGGTTCAGCCGGAACGCCGGGGTGTCGTACGGAAAGTGGCCGATCAGTCCGGTGGTGCCGCCGTTGCCGTACTGAAGGGTGGCGCCTTTCGCCACGGTCACGGCCGGCGGGTCCGGGTTGGTGACGGTGACGTACGGGTGGTTGCCGCCCCGCGTGGTCACCACCTGCCGCTGCCGGGACTTCGGCAGGGTGAAGTCGCTGTCCTTGGTGAGGATCAGGGTGCCGGTGCCGCGCACCGTGAGCGTGCCGGTGCCGCTGAACACGCCGTTGTATGTGGTCGTCCCGGCCGGCACGGTCACCACCGTGTCGCCGGCGAGTGTCACGTTCCGGCCCGCCAGCACGTCGGCGGTCACGTCCCGGGGCCCCGCGGCGCTCGCGGTGGGGGCACCGAGCATGAGGGCGACCGCCGCGAGGGCTCCGGCGGATGCTGCTGTCTTGTGAGTGAGGCTGTGCACGAGAGGGAGACTGCACGGGGCCGGGGCCGATAACAGAAATCTCTCGGTCACCTGCGGCGCTCGGTCCGCACCCCGCGCGTCCCGGGCTCGACGGCGAGGGCCCAGCGGCCCGCTCCTGTATCTGTTCGACAACGAAGCTGCCGTCACCCCGCCCGGGCCCCGACACAAACGTGAAAATCATTCGACAACCATTCGACCCATGACCATTGACACCCCTTACGCCCGGTGACTACCGTCACGCCAGGATTTCGAACGTGTGACGAAATATCGAACGACACACACCGCACCACTCGCGAAAGGGCATACCGCCTTGCGCATCACCGGAATCAGCACGCATGTCGTCGGCACTCCCTGGCGCAACCTGACCTACGTCCAGGTCCACACCGACGAAGGCATCACCGGCGTCGGCGAGACCCGCATGCTCGGCCACACCGACGCGCTGCTCGGCTACCTCCGTGAGGCCGAGGCCAACCACATCGCCGGGTCCGACCCCTTCGCCGTCGAGGACCTGGTACGGCGGATGAAGTACGGCGACTACGGCCGTGCGGGCGAGATCGTGATGTCGGGGATCGCCTGCGTCGAGATGGCCTGCTGGGACATCAAGGGCAAGGCGCTGGGCGTGCCCGTGTGGCAGCTCCTCGGCGGCAAGGTGACGGACAAGGTCAAGGCCTACGCCAACGGGTGGTACACGACCGAGCGGACCCCGGAGGCCTACCACAAGGCCGCCCAGGGGGTCATGGAGCGCGGTTACAAGGCGCTGAAGATCGACCCGTTCGGCACCGGGCACTTCGAGCTCGACCACAAGGAGACCTTGTACGCGGTCTCGCTCATCGAGGCCGTGCGGGACGCGATCGGCCCGGACGCCGAGCTGATGCTGGAGATGCACGGCCGCTTCTCCCCCGCCACCGCCGTCCGCCTGGCGAACGAGCTGGCCCCCTTCAAGCCGGCCTGGCTGGAGGAGCCGGTGCCGCCGGAGAACCTGAAGGCGCTGGAGAAGGTCGCGGCCAAGGTGGACATCCCGGTCGCCACCGGTGAGCGGATCCACGACCGCATCGAGTTCCGCGAGCTCTTCGAGAGTCAGGCCGTGGACATCCTCCAGCCGGACGTCGGCCACATCGGCGGCATCTGGGAGACCCGCAAACTGGCCGCCACCGCCGAGACCCACTACATGCTCGTCGCACCGCACAACGTCGGCGGGTCCGTGCTCACCGCCGCCTCCCTCCAGGTCGGCTTCACCTCGCCCAACTTCAAGATCCTCGAGCACTTCAACGACTTCGCCGACGCGGAGATCAAGAAGGTGGTCAAGGGCGCCCCGCAGGTCGTGGACGGCTACTTCGAGCTCTCCCACGCCCCCGGCCTCGGTGTCGAGCTGGACACCGACGCCGCCGCCGAGTTCCCCCAGCAGCAGGCCCGCTTCGACCTGTGGGCCGAGGGCTGGGAGAAGCGGGACCCCTCCGGGACCGGCGGCAAGTGACGACCGGCGGCGACGGAGCAGATGTGAGCGGCATGGAAGAGGCCCTCGTACTCGACGCGCCGGGCAGCCACCGGCTGGAGACCCGCGCCGTGGCCGAGCCCGGGCCCGGGGACGCGCGGGTGCGGGTGCACGCCTCCGGGATCTGCGGCAGCGACCGCGAGATCTACCAGGGGAACCGGCCCGAGGGGTACGTCCGCTACCCGGTCACCCCCGGCCACGAGTGGTCGGGCACGGTCGAGGCGGTCGGGGCCGGGGTGCCGGCCGCGCTGGTCGGCCGGAAGGTGGTCGGCGAGGGGTTCCGCAACTGCCAGGTGTGCGACCGCTGCCACGCCGGGGACACCACGCTGTGCACCGCCGGGTACGAGGAGACCGGCTTCACCCAGCCGGGGGCGATGGCCACCACCCTCACCCTCCCCGCCCGCCTGCTGCACCCGCTCGCCGCCGACGCTGACCTCTCCGCCGCCGCCCTGCTGGAGCCCGCCGCCTGTGTCGCGGCGGCCGCGCTCAAGGCGAACGCCCAGCCCGGCGAGCGGGTCGCGGTGGTCGGCAGCGGCACCCTCGGCATGATCGCGGTGCAGTTCCTGGCCGCGGCATCGCCCGCCGAGCTGCTGGTGGTCGACATCCGCAGGGACCGGGAGGAGCTGTCGCTGTCCTTCGGCGCGACGGCGTTCCACACCCCGGACGCGCTGCCCAAGGCCGAGGCCGGGACGTACGACATCGTTATCGAGACCGCGGGCTCCGCCTCGGCGGCCCGGGACTCCGCCGCCCTGCTGCGGCGCGGCGGGCGGCTCGTGCTCACCGGCATCCCGGCGGCGGGCGCGGACGGTCTGGACCCCACCGACCTGGTGGTGCGCCAGATCGAGGTGCACACGGTCTTCGGGGCCCCGCCCACCGCGTGGGCACACGCCGTGCGGGTCTTCGACGCCGGGCTGCTGTCCCTGCTGCCGCTGGTCACCCACGAACTGCCGCTCACCGACTTCGGCACCGCGATCGACCTGGTCGGCAGCGGCGATCCGAAGGTCGGCAAGGTCCTGCTGCGCCCGCAGGGCCTCCCGTAGCCGCGCGTCGGTACGGGCCGCCCTGACACGGCTCGTACCGACGTGCACCCAATCAACCGAATGTCGTCCGAAATGTCGAACGACACGCCGCGCATCAGACAACCCCCCGCACCACCCACCCCGGACGACGACGTGCCGGGCAGCACCGCAGCCGGACGCCGAAACACCGGCCATCACTCCACAGGGAGCACCGTGACCGCCGCCTCAGCCACCACCTCCGGCCCCCGCCGCCCCGCCGACGCGGCCCTCGCGTCGCTCGGCCACTCCGCACCCGCCGCCGACCCCGCCGACGCCTCCCCGCACTCCTTCCCGGACGGCGGCACCTGGCGCACCGAGATCCCCTCCGTGGAGGGGCCCGAGGCGCTGGCCACCGTGTTCAAGGAGGCCAGTCGCCTCGATGTGCCGATCCACCGGATCAGCCAGGGCAGCGGCGTGTGGATGCTCACCGACTCCGAGATCACCGAGATGGTGGAGTCCTGCGCCGAGCGCAACGCCGAGCTGTGCCTGTTCACCGGCCCGCGCGGCACCTGGGACATCGGCGCCGCCACCCGCACCGACTCCCGCGGCGGCGGCCTGCGCGCCCGCGGCCATGACGCGGTCGCCGGCTGCGTCGAGGACGCGCTGCGCGCCGCCTCGCTGGGCGTCAAGTGCCTGCTGGTCGCGGACGAGGGCGTGCTGTGGCTGCTGCACCAGCTGCGCGAGCGCGGCGAGCTGCCGGCCGACACCACCTTCAAGCTGTCCGCGCTGATCGGCCCGGTCAACCCGGCCTCCTTCGCGGTGTACGAGCAGCTGGGCGCCGACTCCATCAACATCCCGTCGGACCTGACGCTGGAGCACCTGACCGAGATCCGCCGGGTCTCCGGCGCCCCGATGGACTTCTATGTGGAGGCCCCCGACGACCTGGGCGGCTTCGTCCGCATCTACGACGCCGCCGAGCTGATCCGCCGCGGCGCCCCCATCTACCTGAAGTTCGGGCTCAGCAAGTCTCCCGGCATCTACCCCTACGGCGCCCAGCTGCGCGATCTCGCGCTGAACAGCGCCCGTGAGCGGGTACGCCGCGGCCGGCTCGTGCTCGACATGCTCGCCCGGCTGGGCGCGGACGGCGGGATGTCCCCGCTGGGCTCCCGGCTGCCCGGCCGACTGCGGCGCTTCGCCGCGGGGCAGGCGCAGCCCGCGCCCCAAGAATCCTGAGCCACGACGCACAAGGGAAGGACGACCCGATGATCATGCGTAAGGCCAGAGCGGTACGAGCGCTGGCGGCCCTCGCCGCCCTGCTCACGCTCTCGCTCACCGCCACCGCCTGCGGCCAGGAGGCGGTCGGCGGCAGCCGCTACAAGGGCGGCAACAGCAACACGATCGGCATCGCGATGCCGACCAAGTCCTCCGAGCGGTGGATCGCCGACGGAAAGAACATGGTCAAGCAGTTCCAGGCGGCGGGCTACAAGACGGACCTGCAGTACGGCGAGGACGACGTACGCACCCAGGTGGCGCAGCTCGAGAACATGGTCACCAAGCAGTACAAGCTGCTGGTGATCGCGCCGATCGACGGGACCGCGCTGACCGATGTGATGCAGAGCGCCCACGACGCGAACATACCGGTGATCTCCTACGACCGGCTGATCCTGGGTTCGAAGTACGTCGACTACTACGCGACCTTCGACAACTTCAAGGTCGGCGTGCTCCAGGCCACGTACCTCGTGAACAAGCTCGGGCTGCCCAAGGACAAGGGGAACAAGAAGGGCCCGTTCAACATCGAGCTGTTCGCCGGTTCGTCGGACGACAACAACACCCGGTACTTCTTCAACGGCGCGATGAGCGTGCTCAAGCCGTACCTCGACGACGGGCGGCTCGTCGTCCGCAGCGGCCAGACCAAGCTCAACCAGCTGTACACGGCGAAGTGGAGCGGCAAAGACGCCCAGGACCGCATGGAGAACCTGCTCAACAAGGCGTACAGCAACGCCAACGTGGACGCTGTGCTCTCGCCGTACGACGGCATGTCCATGGGCATCCTGTCCGCGCTGCGGGGCGTCGGCTACGGCACGAAGGACAAGCCCTACCCCGCCGTGTCCGGGCAGGACGCCGAGCTCCCCTCCGTGAAGTCCATCATCCGGGGCGAGCAGACGCAGACCGTCTACAAGGACACCCGCAAGCTCGCCAAGGCCACCGTCCAGATGGCCACCGCGAAGCTGAACGGCGGTAAGCCCCAGGTCAACGACACCAAGTCGTACAACAACGGCAAGAAGGTCGTGCCGGCCTATCTGCTCAACCCGGTCAGCATCGACAAGTCCAACACCCAGCTCCTCGTGAAAGAGGGCTACTACACCGCCGGCCAGCTGAAGTAGGGATGGAGGCCGGGAACATGAACGACATTCTCGAAATGCGTTCCATCACCAAGACCTTCCCTGGGGTCAAGGCGCTGTCCGATGTCAACCTCCGCATCCGCGAGGGCGAGATCCACGCCATCTGCGGGGAGAACGGCGCCGGGAAGTCGACCCTGATGAAGGTGCTCAGCGGGGTCTACGCGCATGGCAGCTACGAAGGGGAGATCCACTTCCAGGGTGAGGTGTGCGCGTTCAAGGACATCAAGGCCAGCGAGCAGCGCGGCATCGTCATCATCCACCAGGAACTGGCCCTGATCCCGTATCTGTCCATCGCCGAGAACATCTTCCTGGGCAACGAACACGCCAAGGGCGGCCTGATCAGCTGGAACGAGACCCTCAAGCACGCCAAGGCGCTGCTCAAGCGGGTCGGGCTGGCCGAGTCCCCGCAGACGCGGGTCGCCGACATCGGGGTCGGCAAGCAGCAGCTCGTGGAGATCGCCAAGGCGCTCTCCAAGGAGGTGAAGCTGCTGATCCTGGACGAGCCGACCGCGGCGCTCAACGACGAGGACAGCGGTAAACTCCTCGACCTGCTACTGGAGTTCAAGGCCCAGGGCATCTCCTGCATCATCATCTCGCACAAGCTGAACGAGATCCGCAAGGTCGCCGACTCCGTCACCATCCTGCGCGACGGCCAGACCATCGAGACCATGGTCGTCCGCGAGACGCCGGAGTCACAGCCGCAGGTGTCAGAGGAGCGCATCATCCGCGGGATGGTCGGCCGGGATCTCGACCACCGCTTCCCCGAGCGCACCCCGTACGAGGGTGACGACGCCTCCGAGGTGGCCATGGCCATCGAGGACTGGACCGTCCGCCACCCCATCGACCAGCAGCGCAACGTCGTGGACGGGGTCTCGCTCAACGTCCGGCGCGGGGAGATCGTGGGCATCGCCGGCCTCATGGGCGCGGGCCGCACGGAGCTGGCGATGAGCGTCTTCGGGCGCGCCTACGGCCGGTACACCGGCGGCCGGGTCTACCGCGACGGCAAGGAGGTCCGTACCCGCACCGTCCCGGAGGCGATCGAGCACGGCATCGCCTATGTCACCGAGGACCGCAAGCACTACGGGCTCAACCTCGAGGACACCATCAGCCGGAACATCTCGCTCTCCTCGCTGGCCAAGGTGGCGCGCCGCGGCGTGGTCAACGAGCACGAGGAGTCGCGGGTGGCCGAGCGGTTCCGCAAGACGATGAACATCAAGGCCCCCACGGTCTTCGAGCACGTGGGCAAGCTCAGCGGCGGCAACCAGCAGAAGGTCGTCCTGAGCAAATGGATCCATGTGGGTCCCGAGGTGCTGATCCTCGACGAGCCCACCCGTGGCATCGACGTCGGGGCCAAATACGAGATCTACACGGTCATCAACGACCTGGCGGCACAGGGCAAGGCCGTCGTCTTCATCTCCTCGGAGCTGGGCGAGTTGCTGGGAATGTGCGACCGGATTTACACGATGGCGGCTGGGCGGCTGACCGGGGAGGTCCCGCGTGCCGAGGCGACTCAGGAGGTTCTGATGCGCCACATGACCAGGGACAGAGGAGACGAAGGATGAGCACGGCGACCCAGGACATCAAGAACCCGGCACCACCACCGGCCGACGGCACCCCGGGCATCGGGACGCTGCTGGTGCAGAGCCTGCGGGCCAATGTGCGCCAGTACGGGATGCTGGTGGCGCTCGCGCTGATCATCGTCATCTTCCAGATATGGTCCGACAACATCCTGCTGCGGCCGCTCAACGTCACCAACCTGGTGCAGCAGAACGGCTACATCCTGATCCTCGCGATCGGCATGATGATCGTGATCATCGCGGGGCATATCGATCTGTCGGTCGGATCGCTGGTCGCGTTCATCGGCGCCTTCGCGGGCGTGCTGATGGTCAACCACGATGTGCCCTGGCCACTCGCGGTCATTCTCTGTCTGCTGGTCGGCGCGGCGGCCGGGGCGTGGCAGGGCTTCTGGATCGCGTACGTCGGGATCCCGTCCTTCATCGTCACCCTGGCCGGCATGCTGGTCTTCCGCGGCGGCACCCAGATCCTGCTGGACGGACAGTCCCTGTCGCCCTTCCCGGAGGGCTTCCGGGAGATCAGCATCGGCTTCATCCCGGAGATGGGCCCGTACACGCAGTACCACAACCCCACCATGGTCATCGGCCTCGCGGTGTGCGCCGCGGCCGTCTGGCAGGAGTGGCGGGGCCGGCAGCAGCGTGCGGCCTATGAGCTGGACGTGATGCCGCTCGGCCTGTTCTACGTCAAGTGCGCCGCGATCGTGGCCGCGGTGATGGCCTTCGCCATGACCCTCTCCAGCTGGCACGGCGCGCCGGTGGGTCTGCTGATCCTGGCCGGCCTGATGGTGATCTTCAGCTTCGTGATGCGCAACACCGTCGTCGGACGGCATGTGTACGCCCTGGGCGGCAACCAGCCCGCGGCCAAGCTGTCGGGTGTCCGCGACAAGCGCGTCACCTTCATGGTGTTCGTCAACATGGGCCTGCTGGCCGCGCTCGCCGGCCTGGTCTTCACCGCCCGGCTGGGCTCCGCCACCCCGAGCGCGGGCCTCAACTTCGAGCTGGAGGCCATCGCCGCCGCGTTCATCGGCGGCGCCTCGGCCAGCGGCGGCGTCGGCACCGTGCTGGGCGCGATCATCGGTGGTCTGGTGCTCGGTGTGCTCAACAACGGCATGTCGCTGGTGGGCATCGGGACCGAGTACCAGCAGGTGATCAAGGGCCTGGTGCTGCTCGCCGCGGTGGGCTTCGACATCTGGAACAAGCGCAGGGTCGGTTCGTAAGTCCGTCTTCCACCACTACTGATGGAGCCGCACATGACCACGAGCAGACGCACACTGATGACGGCGGCGGCGGCCGCCGGGCTGGCGGCCACGGCCGTCGGTACGGGCACGGGCACGGCATACGCGAAGGACGCGAAGGGCGGCGGACGCGCGGTGAAGGAACACTTCGGAACGCTGGCGGACGGCACCAAGGTCGACCGCTGGACCATCGAGAACGGGGGCACCCGGCTCTCCGTCCTGAGCTACGGCGGCATCGTCCAGTCCCTGGAGATCCCCGACCGCCACGGCCGAGTTGCCAATGTCTCGCTCGGCTTCGCCGACCTGGACTCGTACGTGGCCGGCAGCCCCTACTTCGGCGCCCTGATCGGCCGCTACGGCAACCGCATCGCGGCCGGCAAGTTCACCCTCGACGGCCACGCCTACCAGCTCCCCGTCAACGACGGCCCCAACAGCCTCCACGGCGGGGACAAGGGCTTCGACAAGCGGGTCTGGTCCGTCGAGCCGTTCGAGAGCCGCGGCAACGTCGGCCTGACCCTGCGCCGGGTCAGCCCCGACGGCGAGATGGGCTACCCCGGGAAACTGACGGTTCGCGTCGACTACACCCTCACGCCGACGGGCGACTGGCACATCGACTACGAGGCCACGACCGACAAGCCCACGGTCGTCAACCTGACCAACCACACCTACTACAACCTGGGAGGGGAAGGCACCGGCTCCATCTACGACCACCGGCTCCAGATCGCCGCCTCCCGCTACACCCCCGTCAACAAGACCCTCATCCCGACGGGTGAGCTGGCGAAGGTCGCCGGCACGCCCTTCGACTTCCGTCGCTCGAAGGCGGTCGGCCGGGACATCCGCGAGGCGCACCAGCAGGTGCTCTTCGGGCAGGGGTTCGACCACAACTTCGTACTCGACAAGGGCATCACCAGCCGCCCCGAGCACATCGCGACAGTGAGCGAGCCTGAGTCCGGACGGGTGATGCGGATCGCCACGACCGAGCCGGGTGTGCAGTTCTACTCCGGCAACTTCCTGGTCGGCACGCTGGCGGGCACGTCGGGGAACGTCTACCGGCAGGGCGACGGCTTCTGCCTGGAGACGCAGCACTTCCCCGACTCGCCGAACCAGCCGGGCTTCCCGTCCACGGTGCTGCGACCGGGGCAGACGTACCGGTCGACGACAGTGCACTCGTTCTCGACGCGCTGAGCGTGTCTTTCTCTCCCTCCCACCCCGCACGATGGCCTTAGAGTGCGGGGCGGGAGGGAGATCGCATGCCGGGTCTGGACCCCGACCGGGTCGCGGAGATCATCGTCAAGCGCGGTGGCGGCCTGCGGCCGGGTGAGCGCGGATCGGGGTACCTGGTCACCGGTCGTACGGTGCTGACCGCCGCGCATGTGGTGCATGAGGCCACCGCCGTCCGCCTGCGCTTCAGGGCCGACCAGCCCGGGGCGTGGAGCGCGGACGGCGTTGTCGTGTTCGCGGCCCCGGACATCGACGTGGCGGTGGTGTCCCTGGTGGACGCCCCCGACCCGCCGCCCGTCACCCCCGTCACCTTCGGCCGGGTCATGGCCGCCGACGGCGAACTCCCCTGCTCGACGATGGGTTTCCCGCGCTTCAAACTCCGCGAGGACGCACCCGGATCGGGCTCACGTTTCCGGGACGCCCACCACCAGCAGGGCACCATCTCTCCCTGGTCCAACACCCGCCAGAAGACCCTCTCCATCCGGGTCGACGCCCCCGCCCCGGACCCCGACCCCGAGGTATCCCCCTGGCAGGCGATGTCGGGCGCGGCCGTGTGGAGCGAGGGCCATCTCATCGGCGTCGTCATCGAGCACCATGCCTCCGAGGGCCTGGGGCGGCTCACGGCCTCACGCGTGGACCGCTGGCACGACGCGCTGAGCGAGACGGAGGCGGCCCAACTCGCCCTGTTCACCGGCTTTCCCGCACGGCGGGAGGGGTTGCGGGAGGTCCGCGTGCCTGCCGGGCGCGCGGCGCGGCGGGAGGAGTCGCTACGGGCCCTGCTGAGCGCCGAGCGCACGGACTCCGACGTCCAGCCCTACCGCTTCCTCGACGCCGACGCTCCCGGTCTGGAACGGGTCTACGTCCACCAGCGGGTGGTGGAACACACCGAGGCGGCGGCCCCCGAGCCCATCCCTGCCGAAGAGATCCTGGACCGGCACCGGCACGTACTGATCGAGGGCGAGGCGGGCGCGGGCAAGTCGACGTTCACCCAACAGGTGGCGCGGGGCAGCGCGGACGTGCCCGGGGCCGGGGCCAGGGAGCACGCCGTACGCGTCCCCGCCGTCGACCTGACCGGCGGCGCCCCGCTGCCCACCCTGCTGCGCGAGTCCGTGCACCGGCGGCTCGGGGGCCACTTGAGGACCGAACTCCCCCGCGACCTCTTCGAGCCGGCCGACACGGGCTGGCTGCTCCTGGTCGACGGCCTGGACGAGATCGTGGACACGGCGGCGCGGCGGCGCGTGATCGACATCGTCGCGACCAACGCGGCCCGCGCGTCCGGCCCGTACCGCTGGGTCGTCACGACCCGCTTCCTGCCCCCGCACGAACTGGCCCCGCTACGGGACGCGGGCCTCGCCTCGTACGCGCTGACCCCCTTCGACGACGCCCAGCTCCGCGAGCTGGCCCGCCGCTGGCTGGACGGGGACGCCGAGCGGGCCGAGGGCTTCCTGCGAGAGGTCGAGCGCAGCGGGCTGCGGCAACTGGTCCGTACGCCCCTGCTCGCGGCCATCAGCCTGTCCCTCTTCCGCCGCGCCCCGGAGGCCAGGCTTCCGACCGGGCGCCCCGGCCTCTACCAGGAGTGCGTCCCCTATCTGCTCAGCGGTCGTCCAGGGGAGGAAGCACGGCGGGCCGGGCTGCTGCGTGCCGTGGCTCAGGCGGGCGGCTCACGGCGGCTCGCGGAGTGGCTGTACGGCGCGCGTGTCCCGCTGCTCACCGCGCTCGCCCACAACACGCTGACAGCTGACGCGCCACTGCTGGACGAGGCGCTGCGATGGATCGTCCAGCAGGCCGACGAACCCACGGACTTTGTGCACGGCTGGCGCGAGGTCGTCACCGGTCTGCTGAGCGGCACCGGGTTGTTGTTGTACGAGCGGGGCTCGGGCGAGCTGCACTGGGCTCACCGCAGCTTCGCGGAGTACCTGGCCGCCCACGACACTGCGGGTCGGCTGCCCGCCGACTGGCCGGGGGCGGAGCCGCTGCGGGACGAGTTGGTCCGGGACGCGTTGCGGGGCGAGCGGCGGGACTTCGGGGTGCTGGCCATCGCGTGTTGGGCGGGGCGGGCGGGCGCGGCCGAGGCGGAGGGGCTGGTGGAGTGGCTGCTGCGGGGCAGTGACGAGTACGACCTGCTCGGCAAGTACTGGGGCAGCCTCATCGGCGAGGACAGCAGCGTTCCGGACGACCACGCGGCGCTGGCAGGCCGGCTCCTCGCGGAGGGCGTGCGGGTGTCCGACGCCCTCACCGGCTCCGTTTTGAACCGGCTCCTGGAAAGGGCCAACTCCGCCTGGCACGCGCAGGAATTCTGCACTCTGCTGGCCGCCCAGCCCTCGCGCGACGTCGCCCATCAGGCGCTGTTGTCCATGGCGGACGACGAGCTGTTGGAGACCGGCATCCGAGCGGGGGCCGTGACAGCCCTCGGGCGCATCTTCGGTTTCGAGGCCGCCCTGCCGAAGGCCGAGCGTCTGCTGGCATCACGGGAGCGCGAGCACGTGATCTACACCCTGCCGGACGACTCGGGGATCTGGGGCGTTCCGGTCAGCGAAGGACGGATCGCTGCGGCGTACCACCTGCTGGCCCTCGGCAGCCGGATCCACGGGCCCGTGAGACGGGTACTCGCCGATGTGTCACTGCCGCCGGACGACGAGCTGGGGCGCGTCCTCCTCGGCGAGTGCGCCCTCGCGCTGGGCGACACCGCCTCACTGCTGCGCCTGCTCGACCTGTCGCCCCACAGGGGCAGAGTGCCGACCCGGGAGGACATGCGGCTGCTGATCCGAGCGGGCGCGTACGACGTGGTGGACTCCCTGGTCGATGCCCTCTTCACGGCGGTTGAGGGTCCGCCGACGGATGGCCGGCCCTTCAGGTGGGGCGAGCGGAAGTACCGGCTCGGCGACAGCCTCAGGGACATCGTCGAGGTCCTGAGCGCCGCCGCCGAGGCATACCTGTCCGCCGGACAGGACCAGGCGGCTGCGGCGCTCGCCCGGCGGATGCTCGCCACGCCCCTCCTCCTCGAGGAATTGGGCACCACCCCGTACACGGTGCTGGCGCGTGTGGGCGAGCCGGAACCCGCCCTTGCCGTGCTCGCGCGCCCTCCCGGCGAGGACGGCACATCACCTCCACTGCACGAATACGGGTGGGCCGAAGTCGCCCGCACGCTGTACCGCGAAGGCCATGGCGAGGCGGTCCGGAACGCGGTCGACGCCCGGTTCGCGTATCCCATGCCCTTGGATGAGGCGGTGGAGGTCGCCAAGTACCTCGTGGAGGTCGGTGACCCGCGAGGTCCGGACGTCCTGCTGGCCATCGCCAATCACCCCGACACCAGCACCCGGCTCGCGCTGAGCGCGATCAAGGGTCTGCTCAACGGGGAGTTCCACACGGCCGCGGTGGAAGCGCTCGTCGAAGTGTCGCGGCGGCCGACCCCGCCGGAGAACCGCCAGGAGATCGCGCGGCTCCTCGCCGGCGCGGGGGCCGAGGACGACGCCACACGGTTCACGCTCACGCTGGTGCGCACGTTCATCGGCGCCCCCAACGCCCAACGGACCTGGAGTCTCTCCCAGCTTCTGCGGCTGTTGTCCGCCATCCGGCCCGAGGAGGGACGGGCCCTGCTCCTCGAAGTCGCCGCCTCACCGCACCTGCCCGCGCGCGAGACGGAGAAACTGGCCCACATGCTGGAGCGGTCCGGCGAGCGGGAGGCTCTGGACGATCTGGTCCAACGGTGGTCCGCCCGTGCCAGGCTCGACTTCGAGTTCGCGCGGATCGGCGGCATCTTGGAGCGACGCGGCGATATAGCCGGAGCGGCCGCCGCGTACCGGAAGGCGCTGGCGGCGCGCGCCGTCCAGGACGAACTCCTCGACCTGTACGCGGTCAGGGAGGCCGTGGACCGGCTGCGCTCGCTGGGCCTGCCCCTCACGCCGGAGGATCTCGCCGCGCTGCGGGCCGTCCACGCCTCCCTCCCGGATCCCGACTCCCCGTACCTCCGCGGGGAGGCCCGGTGGCTGGCCGCCCTGCTCGATCAGCCCACCGAAGGCGTGGACGAAGGGTAGGCCGACGTACGGTCGGTCCCTCCTGTCCCACGCGACGGTTTCGCAGCGCAGGGCCAGGAGGGAGTTCGCGTTGCTTCGTGGTCAGGCGGCGGGGAACTCCCCGCCCTTGACGGCGGCGACGAACGACGACCAGGCGGACGACTCGAAGACGAGCGCCGGGCCGTGCGGCTCCTTGCTGTCACGAACGGGGACTATGCCGCGCGAGGCGACGAAGTTGGCGGCGACCTCGACGCAGTCGCCGCCGTTGCTGCTGTAGGAGGACTTGAACCAGCGGGGGGATTCGGTCGTCACGAGATGCCCTTTCGTACCTGCTCAATCATGGCCACGGATTCCGCCTGCGACAGTGCTTCGGCCTGCAACTGATGGTATGCCGTCAGCATGGGTACGACAGCGGTGGTTTCGCGCTCCAAGTGCCCCCGTGCCTGTGACTCGGTGTACGCCATCACGGATCGGTCGGCCAGAGTAAGGAGGTTGACCGGCAGGTTGAACGATCGCCGCGCTCCTATCGCAAAGGGCGACACTTGCAGTACCCAGTTGGGGAGAGAGGCGACTTCGACCAGTCGCCGTAGCTGACCCTCCATGACCCCGGCATGGCCGACCTCATGACGAAGACAGCTCTCATCCATCACTACAAGCACCATGGGGGGCCGGGGACGCACCAGCGCGGCTTGCCTCTCCACGAGGAAGGACACGCGCTCCTCAGCTTGTTCGGGCGGGATGGCCCCGCGCTGCACGTCACCATCCGCGACCGCCCGCGCGTACTCAGGGGTCTGCAATAGGCCGGGGATCAGCCCGATCTGAAACAGCCGGATCTCGACTGCCCGGCCCTCGAACCCAACGTACTCCGGGAAGCCCTCCAACAGACCGCCGTGTTTGATCTCGCGGTACTCGCGCTCGAACGACTCTGGCGTGCCCGCGATACCGAACGCCACGTCCACGCTGCGCGAGAAACGGAGGGTTGGAGGCTTCCGACCATTTTCGACGGCCGAAATATGCACACTGGAGTATTCCGTACGTTCGGCAAGGATCTCCTGAGTCCAGCCACGAGCCTCCCGCAGGCTGCGTAAACGCGCCCCGTAGGCCGCCGCAGGAGAGGCGTCCGGGTTCAACTCGTTCTTGTTCATGGGCCGTTTGCTACCTTCCGTTCCTCTCCGACACGTTGAACGGGTCTCCACCATAGGCCACGCTGAACGCACTTGGTAGCGGAAGCACTACGGAGAGGAGCGGCCGATGGCTGGCGAAACCGTAAACCCGCCAGGACAGGCCGACGAACAGTACGAACAGCAGGGGCAGCAGCGCGGCGACGACCGGCCGACCCTGGAGGAACTGCGGCAGCAGTCGGTGACCCTGGGCGAACAGATCGCTCAGCATCTGGCGCGGGGGGCGAAGTGACCCGCGCGCACTGGACCAGCATCCTGCCCAGTCTCGCGGTCGGCATGGTGGTCTACGACCGGCACTACGACATGCCCGCGACCATCGCCGACTTCGACGGCCCGATGGTCTGCCTCACCCGCCCCACCGGCCTCACATGGCGATCGCACTGTGCCTCGGTGCGACCGGCCACCGCGTACGAGCGGCGGCAGCTACGCGCCATCGCCAAGCTTCACGCCCAGCGCCAACGAGGCATGGCCGGGACCGGCCAAGATCGCCTTTTGTAGTGAGTATGAGACGACGACACGCCATGGCGTCGGCGTGTCGTCGTCTCATACTCACTACAAAGTCATGACGCAGAGCACTTCGCCGGAGTGAGCCCCCATGGCAGATGGCCCCTGGCACGCCGAATGGACGTTCATCAGCACGTCCGGCATCACCACAGGAAGGGCCGACCGCACGCGGTATGTCGATATCCGCACCGCCGTCTTCAAAGCGGCCTCCACATCGTTACGGGACCAGGCCCACGACGAAACCGCCGAGCGAGACGAGCCCTGGAAACTCCTCGTCGCAGCCCTGTACTCCGAGGCGATGCTGTCGGCTGATGAAGTCGGCGAATGGCGGTACGCGAGTCCGGACGGCTGGGCGAACGTGACGGTTCGCTTCACCCCGTAGCCGCTACGGCTGGGCCCCGGAGTAAGGCGCCGCAGGGGAGCCCGGCTGCGAACGGTCGTCGTCCCCGTCCTCATCATCGTCCTCGCGCGTCTCCTCCCCCATCAGGTCGCGCGTGAACAGCGTCGCCCCCGCCACCGCGCCCGGCATCAGGAACACCGCCACCAGCGGCAGGAGAAAGGCCAGCGCCAGCGGGACGCCGAAGCCGAGGGTGAACATGCGGCGCCCCTTCAGCAGCCGACGCCGCTCCTTGAGGAGCACGCCGCGCCGCAGCAGTGCGATCGACGTAAGTTCCTCGGTCAGGAAGAAGCCCGTGACGCAGAAGGCGAGCACCGGGATCACGGTCTGGCCGATCACCGGTACGAAGCCCAGCGCGAAGAACAGCACGCCCCACAGCGCGACGCGTATGACCAGCGCGATCGCCTCGCGCAGGCCGATCCACAGCTCGCGCCACAGCGGCAGGCCGGACTCGGGGGCGGTGCCGGACTCCGAGATGTCGACCTGTTCGGAGAGGGATTCGTAGAAGGGCTGGCCGACGAGCAGCGTGACCGCGGTGAAGGTGAGGATGGCGAGGAAGAGGCAGACGCCCGCGAAGAGGACGGCGAGCGCGCCCCGGAAGACGTCGAGCCAGGGCGAGGGCCAGCCGTCGGCGAAGGGGGTGGCCCAGTCGATGATGTCGTCGGTCCAGAAGAACAGGGCGACGAGCGCCGCCGCGTACCCGACGAGGGTGATGAGGGCGGGAATCATCCCGAACCCCCACCACCGTCCGTGCCGGGCCACCCAGCGCTGCCCCTTCACCAGATAGCCGAACCCGGCCGCAAGATCACGCATGGGGCCGTAGCTTACTTGGACCCGGTGAATCCTTTACTTACGCGTGTACACGACTCCCAGCTTGTCCATCTCGTCCCCCGCACGCCCCGTGAAGCCGGTGATCTGCCAGCCATCGGGCGCGGTGTACGTCACGGCGTCGGTGGTCGGCGTTCCGGCGGCGAGGCGGCGTCCCGTGTCAGTTGTGAAGGTGGCGGAGAAGAGGCGGGTGCGGCCGTCCTTGGTGCCCCGGGTGAGGGTGACCGAGGTGAGGTGTTCGCCGGGGGCGAGGGTGAGGGAGGCGGGGGTGCCGCCGGGGCCGCCGTGGGTGAGGGCCGTTCCGCCGTCGAGGCTCAGGGACACCGCGTCGAGGCGGGAGGCGCCGCGCAGGGTGAGGGTGCGGGGCGCGGCGGGGGTGGCGGGGAGGTCGTCGGCGTCGTTGAAGGCCGCGCCGCCGGGGCCGCCGAACTGGTCGCTGGCGCGCAGGCCCTGCGGGAGCTTCCAGGAGAAGTCGACGGTGTGCGGGTAGTGGTCGGACAGCGGTTCTCCGGCGGCATCGAGGAAGTCTTGGTGTTCGTTGTTGTACCGGGTGGCGGTGAGGGTGAGCAGCGGGCCGGAGCGGTAGAGGACCTTGTCGACGACCTCGCAGGTGTTGGTGACGTGGTCCGGGTCGCAGACCAGGGCGTCGGAGCCGGCGGGCGGGGCGGAGCCGCCGCGGACGAGCTGGACCCAGGCGTCGGTGAGGCCGTTGCGGCCGGTGAGGTCGCGGATGTTGTCCTCGGCGCGGGTGTAGCGGGTGTTGGTGTCGCCCATCACGATGACGGCGTTGCCGGCGGAGTTGGCGGCGATGAAGTCGGAGAGCTGGGTGATGTTGGCGCGGCGGGCGGCGAGGTCGGCGGCTGTGGTGCCCGCGTTGGTGTGGACGTTGTACAGGTCGACGTGGACGCCTTCGGCCAGGCGGGCGCGGGCGAGGGTGAAGCCCTTGGGGGTGAGGCAGTCGGTGCCGTTGCACCTGGCCCACTTCACCCGCTCGAAATCGTCGTACGGCAGGTCGGAGAGGGTGTTGAGGCCGTCGCCGAAGGGGACTCCGCCGCTGGTCGGGGTGCGGTACGGGTGGTCGTCGCCGGCGTACAGCGCGGCGTGGTAGTTGAAGTCCTCCTGGACGTTGACGAGGTCGTACGCGCCCAGGCGCGGGGAGATGAGCGGGGTGTTCTTCTCGGGGTGGCTGGAGGACAGCCCCTCGGGCAGTCCGGCCACGTTGTACGTGAGGACGTTGAACGAGCCGCTGTCGGGGGCGGCGGTGGGGACGTTCGCGGCGGCGGTGGGGGTGTCCGCGGCCGCGGCCGGTGTGCCGCCGCCCAGGGCTGCCGTGGCCGCGGCGAGCGCCGCCGTCAGTGCGATTCCCAGCCGTGTGGCCCGTCTCATGTGCGTTCCTCTCCTGGGAGGGCTGCGGGGAGTACCGCCCCACCGGAGCCGGCTCCGGTGGGGCGGTACGGGTGTGGGGGTGCTCAGGTGGTGCTCAGGTGGTGGTCAGATCTTGCCCGCCCCGGCCTGCCCGGTCACCGTCCCGACGACCGACGACGCGGGCTCGGCGGTGTACGAGTACGGCGGGTTGGTGAAGCTGCCGACCTGGGAGATCTCGGTGGCGGCGCCACCGAGGTCGTTGCCGCGCACCACCGCGTATCCGTCCACGTCGCTGTCGCGGTTGGTGGTCACCGCGACCTTGGTGTCACGGAACACGTTGTTCTCGACGAGCATCTGCGCGCCCATCCTGGGGTGCGCGGCGGTTTCCGCGCCCTGCACATAGTTGTCGTAGAAGTGCCCGGTGCCGAACCGCAGGCTCGGAATCCGCGAGTACACGTTGGAGAACCAGTTGTGGTGGTACGTCACCTTCAGGTGACCGGTGTCCTCGCTGGCGTTGTTGTCGCTGTGTCCGACCAGGCTGCCCTTGAAGTGGTCGGCGAACTTGTTCCAGGACACCGTGACGTTGTCGGACGCGTGCGTGATGTCCAACAGGCCGTCGTAGTAGTCCTTGTCGTGGTTCCGGTCGGCCGAGAAGGTGTTGTGGTCGATCCACACCTTGGTGGACTTCTGGACGGTGATCCCGTCCGCGGGGGCGACCGGCTTGCTGATGTTCAGGTTGCGGATGACGACGTTGGTCTTGCCCTTCAGCCGCAGCCCGCCTCCGGTGAACCCGGACGACGAACCCACGCCCAGCACGGTGGTGTTGGACCCGATGTCCACCTGCCCGGACAGCGAGATGAGGCCGGACACCTTGACGACCTTCGCGCTGTCGCTCGCGACGGCGCTCTTGAAGGCGGCCAGGGTGGTGACGGTGGTGGCGGAGGCGTTGCCGCCGCCGGTGGTGCCCGCGCCGAAGCCGATCGGCGAGTTCTCGGCCGTGATGGCGGTGTCGGCCGTATCGCCGGACGGCGCGCCGTGGGCGGAGACGGCCGAGACGGTGCCGAGGGTGAGCGCGGCCACGACACCCGCGGCGAGGGCGGTCAGCTGGCGCCGACGGAGGATAGTGCGCTGTTCTGACATGGGGGGAGTCCTCTCATTCCGAGAAGATCTCCACACGGGAGGGGAGGCAAGCGCTTGCTGAAGAGCGGCAAGCACGCTGGTCACTAGGGCCGGTGGAGATCGCCAAAGGTGCGGCTCTGACGTGTTCTCTGACGTGTTCGACTCTGCCGCCGAGCGGGTGGTCAGTCCGCGACAGCAGAGGGCAGCTACCGGGAACGAAGCTAGTAAGCGCTTGTATTGATGTCAACGCCCTTGCATCACCGTCAACGTCTCCTGGTAAGTCCGAAAGGAGCCAGGGGATGGTCTTGGGGCCCTGAGGTGTCTGCACCGCCTGCCCTCCCGAGGACGCCGCAGCCCGATGACGCCGCACGCGATCCGTTCAGACCGTGATCGCAAGCTTGCCCTGCACGCCGCCGGCAGCCAGCATCTCGTGCGCCTCGGCCAGCTTCTCCAGTGGGAAGACCTGCTGCAGGTGCATCCGCAGCCTTCCCGCCTCGACCAGCTCGCTCAGCGCCTCCAGGCCGGCCGGGTCCGGCTCCACGCCGACCGCCGCGAAGCGTACACCGGACTGCTCCGCCAGCTCCGGCAGGGTGGTGCTGGTCCGCTCCACCGCCGTCACCAGCACGCCGCCCTGCCGCAGCACGCCGAAGGAACGCTCGGCGTTCCCGCCGCCCAGCGTCTCCAACACCACGTCCACCGGCGCGTCCCGGAGCACCTCGGAGTAGTCCTGGGTCCGGTAGTCGACCAGCTGGTCCGCACCCAACCCGCGCAGGAAGTCGTGCTTGCCCGCGCTCGCCGTGCCCACCACCTCCGCGCCGAGGTGCTTGGCCAGCTGAACCGCGACGTGGCCGAGCCCGCCGCCCGCGCCGTGGATCAGTACCCGTTGCCCCGGCCGCAGCTGCGCGATCTCCACCAGTGCGTGCCAGGCAGTCAGGCCGACCAGTGGCAGCGCCGCGGCCTCCTCGTGGCTGATCCCCGCGGGCTTGCGAGCCAGCTGCCGCGCGGGGGCGACCAGGTACTCGGCGTTCGCCCCGGCCGCGGCCGGGAAGTACGGCATCCCGTAGACCTCGTCGCCGGCCTGGAACCGGTGCACACCCGGATCGACCTGCTCGACCACCCCGGAGATGTCCCAGCCCAGGACGAAAGGCGGCTCGCCCAGCAACGGGAAGGCGCCGGAGCGGACGAACAGTTCCACGGGGTTGACACTGGTCGCCCTGACCCGGACCAGCACCTGCGTCGGTCCGGGGGCCGGCTTGGGGGCGTCGTCGACGAGCTCCAGTACCTCGGGGCCACCGAATGTCTTCTGGGTGATCGCACGCATCGTCATGCACTCCTGTTCGGAAGGTCGCTTGGGATGTCCCTATCCTCGGCGGGTCGGTAACCGTTGAACAGAAGGCACTTCAAAGGTATATAGGTACCTCATGGGTACTACTGACGACCTGCGCTTCTATGGCGGCGCGGATGCCTATCTGGCTGCCTGTCCCTCGCGCCAGATCCTGGACGTACTCGCCAACAAGTGGACCATGCTGGTCATGGGTGCACTCTCCGGCGGCCCGATGCGCTTTGGCGAGCTGCGGCGCCGGCTGGACGGCATCACCCAGAAGATGCTCACCCAGACCCTGCGCACCCTGGAGCGGGACGGCCTGGTCACTCGCACGGTCTACCCGACCATTCCGCCCAAGGTCGAATACGCGGCCACCGGGCTGGGCGAGAGCGTCACCGCGCTGATGCACGCGATCCGCGCCTGGTCGGAGGAGAACATCAATTCCGTCCTGGACGCCCGCGACGCCTACGACGCGCGGGCCGCCCAGGAGGTACAGCCCGTCACGGCCTGATCGCCTCCGATTCGGCAGCAGCCAAGCCTGCGTCCGGCCTCCGCGATATCGCCGCCCGGCAATCGCATCACTCACGCCACAAGGAGTTGGCGTTAAAGACCTGTTGACGCGCGGAGACTTTGCCGAACCCACAGCGGTCGCACAGAAAGCCCTTCTACTTTGCGTGCTCATGACAGAATCCCAAGCCCCCATCGGGCGCCGCAGAGTACTGATCGCCGGTAGCGCCGCCGCCGCGGCCGTCGGACTGGGCGCGGCCGCCGCGACCGCCGGCCGCGCCGAAGCCGAAGCCGAACCCCAGGCCTCATCCCCCCGGCTCGCCCCCGCGGCGGCCGCCGTCTGCACCCTCACCAAGGAGCTCACCGAAGGCCCCTACTACCTCGAACACGCGCTCGTCCGCTCCGACGTCTCGGAGGGCAAGCCCGGAATCCCGCTCCAACTCGCCCTCACCGTCGTCGACAACGCCACCTGCGCGCCGCTGAACAAGGCGCTCGTGGAGATCTGGTACTGCGACGCGCTCGGCGAGTACTCCGGCTTCGTCGGCAACAACGGCCACCAGGAGCCGGACAACGGCAAGTTCCTCCGCGGCGGCGTGCTCACCGGCACCGACGGCATCGCCAAGCTCACCGGCATCTACCCCGGCTGGTACCGGGGCCGCTGCGTCCACGTCCACCTCAAGGTGCACACCGACGTCACGCTCACCTCCGACGGCTCGTTCACCGGTGGCAACGAGATCCACACCGGCCAACTCTTCTTCTCCGAGACCGTCACCAAGGCGGTCGCGAAGCTCTCCCCGTACTCCACCAACACCGTTCCCCGCACCACCCTCGAGGCCGACGGCATCTACGACGGCGGCGGGGCGTCCTCCGGCCTGCTGACCCTGACGGCACTGGGCTCCTCGCCCTCGGCCGGCTACAAGGGCACCCTCACGGTCGGCGTGGACCCCGACGCCTGACCGGCCCCGCTCTCCCGCCTTCCGGCCCCCGCCCGGCGCGCCACCCACGGCCCGGCGGGGGCCGTCTTTTTCGCCGCAGGGGGTTGACGGCGTCCGGAACCCTGCCTACCTTCACTGGGACATCAGATGTCTGATGTCTGATGCACACGGCAAGGAGGTCGACAGCAATGCCGCTGTCCGACGACATCGCCGAGCGACTGCTGTCCGCGATCATCGACGGCCACTACCCGCCCGGCACCGCGCTCCCCCCGGAGGCCGTGCTGGCCGAGCAGCACGAGGCCAGCCGGCTGACGCTCCGCGAGGCGATCAAGGTTCTGCGGTCGCAGAACATCGTCCGCATCCACCGCGGCCGCGGCACCTACGTCAACACGCCCGACCAGTGGACCGCGCTCGAACCGATGATCCGCGCCGCGGCCGCCGGGCCCCGGACGGGCGGTGCGGTCTCCGAGAAGCTGATCGAGGCGCGGCGGATGATCGAGGTCGGGGCCGCCCAGCTGGCCGCCGACCGGCGCTCGGAGGACGACCTGGCGCAACTCGACGAGCTGCTGGAGGAGATGCGGGCCGCCGCGCGGGCCGGGGACACCGAGCAGTTCGTCGAGGCGGACATCGCCTTCCACGACGTGGTGATGCGGGCCTCCGGCAACGCCTTCGTGCCCCTGCTCTTCGAACCCTTCGGCAGGCTGCTCGTCGAGGGCCGTCGGCAGACCTCGGCCGTGCCCCAGATCCGTACGAACGCCATCCAGCACCACGAGGCCGTCCTCGAGGCGCTGCGCGCGGCGGATCCCGAGAAGGCCCGGCGCGCGATGGACGACCACATGGCGCAGACCACGGACGATCTGCGTACGCACGTCATACAGGTCGCCAAGGCGCAGGACGACGCCTGAGCCCCCGAGCCCGCCACACCGCAGGGCGCCACTCCCCGGGCCCGCCCCGGCCGCCACACCGCAGGGCGCCGCACCACGGCCCCGGCCTGCCCGGACACCGCACGAAAGAAGATCCACCCATGTCCCAGACCCTCCACTTCCCCGAGGCGCACGAGCTGCCCCCGCCCCGCGAGGTGACCCCCGCCGAGGTGACCGCCGCCCTCGCCGCGGACCGCCGCCTGGTGGTGCTCGACGACGACCCGACCGGCACACAGACCGTCGCCGACGTGCCCGTCCTCACCACCTGGACGGTCGAGGACCTGCGGTGGGCGCTGCGCCAGGACAGCGCGGCCTTCTTCGTGCTCACCAACACCCGCAGCCTCGCCCCGGCCGCGGCCGCCGCCCGCAACCGCGAGGTGGTCCGCGCCCTGGCACAGGCCTCCGCCGCCGAGGGCATCGGCTATGTACTGGCCAGCCGCGGCGACTCCACGCTGCGCGGACACTTCCCGCTGGAGACGGACGTCCTGGCCGACGAGGTGCCCGTGGACGGTGTCGTCCTCGTCCCCGCGTACATCGAGGCCGGGCGGCTCACCGCCGACTCGGTCCACTGGATGCGTACGGCCGAGGGGATGCTGCCGGTCGGGCAGAGCGAGTTCGCGCGCGACGCCACGTTCGGCTACGCCAACTCCCGCCTCCCGGAGTGGGTCGAGGAGAAGACCGGCGGCCGGGTGGCCGCGGCCGACGTCGTGCGCATCACCCTGGAGGACCTGCGGGTGCGCGGCCCCGAGCACGTGGCCGGGCTGCTGGGCTCGCTGCGCGGGGGCCGGACGGCCGTCGCGGACGCCCTGACCGACGACGATCTGCGCGTCCTCGCCCTCGCCTCGGCCACGGCGGAGGCCGCCGGCGCCCGCCTGCTGTACCGCTGCGGCCCCTCCTTCGTCCGGGCCCGCGCGGGCCAGGCCGCCCGCGCCCCGCTGACGGCACAGGAGCTCCGGGCCGGGCGGGGAACGCCTCGCGCGGTGGCCTCGGCACCCGCCCCGGCGGAGCCAGGAGCGCAGGCCGCCCCGGCGGGCCACGGCCTGATCGCCGTCGGCTCGCACGTCGGGCTGACCACCCGCCAGCTGGAGCGGCTGCGCGAGCGCGGCGGCATCGCCGAGTTCGAGCTCGACGTCCACGCCCTGCTCGACGAAGCGCGCCGCGCCGCGCACATCGCCGAAGTGGCGAAGGCCTGCGCCCGGGCGCTGGAGGAGAGCGAGGTCGTGGTGCGCACCACCCGCGCCGTCGTCACCGGCGCCGACGCGGACGACTCGCTCGCCATCGCCCGCAATGTGTCCGCCGCGCTGGTCGAGACCGTACGGGCGATCACCGCCGAGCGGCGGCCCGCGTTCGTCGTCGCCAAGGGCGGCATCACCTCCAGCGACATCGCGACCGAGGGCCTGGAGATCCGCCGGGCCTGGGCGCGCGGCACGCTGCTCCCCGGCATCGTCTCGCTGTGGGAGCCCGAGTCCGGCCCGAGCGTCGGCATCCCGTACATCGTCTTCGCCGGCAACGTCGGCGACGACAACGCCCTCGCCGACGCGATCGACCTGCTCCGGAGCCGATGATGCTGCTGCGTGGAACCGACGCCCTGACCGACGCCGCCCGCGAGGGCCGGGCGATACCGGGCTTCGTCGCCTACAACCTCGAGACCGTCCAGGGCATCGTCGCCGCGGCCGAGGCCGCCGGCCGGCCGGTGCTGCTCCAGGCCGGGTCGAGCGCCTTCAAACACGCGGGCCGCGAGGCCCTGATGGCCCTCGCGCTCGACGCCGCCCGGCGCTCGGACGCCCCGCTCGGTGTGCACCTGGACCACAGCCGGGACCTGGAGGAGATCACGGCCTGCGTCGAGGCGGGCTACAGCTCCGTCATGGTCGACGGCTCGCACCTCCCCTTCGCGGAGAACGTGGCGCTCACCCGCAAGGCCGTCGAGCGGGCCCACGCCGCGGGCGTGTGGGTCGAGGCCGAACTGGGCGCGCTGGCGGGCGACGAGGACGTGTCGACCGACGCCCGCGCGGCCGGCGGCTCCATGACCGATCCGGAGCAGGCAGCGGAGTTCGTGGCCGCGACGGGTGTGGACGCGCTGGCGGTCGCGGTCGGGAACGTCCACGGCTTCACGGCCGAGCCGGTACGGCTCGATCTGGACCGCCTGGCGCGCATCCGCGCAGCCGTCCCGGTGCCCCTCGTCCTGCACGGCGCGAGCGGGCTCCCCGAGGAGCAGCTGCTCGGGGCGGTACGGCGCGGCGTGGCGAAGGTGAACGTGAACGCGGAGCTGCGGCGGGCGTACCTGGAGTCGGTGGCCTCCGCGCTGCCCGGCGCGCTGCCCGGCTCGGACGTGGTGTCGACGTGGGCCGCGGGGCGGGACGCGGTCGCCGCGACCGCGCTCCGGATCACGCAGAAGCTGTCGGGACCCGCGCCGGCCCCCTCGACGACGCAGCCGACGTAACCCCGCCCCCTCCGCAACGTAGCTCGGGCCGGGCGCGACCCGCGCCGGCCCGGGCGCTCCCTCCTCACGGATCTCCCTCCCCCCGGTCACCGCTGGGCGCGGGTGTCCGCGCCGGCGGCGACAGCCCCGCTGTGCCCTCTCATGCCCTTTTTCTCGTCCCCTCCCCCTCCCTCCCAAGGAACCCGCATGTCCACATCCGCTTCCCCAGCAGCATCCACACCCCGAACCGCCGTCATCGGCTTGGGCGCCATGGGGCTGCCCATGGCGCGGCGGCTGGCCGGGGCGTTCCCGGTGGCCGTGTTCGACATCGCGGCCGAGCGCCGCGCGCTCGCCGTCGAGCACGGTGCCACCGGGGCCGCCACCCCGGCCGACGCGGTCCGCGACGCCGATGTCGTCGTGCTGGCCGTACGCGACCAGGCCCAGGTCGACGGCGCGCTGTTCGGCGAGGCGGGCGCCGCCGAGACGCTGAAGGCCGGGACCGTGGTGGTGCTCACCAGCACCGTCGGCCCGGAAGCGGCCCGGTCGACCGCCGCCGCGCTCGCCGAGCGGGGCAAGGACGTACGGCTCGTGGACGCGCCGGTCAGCGGCGGCCCGACCCGCGCCGGGAACGGCGATCTGCTGATCGTGGTCGGCGCGGAGCCGGCCGCCCTGGAGGTGGCCCGCCCGGTGCTGGACCGGCTCGCCTCCACCCTGACGGTCATCGGCGACAAGCCCGGCGACGGCCAGGCGCTCAAGGCCATCAACCAGCTGCTCGCGGGTGTGCACATCGCCGCCGCCGCGGAGGCCGTGGCCCTCGCGCGCGGCCTCGGCCTCGACCCGCAGACCGTGATCGACAGCCTGAGCCAGGGCGCGGCGGGCTCGTTCATGTTCGCCGACCGCGGGCCGCGCATGGCGCAGGCGTACGGCGACGAGGCGGACTCCGTCGAGGTCCGCTCCCGCCTCGACATCTTCGTCAAGGACATGGGCATCGTGACCGGCATCGCGAAGGACGCGCATGTGCCGGTGCCGCTGGCCTCGGCGGCCGAGCAGCTGTACCTGCTGGGCGAGCGGGCCGGGCTCGCGGCCCGCGACGACTCCTCCATCGTGACCGTCCTGTCCCCGAGAGGAGAGGGCCGATGAGCCACGGCGCGCTTCTGCTGGTGGCGGCGGTGGGCGTGGCCCTCCTGCTGCTCATGATCATCAAGGCGAAGATCCAGCCCTTCGTCGCCCTGGTCGTGGTGTCGATCGGTGTCGCGCTCACGGCGGGTGTCCCGGCCGCGGAGCTGGTGGCCACCATCGAAGAGGGCATGGGCTCGACGCTCGGCCACATAGCCACGATCATCGCCCTCGGCGCGATGATCGGCCGGATCATCGAACTGTCCGGCGGCGCCGCGTCCTTGGCGCACTCGCTCATGGACCGCTTCGGGGAGAAGCGCACCCCGCTCGCGCTCACCGCGGCCGGGTTTCTGCTCGGCATCCCGGTGTTCTTCGAGGTCGGCCTGATCATCCTGATGCCGATCGCGTACGGCGTGGCCCGCGCGTCGCGCAAGCCGCTGCTGGTGTACGCCCTGCCCATGGGCGCGGCGATGCTCACGGTGCACGCCTTCCTGCCGCCCCACCCCGGCGCGGTGGCGGCGGCCACGACGATCGGCGCCGACCAGGGCTGGGTGCTGCTCTTCGGCATCCCGGTGACGGCGGTCGTGATCCTGCTGGGCTATCTGCTCGCCAAGCGGATGACGCGCCGTGAGTACCCGATGACGGCCGATGTGTACGCGAAGGTGTTCGGCGAAGGGGACGACTCCGAGGCCGGGTCCGAGCACGGGCCCGGGTCCGGGCACGGGTCCGGGCACGGGTCCGGGTCCGGGAGCGAGCCCGCGCCGAAGACCGGGGTCGAGGGCGCGGAGAACCCGCCGTCCTTCGGCATGGTGGTGTCCTTGATCGTCACCCCGATCGCCCTGATCCTCCTGGGCACCATCGGCACCAACTTCCTCCCCGACGGCTCCACCCTCCGCGCCGTCCTCACCGTCCTGGGCGCCCCGATGGTCGCGCTGCTCGTCGCGGCGGCGCTCGCCGCGTACTTCCTGGGCGCCCGGCGCGGCTGGTCGAGCGCCCGTATCTCCGAGGTCATGGGCTCGGCGCTGCCGGGCGTGGCCATGGTGATCCTGGTGGCGGGCGCGGGCGGTGTCTTCGGCAAGGTGCTGGTGAAGACCGGCATCGGCGACGCCGTGGCCGACGTCCTGGACCGTACGGGGCTGCCGCTGCTGGCCCTGGCCTTCGCGATGACGATGCTGCTGCGCGCGGTGCAGGGCTCCACCACGGTCGCCCTGGTCACCACGGCCGGCCTGATCACCCCGCTGCTCCAGCGCACCGACCTGTCCCCGCAGCAACTGGCCCTGGTCTGCCTGGCGATGGGCGCGGGCGGCCTGTCGGTCTCGCACATCAACGACGCGGGCTACTGGATGTTCACCCGCCTGGTCGGCCTCGATGTCGGCGACGGCCTGCGCACCTGGACCGTCCTGACGACGGTGATGGGCGTGGCGGGCTTCCTGCTGACGAGCCTGCTCTGGCTGGTCGTGTAGCGAGTACGGCAGCGAGAGGGATGGGTGTGCCTGGCCCCTGGGGCCAGGCACACCCGTCTCACTGACGGCGTCCAAAGGCCCCACTACCGGGTTCCGCCATCGTCTGCGTGCCGATCACCGCGAGCAAACTCAGCTTGTCCGCCGCGTCCGTGCCCGGCGCGGCGGTGTGGATGACGACGTGGAGGTCGCTGCCGGGGGCGTTGAGGACGTCGCAGTCGAGGACGAGCGGGCCGACGTCGGGGTGGTGGACGGTCTTGGTGTCCATGGTGTGGGTGCCCACCGCGTGGGAGTCCCACAACCGGGCGAAGCGGTCGCTGGCGCGGCGCAGGTCGGCGACGAGGGTGCGCAGGCTCCGGTCGGCGGGGTGGCGGGCGGTGGCGGAGCGCAGGTCGGCGACGGTTGCGGCCTCGAAGCGGGCCTGTTGTTCGGGGGTGTGGGTCACGCGGTCGGGGCGGCCGGTGAAGTGGCGCCACAGGACGTTGCGCTCGCGCTCCGAGTGCCCGGAGGGGTCGCCGTGCAGCGCGGCGTACAGCTGGTTCCAGGCGATCAGGGTCCACGCCGCGTCGTACACCCCGACCGGGGTGGCCCGCATCTGGTCGAGCATGCGCTGGACACCGGGGGTGAGGTGGGACGGGATGCGGTCGGTGGTGGGCGCGGGGCGGCCCGCGAGCAGGAACAAGTGGCGGCGTTCCGGTTCCGACAGCCGCAGGGCCCGGGCGAGGGCGGTGAGGATCTGGGGGGAGGGGGAGGTCGCGCGGCCCTGTTCGAGACGGATGACGTAGTCGACGGACATCCCCGCGAGCTGGGCCAGTTCCTGGCGCCGCAGCCCCGGGGCGCGGCGTACGCGGCCGGCCGGCAGGCCGACGGTCGCGGGGTCGAGCCGGTCGCGCCAGCGGCGCAGCGCGCCCGCGAGGTCGCCGGCCGCGTCGGCCCCGACACCCCCATCGGCCGCGTGGTCCCTGACACCCCCGCCGGCCGAGTTCGCCCTGACACCCCCACCGCCCGCGTCGTTCCCGCCCGGGCGTCCGTTGTTCCCGTCTCGGCTCCCCGTACCACTCATCGGTTCAGTATCCGGCCGGGGGCGGCGGGCGTCCCGCGCCCAGCCTGGTATCGCTTTTACCAGGAAGAGCCTTGTACTCCCTGTTTCCTCGCCCGGCGCCGACGCTGGCGGCATGCGAACGACACTCATCACCGGTGCCACCAGAGGGCTCGGCCTGGAGACCGCCCGGCAGCTGGCCGAGGCCGGGCACACCGTCTATCTCGGGGCGCGGGACGCCCGGCGTGGCGAGGAGGCCGCGCGGCGGGTCGGGGCGCGGGCGCTGCGGCTCGACGTGACCAGTGAGGATTCCGTACGGGCGGCCGCGAAGGTCGTCCAGGAGGAGGCGGGCCGCCTCGACGTGCTGGTCAACAACGCCGGCATCAGCGGCCCCGCGACCTCCGCCGCCGAGGCCACGGCCGACGAGCTGCTGACGGTCTACGACACCAATGTCTTCGGCGCCGTACGGGTCACCCATGCCTTTCTGCCGCTGCTGGAGGCGGGCGAGTCGCCCGTCGTCGTGAACGTCAGCAGCGGGCTGGGGTCGCTGGCCGTCGCCGCCGACCCGCCCGCCCACGCCTCGTCCGTGCCCGTGTGGCTCCCGGCGCTGTCGTACGGCTCCTCCAAGGCCGCGCTGAACATGGTCACCGTGCAGTACGCCCACGCCCTCCCGCACTTCAGGATCAACGCCGTCGACCCCGGCCTGACCGCGACCGACTTCAACGGCCACGCCGGACACCGGACGGTCGCCGAGGGCGCCGAGATCATCGTGCGGATGGCCACCGTCGCGCCCGACGGCCCCACCGGCGGCTACTTCTCGGCCGCCGGCCCGCTCCCCTGGTGACCACCCCCGAAAGGACCGACAATGACCATGCAAGTACGCCGTGTTGAGATCACCCTGGACCTCGCCTGTGTCCGTTGCCACCTCGGCTTCACCCGCCTCACCCGGGCCGTCCGCCGCCACCGCGCCGACGGCGGCGAGGTCGACATGGTCATCCGCCCCTTCCAGGCCGAGCCGGACGCGCCGTCCGCCGGTGAGCCGCTGTTCGAGGTCTGGCGGCGGACCCGTGGCGAGGCGTTCGTACGACAGGTCGCGTCGGACACCTCCTTCGGCGTGGCGGACGGCCTGGAGCTCCACTTCGAACGCGCCCTGTTCACCAACACCTTCGAGGCTCACCGGCTGGTCGCCCGCGCGTCCGCGCAGGGGCTCGGCGAGCGGATGGCGGAGCGGCTGTTCCGGGCGTACTTCACCGACGGGCTGCTGATCTCCGACCGCGCCACCCTGGCCCGGCTGGCCGTCGAGACCGGGGTGGCGGACGAAACGGCCGACACCAGCGGCACGGCCGCGCTGCGCGCCGAACTCGACCGCGTGCGCGCGCTCGGCGTCGATGTCGAGGCCGTGCCGTACGTCGCCTTCGAGGGCGGGACCGTCCTCGAAGGCGCGCAGCCGGAGGAGGCCTATCGCGCGGCGCTGACCGCGTTCACCCCAGCCGGATGACGTTCCAGGACATCGGCTCCAGTGTGGCCCGCAGCACCCCGCCCTCCAGGGTCGTGCCGGTCGCGGCGTGCGGGGTGACGCGCTCCGGCTCGGCCAGGGTGTTGCGGGCCTCGGGGTCGGCGTCGGCGAGGACGCTGTGCTCGACGATCCGGGCCACGGACAGGCCGCGCAGGTCCACCTCCAGCGGCAGCGGGTCCGTCTGGGCGCGGTTGACGGCGAAGACGGTGACCGCGCCGCTCTCCTCGTCCGCGACGGCGGTGGCGTGCAGCAGCGGCACCTCGCCGTACTTGGCCGTCTCGTACGTGGGGCTGTCGACGTTGACCTGCAGGACCCGCCCGCGCCCGTGGCGGGAGGCCTGCGCGAACGGGAAGAACGTGGTCTGCTTCCAGGCCGGGCCGCCCGGCTCGGTCATGATCGGCGCGATGACGTTGACGAGCTGGGCGAGGCAGGCGACGGTCACCCGGTCGGCGTGGCGCAGCAGCGCGATGAGCAGGGAGCCGAAGACGACGGCGTCGGTGACGGAGTAGTTGTCCTCCAGGAGCCGGGGGGCCTCGTCCCAGTTGGGCGGCTCGGCGCCGTGGAAGCGGGTGATGTACCAGACGTTCCACTCGTCGAAGGAGAGGTTGATCTTCTTCTTGGACTTCAGCCGGGCGCCCACGTGGTCGCAGGTGGCGACCACGTTCTCGATGAAGGACTCCATGTCGACGGCCGAGGCGAGGAAGGAGTCGCGGTCGCCGTCGAGCTCTTCGTAATAGGCGTGCAGGGAGATGTAGTCGACGAGGTCGTAGGCCTCCTGCAGGACCGTGGCCTCCCATGCGGCGAAGGTCGGCATGGACTGCGAGGAGCTGCCGCAGGCCACCAGCTGCACATCCGGGTCGATCTGCCGCATCGCGCGGGCGGTCTCGGCGGCCAGCCGCCCGTACTCCTCGGCCGTCTTGTGGCCGGTCTGCCAGGGCCCGTCCATCTCGTTGCCCAGGCACCACAGCCGGATGTCGTACGGGTCCTTGTCGCCGTGTGCGACACGGCGGTCGGACAGGGCGGTGCCGGACGGGTGGTTGGCGTATTCCTGCAGCTCCAGCGCCTCGGCCACACCGCGTGTGCCGAGGTTGAGCGCCATCATCGGCTCGCCGTCGACCTTGCGGAGGAAGTCGATGTACTCGCCGAGCCCGAACCGGTTGGTCTCGGTCGACCGCCAGGCCAGGTCCAGTCGGCGCGGCCGCTCGTCGACCGGGCCGACGCTGTCCTCCCACTTGTAGCCGGAGACGAAGTTGCCGCCCGGGTAGCGGATGACGGTGACCCCCAGCTCGCGGATCAGCTCCAGGACGTCGGTGCGCAGACCGGCCTCGTCGGCGGTGGGGTGTCCGGGTTCGTGGATGCCGGTGTAGACGCAGCGGCCGAGGTGTTCCACGAACGACCCGAACAGGCGCGGGTCGACGTCGCCCACGGCGAAGGCGGGGTCGAGGGTGAAGCGGGCCGGACGGGCGGAAGCGGGGGTGTCGTCGGCGGTGCGGTTGCTGGGTGGCGTCGGCTGCATTGCGGCGTCTCTCTCCTGCGCTGGCGCGCTGTCGCTTGGTCGCTTGTCCGAGATCTCGTCCGAGATATCGGATGTCGATCGCAACTTCGAACGAGACGGTAAGATCTCCGTTCCCCACGCGTCAACGCCTCGTACAGCGCGGATGACGGGCGGCTGAACCACCCGCCACTGGCCCCCAGCGCTGGTTTGCGGTGAGTTGGGGACAGCGACACGCCATGGTGTCGGCGTGTCGCTGTCCCCTATCCACCGCGAAGTCGGCTCGCCGCTCAGCGCCCCAGCCGGGCGGCGAGCCGGGGCAGGAGGCGGAGGGCGTTGTCGCGGTTGATGCGTCGGCGGGCGCGGGGGTCGAGGGCGGGGTCGTGGTCGAAGTCCGCCGTGATGGCGCGCACTTCGCCGGCGGGCCTGGCCGGCCAGTCGGTCCCGTACAGGACGCGGGTCGGGTCGGCGGCGGCCAGCAAGGTCGGGGTGGCGTACGGGGACAGCGGCAGGGCGGTGTCGTAGAAGAAGCGGCGCAGCGCCCGGCGGATCGCCTCCGGGGCGGGGCCCTCGCCCTGCCGGCCGGCGGAGACGGCCCGCCCGGTCACGTACGGGAGGAAGCCCCCGGCGTGGGACAGGATGACCGACAGATCGGGGTAGCGGTCGAGGGTGCCGGTGGCGATGAGGTTCAGCGCCGCCCGGGTGGTGTCGAGCGGGAAGTCCGCGATGGCCTCGGACACCCCCGGCAGTTCGGTGCCGCCCTCGGGCAGCCCCTGGGGATGGACGAAGACCACGGCGCGGCGGCGATTGAGCTCGGCGAAGAGCGGGTCGAACGCGGAGTCGCCGAGGTAGCGGCCGCCCGTGCTGGTCATCATGATCACGCCGTCGGCCCCGAGTTCGTCCAGCGCGTACGCGGCCTGCTCGATCGCCAGGTCGATGTGCGCCATCGCGACGCCTGCGAAGAAGCCGAACCGGGTCGGGTGGTCCGCGACGAGCCCCGCCAGGGACTCGTTGAACACCCGGACCCCCTCCTTCGCCACCGCCCGGTCGCGGAAGGCCACCGACGGCACCGGGGCGGAGGCGACACCGGCCGCGATGTGGTTGGCGTCCATCACCTCCAGCGTCTCGCGGAGGGTCCAGCGCGCCCAGTCCGGCCCGCCCTCGGGCGGAAGCAGCCCCGCGTCGATGGCCCACTGGCGCATGGCCGGGGGTAACGCGTGGTGGTGCGTATCGATCCGCCCGGCCCCCGGCGGCCCGCTCTCACCCCCTCGCCTCGCGTCGGCCGAGGCGCCGGGCGCCGACGCGAGCCCGGCCCCGACTGCCACCGCCCCCGCGCCCGCCGCGCGCAGCGCGCGGCGGCGGGTCAGGGACGGCGACGAGGTGGCGGTGGAGCGGGAAGTCCTGAGCGTGGCCATGGGCGGGCTCTCCTTGTCCTACGGGGCCGCGTCGCGGCCCGGACCGGCATGACAACGCCCACCCTCCGCCGGCCGGCCCTGGCCACGCATCGGGGCATCCCCGCATCCGGCCCTGGGCCTCCCCGTACGGGCCCGGGGTGCCGGGCCCCTACATCGGCGCCCGCCCCCGCCCTCGCCCCCACCGGCGCCGTGCCCATGCGTACGCGACGGCGAGAACCCCACACACGGCGGTCCCGGGCCGTGAGTCGCTGATCCCTACCTGATCTGATCGGCCGCCCACTCGGCCCATTCGCGGCGCATGGCGTTGAACCGCAGGCCGTACTCCAGGGCGATCCGGCCGTAGACCGAGAGGTCGTCGTCGCCCCAGTCGATGGACTCCCCCAGGCGGCGCAGTTCCTCGTGCCCCTGCTCGGACATCTCGACCAGCCCCGTCAGATACGCGCGCGCCTGCTCGGGCTTGAGCACCCCGAGGAAGAACACCCGCAGCAGAATGTCGCTGCGGGTGTTCCGCTGCGGTTTGGTCTCCGTCAGCCAGTGCCGCAGCTCGGCCATCCCCTCATCGGCGATGGCGTACTCCTTGCGGCCGCGTGGCCCCTCGGCGGCCACGGTGATCAGTCCGCTGCCGGCCAGTTTGGTCAGCTCCGTGTAGATCTGGCTCTGGGTCGCCGGCCAGACGGTGGCCAGTGAGGTCTCGAACCGCTTGAGCAGGTCGTATCCGCTGGCGGGGCGCTCCGAGAGCAGGCCGAGCAGTGCGTGTCGAAGGCTCATGCCCTCACCTTACCTTCCAGGATTGACATGTCGAGGCTGGACCTTCTAGTTTTGACATGTCAGAAGAGACACCTCGATGCCTCGAAATGGAGAGACCATGTCCTACCTGCGTACGTTCCTGCCGTGGATCGTCTTCGCCGCGCTGCCCTCGGGGAGCTGGCAGTGGGGCGCTCTGGCCGCGCTGGTGGTCGCGGTGGCGCTGATCGGTCAGCAGGCACGGGCCGGTGCCGGATTCGACGCGCTGATCATCGAGCTGGGCTCGGCGGCGTTCTTCGCCGTACTGGCCGTGGTCGCCTTCGCCGATCACGACTCGGGGGTGCACGACTACTCCGCGGCGCTCGCCTCGGGCACCCTGGCGGTCATCGCCGGAGTTTCGGTGGCCATCGGCAAGCCGTTCACCCTGGGCATCGCCAAGCGCACCACCCCGCGCGAGCTGTGGGGGCGGGGGCCGTTCATCCGGGTCAACGTGGTCATCACCGCCGTATGGACCGCCGCCTTCGCCCTGACCGCGCTCGCGCTCGCCTTCGAGGCGCACGCCGGACACGGCCACTCGACCCCCGCCACACTCGTCCAGGTCGCCGGCTTCGCCGTTCCGATGGTCTTCACCATCCGCTACGTCGCCCATGTCCAGGCCAAGGCCGGGCAGCCGGCCCGATGACCGCGCGGCACCTCGCCGGGAACTACGCCCCGGTCTCCAAGGAGGCCACCGCCCACGATCTGCCGGTGACCGGCACGATCCCGCCCGAGCTGGCCGGCTGGTATCTGCGCAACGGTCCGAACCCGGCCGACGCCGCCTCCGGGCACTGGTTCTTCGGCGACGGAATGGTCCACGGGCTGCGGCTGGAGGGCGGGCGGGCCGTCTCGTACCGCAACCGCTGGGTGCGCACCCGCAGTCTCACCGACGGGGCGCGGATCTACGACGCGCGGGGCCACCGCGACCTCACCGCCGGCCCGGCCAACACCCACGTCATCCGGCACGCCGGCCGTACGCTGGCCCTGGCCGAGACGAGCCTGCCCTACGAGCTCACCCCCGACCTGGACACCAAGGGCCTCCACGACTTCGGCGGCAGGCTGCACACCGCCATGACCGCCCACCCGAAGACCTGCCCGGCCACCGGAGAGCTGCACTTCTTCGGCTACGGGATGCTGGAGTCCGCCCATCTCACCTACCACCGGGCCGACGCCACGGGCGAACTGGTCGTCAGCAGGGCCATCGAGGTGCCGGGCCCGACCATGCTGCACGACTTCTGCCTGACCGCCGGACACGTCGTCTTCATGGACCTGCCCGTGGTCTTCGACCCCGAACTCGCCATGGCCGGCGGCACCATGCCCTACAGCTGGGACGACGGATACGGCGCCCGGCTGGGGGTGCTGCGCCGCGACGATCCGCACGGCGCGGTGCGGTGGTTCGAGATCGACCCGTGCTACGTCTTCCACTCCTTCAACGCCTACGACGCGCCGGACGGCACCATCGTGATGCACGTGATGCGCTACCCGGAGATCTGGCGGCGGACCGACCACGGCATCGCCCCGCCCCGGGACGCGGTCCTGTGGAAGTGGACGATCGACCCGGCGGCCGGGACGGTCCACGAGGAGCAGTGCGACGACCGGCCGGGCGAGTTCCCGCGGATCGACGACCGGCTGACCGGACTCGCCTCCGCCTACGGGCATATGACCTGCGGCAGCTCACTGGTGCGGTACGACCTGGCCACCGGGGCCACGACCGCATACGACTTCGGCCCCGGCCGCACGCCCGGCGAGGCGGCCTTCGCCCCTGCCGACGAGCTGCCCGGCGGCCCCGGCCGGCTCATGACGTACGTCCACGACGCCGCCACCGACCGCAGCGACCTGGTCATCCTGGACGCGGACGATCTGGCCGCGGGCCCCGTCGCCACGGTCCATCTGCCGGCCCGGGTGCCGTTCGGCTTCCACGGCAACTGGATCGACGACCTCCGCCCGACGGCCCCATGATTCACTTGCCTCGACCGGAGAGCGTTTGTCGCGGCAACTGAGGCACGGGGGCATCGAATTGAGTGGCGTCTACTCACCCATCCCGGAACTGAACCTGCTCAAGGAGTTCAGTGACCGGATCGGTCGGGTCTGGTACTCGGACGGGTTCGAGCTATGCGAGTACGGCATGGACGCCGGCCTGCACACTTGGTCGGAGGATCCGGAGTTCCTGGCCCCCTTCATCCCCTTCGCCAAGGCCACCCGCTCCGGTTCCCACTACGCCCTGTGGCGCTGCGACGACCGGACCGACCTCGCCACCCTGAATCACCTGGCTGAACGAGACCTTCGGGCTGCGGCCGCCGGAGGACCTCGACGCGCTCAGGGCCGGGCACCGGGAGTACGAGGAACGGTTCAGGGCGTGGGCGGGCCGGTTCGTCGAGCTGGACTGAAAGCCACCGGCTGCAAGCAACCTTCCGAAAGCCACCGCAAGCCCGCCCATACGAAAAGGACTCCCTCTGTGACCACCGAACGCCCCCACATCACCACCACCGCTGACGAGCGCGAGACGCTGCGCGCCTTTCTCGAGTTCCACCGGGCGACCCTCGCCCAGAAGTGCGACGGCCTGTCCGACGAGGAGCTGCGGCGTCAGTCGATGCCGCCCTCGACGCTCTCGCTGCTCGGACTGGTGCGGCATATGGCCGAGGTCGAGCGCAACTGGTTCCGCCGGGTGATGGCCGGCGAGGACATCCCGCTCGTGTGGTCGGACTCGTTCGACTTCCAGGCCGCCTACGACGCGCGGGAGGCCACGCGGGCCGAGGCGTTCGAGGCCTGGCAGGCGGAGGTGGAGCAGGCGCGGCGGATCGAGGCGGAGGCCGAGTCGCTGGATGTCACGCGCCACGCCAAGCGGTGGGGGCAGGACGTGTCGCTGCGTACGGTGATGCTGCACATGATCCTGGAGTACGGGCGGCACAACGGACACGCCGACTTCCTGCGCGAGGGCATCGACGGCACCGTCGGGGTCTGAGGGCCGCCCGCCCGGCCGCCGTTCGCCCCGCCGCTAGCCCCACCGCCGTTCGCCCCGCCGCCGTGCGCCGCCGGCTCCGCCGACCGATGGGGCTCCCTCTCCGCAAGGAGCCCCCCCGGCCGTCTCACACCGCGCGTCCCATCGGGCTCCGGCTCACCAGCCGGAGCTCCACCTCGCGCTCCTGGTCGCCCGGGACCTTGCCCCGGTCCTCGACGGCGAAGGCGCGGGCCAGGACCTCGCGCATCAGCTCCACCTGGCACGGGCAGCCCTGCAGATCGGCCGTGACGGGGGCGGTCAGGGCGGTGGGCTTGGGCTCCGGGTGGGTCGGGGTCACCTCGAAGGTCGAGGTCCACACCACCGGGTGTCCTTCGAGCGGATGCTGTGGCAGACCGGCGTACGCGTCGTCGGAGCGGTAACACCGGTGGAGCACGTCGAAGACCACGTCGGCGTCGTCCCGCGAGATTCCGGTGAGGGTCACCAGGACGTGCTCGGCGTGCCATTCCACGTTGGCCATGGCGGGCACCTTCTTCGCTGAGCGGTTGGCGCTTGTCGTCATCATCATTTTCGCACTTTTGCCCGATTTTTGACCGGGCGGCTCGCCCCTCTATCCGGACGGCTCGTCCGGAATCGGATCGCCCGGGCGCGGGCTCCCGGACTGCGGAGGACTCCCCCGCCGCCCGGTGCCGGACTCGTCCAGATCGGGCACGTCATCGGGGTCCTCGGGCGGGCCGTGCCGGGCCGGGGGGCTGTCCACGTCCAGAGGGTCCGGGCCTTCGTGCGCCTGCTGGTCGGGCAGATCCCGCGGCACGGCGTGGGCGTGGTCGCCGGGGGCTTCCAGTCGTCGGTCAGTCACTGCCGGTTCCCTTCGTCGGCGGACGGACCCTTCAGGTACCCGCCCCGTCCGGAGCTACGCCGACAGCCCGGGCAGCGGGCTCCCCATGCGGGGTTTACCGACCCTTTACCTTCGATCTGGTGACCTTGTGGTCGACGGGGGGAGAAGCGATGATCGAAACCGTGTTCCGCACCGACGCCGTACCCGTGGCGGATCGCTTCGAGTTATGGCGTGAGGTCCTGACCCGGACCAAAGCGGCCGCACCCGCGGAAATCAGCAGTGACCACGCTGATGACTACTGGGCCGAGATGCGCATCCTGCGACTCGGCGGCGCCCGCGTATGGCCCGCGGGCATGCGCCCCATGCGCATGCGGCGCACCGCCAGGCAGATCCGGCAGTGCGACCCGGAGGTCTACCACCTCACCTACGCGCTCGTGGGCGCCAAGGGGACCGTCCAGGCCGGCCAGGAGGGCAGCCTCGGACCGCACGACATGCACATCGTCGACTCCTCGCGGCCGTACGAGGTCCATGTGCTGGCCCCGGACCGCGCCAGGGCGGTGGGGCTGGAGATCCCGAAGAGGCTTCTGCCGCTGCCCCTGGACCGGGTCGACCGGCTGGTCACCCGACGGCTGTCGGCGCAGGAGGGCGTGGGCGCGCTGCTGGCCGGATTCCTCACCCGCCTCACCGACGGCACCGGCTCCTACGGGCCGGCCGACGGGCCCCGCCTGGAGGCGGTCCTGGTCGATCTGGTGTCCGCGGTCCTGGCCCATCAGCTCGACCTCGACGCCGCGCTTCCGCCGGAGACCCACCACCGCACCCTGTCGCTGCGCATCCAGGCCTTCATCCGGCAGCATCTGGGCGATCCCGAGCTGACGCCGAGCACCGTCGCCGCCGCGCACCACATCTCGGTCAGCCATCTGCACCGGCTCTTCCAGGGCCAGGGCACCACGGTCTCCGCATGGATCCGCCGTCAGCGGCTGGACCGCGCCCGCCGCGAGCTGGCCGACCCCGCGCAGCGCGCGATCCCCGTCCATAGCATTGCCGCCCGCTGGGGTTTCCCCCACCACGCGGCCTTCACCCGCGCCTTCCGCGCCGTATACGGGCTTCCGCCCAGCGACTACCGGTACCAGACGCTGGGCGGGAGCCCGGCCCGCTGAGCCTCGGCTCAGACGAGGACGTTCTTGTAGAAGAGGTTGCTGCGGCGGTCGCCCGCCTCACCGGAGGCGAAGCCCAGGAAGAGCCGGACCTCCCCCGCGGCAGTCCGGTACACCCCCATGCCTTCGGGTTCGCGGTAGGTCAGGGTGGAGCCCGCTCCCGTGAAGGCCCGCTGAGTGAGCGCGCCGGTGTTGACGTTGACGCTGGAGGTGTAGGCGTTGCCGGGGGACGGGTTGTCGGCGCCGTAGGCGGTACCGGTCAGCTGGTAGACGTAGCTTCCGTAGAGCGCGTAGCCCTGGAAGACGGCCGAGTCGCTGGGCTGGGCGAAGTCCGCCAGTCGGTTGGTGTAGTTCCCGGCCGCGACCTCGTTCACATTGAAGATCGCGTACCGCCTGCTGCCCGCGGTGTTCAGATAGCGGATCGCCATCCGGTTGTTCACCGGGTCGATCGCGCAGGTGGTCTCCGTCGCGTCGGAGACGGGCGAGTGCTTGGTCAGCGCGGAGGAGGTGTTGGAGAGGGTCGTCCCGCTGCTCCAGCGGAAGCGGGCCAGCCGTTTGCCGCGGGCCCCGCTGTTGACGTCCACCTCGGTCCACAGATAGGTGTCCGACCCCACGGCCTGCGCGCCGATGGACACGGCGTGTCCGAAGCCGAGCAGATACATATAGCCGAGCTCGTTACCGGAGAAGTCCAGCTGTGTGATGCACAGATCGCCGCTGCTGTCCGCGGAGCCGTCCTTGAGCTGGGCCACGAACAGGCGCCGGTTGACGTTGTCGAAGGTGAAGGACTGCTGAACCCTGGCGTTGTGCAGCCGTGCGTGGCGGAAGAGGTCGTACGAGGGCTCGGTCAGCTGGAAGCGCGGGGAGGTCGGTACGGCGGTGGGCGCGGCCTCGCTCGCGGTGGCCACCTTGGCCCCCAGCCCGAGCGCGGCGCCCGCCGCGGCGCCACCGCCGAGCATCAGTAAACGGCGTCTGTTCCAGGTGCGGTCCTGCGTCATGGATCTCCGCTTTCTGTCGGGGGTGTGCTGGAGCGCCCCCGTCCCTCGGTGAGGAGGAGCGGGGGCGCTACGCGCGTAGGCTCTTGGTACTCCGTCTCCAGATCTGCCTTGGGTACACCTCCTCAAGCCGTCAGGTTCATGTCAGCCGGGGACGTATCAGTACGCCGTCGGCCAACCGCCGCCCCAGCTGAGCAGGTTGACGCCGAGCTTCGGGGTGCCGTTGTCCTGGCCGTCGTAGTAGTGGTAGACGAGCAGGTCACCGTCGACGTCACTCATGACCGACTGCCCACCGGGGCCGATGTAGCGGCCGTGGGACTCCAGCACCACCGAGCCGCCGTTGTTCATCATGTTGACCCCGTTCTTGTCGAGATACGGCCCGGTGGGGCTGGTGGCGCGGCCGACCTTGATCTTGTACGTGGAGCTGGTGCCCGCGCAGCAGGTGTCGTACGAGGCGAACAGGTAGTAGTAGCCGTTGCGCTTGACGACCGTGGGCGCCTCGACGGCCTTGGTGCCGGTGGGCCGGGAGGCGAGGGAGTAGACGGTCTTGTCGCCCGCGTACTGCTTGCCCGTGGAGGGGTCGAGGCGGATCATCTTCAGCCCCGACCACCACGAGCCGAAGGACAGCCACCACTTGCCGTCGCCGTCGACGAAGAGGTTGGGGTCGATGGCGTTGTAGTTGCTGCTGCCGGTCGTGGAGTGCACGATGCCGTAGTCGGTCCAGGTGCCCGCCTTGCCGCTGGACGAGGTGGCGAACCCAATCGCGGAGTTGCTGGACCCGAACGACGAGACGGCGTAGTACATCAGGTACTTGCCGCCCTGGTACGAGATGTCGGGCGCCCAGGGGTCATTGCTGGACGAGTAGTTCTTCCACCACGACGGCGGGGAGTTGAAGGCGTTCCCCGAGCGGCTGAAGGCGATCCGGTCGGTGGAGGTGCGGGCCTCCAGGCCGCCGTGGGTGGAGTACAGCAGGTAGGTGCCGTCGCTCGCGCGGATCATGGTGGGGTCGTGCACGACGATGTCGCCCGTCACCCGGCCCGGATTGGGGTAGGCGGAGGCGCTGGCCGGCAGCAGGGCGAAGGCGGTGGCGGCCGCCAGGACGGCGAGTCGCCGGCCGCCGGCGCGTCTGGCGCCGGTGCGCCTCGGCATGATGTGGATCATTCGGCTCTCCTTCGGAATGTTTTCGGTGCCCCTCCGAAACACATGGCGGTACAGAGCGCGATGAGTGGCCTCAACACCTCCCTTGTCCCAGGGGATTGACTCGCCCCTCAGCCGCCTCTACTTTCCCCCGGACGTTTCGGTGACGTTCCGGAAATTTTTCAGTGGCAGGGGAAAGGACGCTTTTGTGATCAAGGTGATGCGCGCCGCGGTGACGCGTACCGCGGTGACGGGCGCACTGGCCGTCGCCCTCCTGGGGACGGTGACGACCGCGCCAAAGGCCCACGCCGACGGCAGCGCCGCGGCCGGCACCGCGGCAGGGGCCCCGGGCCGGGTCGACTTCGGTCAACGCCTCCAGCCCATCGACGGCTTCGGCTTCTCCCAGGCCTTCCAGCGCGCCGACATCATGCACGGCTCGCGCGGGCTGACCCCCGAACACCAGCGGGAGGTCCTGGACCTGCTGCTGAACCGGAAGTCCGGGGCCGGCCTCAGCATTCTGCGGCTGGGCATCGGCTCGTCCTCGGACGATGTGTACGACCACATGAAGTCGATCCAGCCGACCGACCCGGGCGGCCCCGAGGCCACGCCGCGCTATGAATGGGACGGCGACGACGGCGGCCAGGTGTGGCTGGCGAAGGAGGCGAAGGCGTACGGCGTCAAGCGCTTCTACGCCGACGCCTGGAGCGCGCCCGGCTATATGAAGACCAACGGCACGGACGCGAACGGCGGGACGCTCAAACCCGAGTGGCGGCAGGCGTACGCCGACTACCTCGTCCAGTACGCCACGTTCTACCGCCAGGAGGGCGTGCGCATCACCGACCTCGGCTTCACCAACGAGCCGGACCTCTCCACCTCGTACGCGTCCATGCAGTTCACGCCCGAGCAGGCGGTCGAGACGGTCAGGGCGCTCGGGCCGACCGTGCGACGGGCCGGGATCAATCTGGTGTGCTGCGACGCCGCCGGATGGGACCAGCAGGCGCAGTACAGCGCGGCGATCGAGGCGGACGCGCAGGCGGCGGCGTTGGTCGGGGTGCACACCGGCCATCCGTACGTCACGCCCTCCGACCAGCCGCTGCCCACCGGCCGCCGCACCTGGATGTCCGAGTGGAGCCCGAACGGCGCCACCTGGAACGAGGCGTGGGACGACGGCTCCGGCTACGACGGACTGGCCGTCGCCGAGGCCATCCACACCACGCTCGCCGACGCCCGCGCCAGCGCGTACGTGTACTGGTTCGGCGCCTCGATCGGGGCGACCCGCGGGCTGATCCAGCTGGACGGGGCGGACTACCACGTCTCCAAGCGGCTGTGGGCGCTGGCCGCGTACAGCAGGTTCATCCGGCCGGGGGCGGTGCGGGTGGCCGCGTCGACCGAGGCGTCGGGCGTCAAGATCACGGCCTTCCGCAACCGGGACGGCAAGCGGGTGCTGGAAATCCTCAACACCGGGACGGACGCAGTGCGGGCCGACTACGCGCTGACGGGCGGCTCGGCGCGTGGCTCGGTGTACCGCACGGATGAGACGCACGCGCTGAGCCGGGTCGGCGCGGCGGAGGTCCGGGGCGGAAAGCTCGGGGTCGAGCTGCCGGCGCGGTCGCTGACCACGGTGGTGCTGGGGAAGTAACCGCCGGCGGGTCCGGTCCGCCCGGCGGTCTGCCGGGCCGGGCGGACCGGACCCACCCCGTGGAGGGACACTCACTGGCCCGCCAGACCCGTGTGGGCCACACCGCGGACGATCTGGCGCTGGAAGAGCGCGAAGACCACCAGCAGCGGCAGACCGGCGATCACGACCGAGGCCATCATCTGGGCGTACCGCAGACCGTACGAGGACTGGACGTTGACCAGCCCCACCGGCAGCGTCATCCCGTTCGGGTCGGTCGTGACCAGGAACGGCCACAGGAAGTTGTTCCACGTCGAGATGAAGGTGAAGATCGCCACGGCCGCGAGCACCGGCCGGGACAGGGGCACCACGATGGTCCAGAAGACCCGCCACCGCCCCGCCCCGTCCACGAACGCCGCCTCCTCCAGCTCCCGCGGCACCCCGTCGAAGAACTTGACCAGGATGAAGACCATCGCGGGCACGGCGACCTGCGGCAGGATCACGCCCCAGTAGGTGTCGACGAGCCCCATGGAGACCATCTCCGCGAACAGCGGGGCCATCAGCACCTGCGGCGGCACCATGATCCCGGCCAGGACCAGCCCGTAGAGCACCTTGCGGCCGCGGAACTCGGTCCGCGAGAAGCCGTACGCGGCCATGGCGCACAGCACGACGGTCAGCAGGGTCGTCATGACCGAGATATAGGCGGAGTTGAACATCCACTGACCGATGTCGCCCGACTTCCACACCTGGCGGTAGGCGTCGAAGGTGATCGTCGAGCCGATCCACTTCAGCGGCGTCGTGGTGGTCTCCCCCTCCGGTTTGAGGGAGGTGGCCACCGCCCACGCCAGCGGCAGCACCCACACCACCACCAGCGCGAGCGCGATCAGCAGCATGGCGAACCGGCCCGGGGACCAGCGGACCCTGCGGCCCGCGCCGTCGCCCGCGCCCGCGCTCGCTTTCACCGGTGTCACAGCTGTCTCCGCGCTCATGACCGCGCGCCCTCCTCACTCGCGCGGCGGGTCAGCCGCAGTTGGACCAGGGAGACGATCACGATCAGGGCGAAGAAGAGATACGAGACGGCGGAGGCGTAGCCGATGCGGTAGCCGGTGAAGCCGGACTCGAAGACGTACTGCAGGATCGGGCGGGTGGACTCGTCCGGGCCGCCGGCGGTCATGATGTAGACCTGATCGAAGATCTTCAGCGAGGCCAGGATCTGCAGCACGACCACGACGCCCGTGGTGCGCCGCAGCATCGGCAGGGTGATGTTCCGCAGCCGGGCCCAGGCGCCCGCGCCGTCCAGCTCCGCCGCCTCGTACAGATGCTGCGGGATGGCCTGGAGCGCGGCCAGATACAGCAGGAAGTTGAAGCCGACGGTCCACCAGACGGTGGTCGCGACGATGGAGAGCATGGCGTAGCGCTCGTCGGTGAGCCAGCCGATGCCGGGGTGCAGGCCGAGGGAGGCGAGCGCCTGGTCGGCGAAGCCGAAGTCGGACGGGAAGATCACCCACATGAAGAGCAGCCCGACGACGCCCGACGGCAGCAGGAAGGGCGCGAACCAGCTCAGCCGCCACAGCCACTGGACCACGCGCAGATGGTGCGCGAGCAGCGCCAGGCCCAGGCCGACGAGGACGAGGGGGACGGTGGACAGGATGGTGAACCAGACCGTGTTCCACAGCGAGGACCAGACATCGGGGTCCTGAAGGGCCTCGGCGTAGTTGTCGAAGCCGATGAAGTGGCTGTCGGTGCCGGTGATGTTGTCGTCGCCCAGGCTCATCTTGACGCCGTACAGCAGCGGCCAGAGGAGGAAGAGGGCGTAGACGACGAGGAAGGGCGCGACGAAGACCAGCCCGTGCTCGGTCCAGTGGCGGCGCACGGTCCTGGGCGGGGTGGTGGCGGCCCCGGCCTGCGAGGAGCGCGGCGGGGGCGCGGTGACGGTCGGCGCGCTCATTTCGCACCTCCGAAGGGGTTGGGGGTGTCGAGGAGCTCGCGCAGCCGGGACTTGGCCTCTTTCAGCGCGTTCCGGGGCGTGCGGGAGCCGGTGAGCACCCCGGAGAAGACCGAGCCGAGCTCGATCCACATGAGGGAGGCGGAGCCGGCGAACCAGGCGGGCTCGTCGAGCACGACGTCGCCCACGACCGAGCGGTATTCGGACTGCGGCTTGAGCTTGAGGTACGCGGGGTTCTCCAGCGTCGGCAGATAGGCCGGGACGTGCCCGCCCTTGGCCCATTCGACGGTGTGCTTGAGCATCCAGGCCACGAACTCATGGGCCGCCTCGTTGGTTTCGCCGCCGCGGTCCCGCTGGTGGGGCAGGACGAAGGAGTGGCAGTCGGCCTGGGCGGTGGGGCGGCCGAAGAGGGCCGGCACGCGGGTCATGGAGAACGGCAGCTTGGTGGTGCGGAAGGAGCTGATCTCCCACTCGCCGTTGAGGTAGAAGGCGGTCTTGCCGCCGTTGAAGACGCCGATGGAGCCCTGGTAGTCGACCCGGCGGTGGCACAGCCCCTCGTCGACGAGCATGGCCATGTACTCGAGCGCCGTGAGCGCCTTGGCGTCGTCGAGGGCGAGGCGGCGGCCGTCTTCGGACAGGATCTTTCCGCCGGTCTGGGAGTAGAAGGTGGAGAACACCCGCCAGGGGCCGACGACATCGCCGCCGATGGTCTCGGTGACCATGCCAGGCTGCCCGGTGACCTTCTTGGCGGCGCGCAGGGCGGCGGTGAACTCCTCGGCGCCGTGGATGGGTTTGAGCTTGCCGTCGGGGCCGAGCAGCCCGGCCTTCTCGCACACCTCGGTGTTGTAGAAGAGCACCATGGGGTGGGTGTCGAGCGGGATGGCGTACTGCTTGCCGTCGACCGCACCGCGCTTCCAGATGTCCTCGGGGAAGTCGGCGGCGGTCACGCCGTGGTCGGCGAGCAGGTCGAGGTCGAAGGCGTCGAGGAGGCGGCCGGGCGCGAAACCGGCGAGCCGGGCCAGGTGCAGCGCCGCGACCTCGGGGGCGCGGCCGCCCGCACCCGCCATGCCGAGCTTGGTGTAGTACGGGGAGCCCCACTGGAGCGTGGCGGCCTCCAGGCCGATCGAGGGATGGGCCGCGCTGTAGGCGTCCAGCATCGCCTTCATGTTGACGCCGTCGCCGCCGCCGAAGAGGTGCCAGTAGCGCAGCCGGGTCTTGCCCGCGGCGACCGACGAGGGCGCGGCGCAGCCGGCTGCACCCACGCCCACGGCGCCGGTGGCGGCGAGGGCGCCGAGCCCGGTGAGCACGCTGCGACGGGCTGGGGAAGATCCTTGCATTGCGGCTCATTCCTGCTGCTTCAGGCAGCGCTGTTCGCCATTTCGAATGCCGCTCGTAACTTCGGACGGGAAACATAGGCTGCCGCGGAGGGCGCGTCAACGCTTTGCACACGACTCGCCCCACCTCTTGACCTCGGCCGCAGCAAGCGCTTACCGTCCGGCCGTCGGACGAGTGAGGTGAGGACGGGGCGGGCCAAGGCATGTATGAGCTGGGAGATCTGACCGTCCGATATCCGCGCCAGGGCGCGGCGGGCGACGGCGGCGCCGGAGCCGTGGTCGGTCTGGAGATCTTCCCGACCGCTCTTGCCGACCGCCTGGCGCCACCCCGGGACCGTCTGCAGGAGGACGCCGCCCGCCACCACCCCGACACCGGTCCCGCCCGCCACATCGAGCCGCTGGCGGCGGTGGCCCGCGCCGGGGACCCCGTCCCCGAGCCGTTCGCGGGGGTGCGCACCCTGCGGCGGACGGCCACGACGGCCGCGCTGCGGCTGCGGGCGCAGCGGCACGCGGAGGCTGTCGCCGAGGCCGCCACCGAGATCGTCACCGAACTCTCCGACGGGCGAGGCCTGTTGGTGGCCCACCGGCTGACCCACCGCCCCGGCGACCCCTTCGTACGGATCCGCACCAGCGCCACCAACGAGGGCGACCGCCCCTTCGCCCTGGACCTGATCTCGTCCTTCACCCTCGGCGGCATCACCCCCTTCGCCGCCGACGACGCCCCCGGCCGGCTCCTCGTCCACCGCGTCCGCTCCGCCTGGAGCGCCGAGGCCCGGCTGGTCAGCGACACGGTCGAGCAACTGCACCTGGAGCGGCCCTGGGTAAACATCGGCACGGTGGCGGAGCGCTTCGGCGCGCCCGGGTCGATGCCCGCGGCCGGCTGGATGCCCTGGCTGGCCGTCGAGGACACCGAGGCCCAGGTGGTGTGGGGCGTCCAGCTTGCGGCGGGCGGCCCCTGGCAGCTGGAGCTGCTGCGTTCCCGCGACGGGCTGGCCATCGGCGGCGGCCCGGCGGACCACGACTTCGGCCACTGGCGCCGTACCCTCGCGCCCGGCGAGTCGTACGAGGCGCCCGAGGCCGTCATCACCGCCGTCCACGGCGACCTGGACGCGCTGTGCGACCGGCTCACGCGCGCCTGGGCCGACCACCCGCGGCCCGGCCCCGAGCGGACGTCACCGCTGCCGGCGATGTTCAACGAGTACGCGACGACCTGGGGCAACCCCACCCACGACCGGATCCTCGCCCTCGCCGACCGCCTCCAGGGCTCCGGCGTGCGCTACTTCGTCATCGACTGCGGCTGGTTCAGCGAGCCCGGGGAGGACTGGGGCCGCAGCCACGGCGACTGGACGCCCAGCGCCGAGCGCTTTCCCCACGGGCTCGCCGAGACCGCCCGGCAGCTGCGCGAGCGCGGCTTCGTCCCCGGTCTGTGGTGGGAGCCGGAGACGACGGGCGAGCTGTCGCGGGCGTACGAGGACGCGTCGCGCCACATCGCGTACGACGGCGTCCCCGCGCACGTGTCCGCCCGCCGCTTCCTTGACCTGCGCCGCCCCGAGGTCGCCGAACCGCTGCTGGACCGGATGACCGCGCTGCTGAGCGAGGGCGGCTTCGGCTATCTCAAGATCGACTACAACGCGCATCTGGGCCCCGGCGACGACGGCGAGGGCCTGCGCCGACTCACCGCCGCCTCCCGCGACTTCATCGCCCGGCTCTCCGCCCGGCTGCCCGACCTCGTCATCGAGAACTGCGCGGGCGGCGGCCACCGCATCGACCCCGCGTACGCCGGGCTGACCGCCGTCTCCTCCGGCTCGGACGCCTTCGAGGCCCGCGAGGCCCCGGCGATCGCGGCCGGGCTGCAGCGGGTGCTGCTCCCCCGCCAGTCGCTGGTGTGGGCGACCGTACGGGCCGACGACTCCCACACCGCGCTCGTCTACAAGCTGGCCGCGGGCTTCCTCGGACGGATCTGCCTGTCCGGCGACCCGGACCGGCTCGACCAGCGGCGATGGGCCCTGGTGCGCGAGGCGCTTGACCTGTACGGGCAGGCCGCGCCGCTCATCGACGACGGGACGACGCGGCAGGGCGGCACCCGCGGCGCCGCCCTGCGCAACGCCGGCGGCTGGCAGTCCGTCGTACGGCTGTCCCCCGACGGCCGACGCGCCCTGGTCGTCCTGCACGCCTTCGCCGACCCGGACGAGTCGCTGTCGGTACGGCTGCCGGACGAGGAGAGCGCGGGCGGCGGGGGCTGGACGCTGGACGCCTCGCTCCTCGCCGACGGCACCGGCGCGCTCTCCCTCGCCGGGGACCGGCTGCGCTGGCAGCGGCCCCCGGCGTGGTCGGGCGCGGTGGCCCTGCTCAGCCGTTGATCACGCAGTGGGGGACGCGACTGTCCCGCGGCTGGGCCATGCGATGTCGTCAACGGCGAGAAACGGCTCGCCGGCAACGGCCGCGGGGGTCGCCCCGGTGAACGCCATGACGTCCCGATGCAGGTGGGACTGGTCGGCGTAGCCGGTGTCGGCCGCAACCCGGGCCGCGCCCTCACCCGCGACCAGGCGGTGGGCGGCATGGTCGAAGCGGACCAGTCTCACGGCGCGTTTGGGCGGCAGGCCGAGCTGCGACCGGAACCGGGACCACAGCCGCTTACGGCTCCACCCGACCTCGGCCGCGAGTTGGTCGACCCGGGTCAGGCCACGGCTGACGACGATCCGGTGCCAGGCCCAGGCCACCTCCGGGTCCACCGGCGGCCCCGCCTCATGCCGACGGGCGAGCAGCGCGTCCGTCAACGCGAAGCGATCCTGCCACGACGGGACTTCGCCGAGTTGCTCACAGATCCGCGATGACTCCCGGCCCCACAGGTCGCCCAGCGACACGACGGCGCCGTCGAGGTCGGCGGGGGAGGCGCCCAGAATCGCGCGTGCGATCACCGGGGACAGGCGCACCTGCACGCACTCGACGTTCTCTCCCCGCGCCTGGACCGCGCCACCGGACCCGAGCCCGGGCCCGGCGACGACGCTTCCCCGCTGCTGCCGCCCCGCGGCACAGTCAATGACGGGCGAACCGGCGCCGAACTCCAGGAGCAGCGTCACGGCCGGGTGCGGGACCATCCGGAGCGCGTCCAGCTCACGGACGCGGAACCCGGCCATGGTGACACCGGCCACCCGGCTGGGCCGCCGCGGGCACTCGACGCCCCACACAGCCGCACCGTGCACGAAGGTCCGCATCATCGCATGCTACGTGAGCCGGCTGAGGGGAACATTCGTCCAATCCACCGGCCCGTACCGGCGGAGACAGTGGGCTCATGACTGTTTCTGACAGCGGCCCGTACGTGAACGGCGGCCCGTACGTGAACGGCGGCGCCGAGGCCACCGAGAGTTCAACCCTGTCGCTGGACGACGGCGACATCCACGTGTGCCAGGACGGCCCCCGCGGCGCCCCCGCACTCCTGCTCATCCACGGATCCGCGTCCTCGACCCGCTCGTGGGACCCGATGGTCGCGCTGCTGACCGGATCTCACCGAGTCATCCGGATCGACCTGCTCGGGCACGGCCGGTCGGCCAAACCCGTCGACCGTAGCTACGCGATCCCGGACCAGGCACGTCGGGCCGGCGTGGCGCTGGACAGACTCGGCGTCGAGCACGCCGTGGTCGTCGGCCATTCCAGCGGCGGCGTGGTCGCCACCGCCCTCGCCGAACAGCGGCCCGACCTGGTGACCGCGCTCGCGCTCGTCAACACCGGCCCCGGCCTGCACGCCTTCATCGCACCGGAGTCCGCCGCGATCGGCCCCTCGCAGTGGCCGCCGACCGACGAGCAGCTCCGCCGGTTGGCGAGCACGGGGTTCAGCCGTGCGGGCTACCAGATACCGGAAGAGCTCCTGAACGACGTGCGCGACATGACGTACCACTCGTTCACCACGACGATGCGGGCCACCCGCTCCTACCTGGAGCAGCGGGCACTGCCGGACCGGCTGACGGTCCTGGGCAAACCGCTCCTGGTGATCTTCGGCGAGGACGACCGCAGATGGCGATCCTCATCCGCCTTCGACTACCGGGCGGTTCCGGGCGCGAAGGTCGAGTTGCTGCCCGGTCTCGGGCACTCGCCCCTGCTCGAGGATCCGCCGCGCACCGCCACCCCCCTGCTGGCCTTCGCCGCGCTCCACGCCGTACGGGTGGACTGATGCTCCGCTGCGAGCGCTGATGCGCGGGATCGGCTCTCCCCCCGCCCCCTCTCAGAAAAACGCTTGATGCAGATCAAGCATTTTTTTAAGAGGGGGTGGCCGAGCCCGAGCCCGGGCGCTGTCAGTCGGTCAGGGAGACGATCATCTTGCCGATGTTCGCACCGCGCAGCATGCCGAGGAACGCGTCCACCGCGTTGTCGAGGCCCTTGACCACCGTCTCCCGGTAGTGCAGCTTGCCGTCGCGCAGCCAGCCGCCGACCTCCTCGACGAACTGCTGCTGGAGGTGCTGGTGGTCGTTCACCAGCATGCCCTGGATGCGCAGCCGCTTGCCGATGACGAGGGCGAGGTTGCGCGGGGCGGCGGGCGGCTCGGTCGCGTTGTACTGGGCGATCATGCCGCAGATGGTGATGCGTCCGTGCACGTTGAGCCGGTCGATGGCGGCCTCCAGGTGCTCACCGCCGACATTGTCGAAGTAGACGTCGATGCCGTCGGGAGCGGCCTCCTTGAGCTGCTCGGCGACCGGGCCGTCCTTGTAGTTGAACGCCGCGTCGAAGCCGTACTCCTCGGTCAGCAGCCTGACCTTTTCGTCGGAGCCCGCGCTGCCGATGACCCGCGAGGCGCCCTTGAGCTTGGCGATCTGGCCGACCTCGCTGCCGACCGCGCCCGCCGCGCCGGAGACGAAGACCGCGTCGCCCTCCTTGAAGGAGGCGACCTCCAGCAGGCCCGCGTACGCGGTCAGGCCGGTCATGCCGAGGACGCCGAGGTAGGCGGAGAGGGGGGCGGCGGCCGGGTCCACCTTGACCGCGTGCTTGGCGTCCACCTGTGCGTACTGGCGCCAGCCGCCGAAGTGCAGGACGTGGTCGCCGACGGCGATGCCCTCCGCGCGGGAGGCGATGACCTCGCCCACGGCGCCGCCGTCCATCGGGTGGTCGAGCTTGAACGGCGGGACGTACGACTTCACATCGTTCATCCGGCCGCGCATGTACGGGTCCACCGACATGTACAGATTGCGGACCAGCACCTGGCCGGGGCCCGGCTCGGTGACGGGGGTCTCGCGCAGCGCGAAGTCCTCCGGCTTGGGCCATCCCTCGGGACGGGCGACGAGGTGCCATTCGCGGCCGGTGGCAGGGATCTCGGGCTTGGGGGCCATGGGTCTCCTCCTTATGCTTCAGGTGATGAAACAATCATGCTGCTACATATTTCATGATGTCAAATAAATGGGTACCCTGGTCCCATGACCTCCAGTACCGAACCTCCTGATCCGCTGACGCTCGAAGTCGTCGAACTCATCGGCACCATCGTCGCTCGCTATCACGAGGAATACGAGACGGCCGCCGCGAGGCACACCCTGACCGGCGCGCAGGCGCGGGTGCTCGGACTGCTGTCCCGGGGTCCGACGCCCATGCGCCACATCGCACAGCAGCTCAAGTGCGAGCCGTCGAACGTCACCGGGATCATCGACCGCCTGGAGGCCCGCGGCCTCGCCGAGCGCCGCCTGGACCCGGCCGACCGCCGCGTCAAGCTCGCCGCCGCGACGGACCGGGGCAAGGAGACCGCCGACCGGCTGCGCGGCTCCCTCGACTTCGCGCGCGCGCCGCTGGCCGGGCTCTCGGAGCAGGAGCGGACGGTGCTGCGCGACCTGCTGAAGCGGATGCTCGGGACAGACCCGGCCTGACCCCCGGCCAGGGCCTAGGCGCACCACCACAGGAAGCGGTCGCAGGTCTCCGTGGGCGAGGGCGTGGGCTGGGACGGGGGCGAGGTGGTGGTGCCGGGGTCGGAGGGTGAGGTCGGGGGCCGGGTGGCCCCGCCTCCCCCTCCTCCCCCGCCGCCCGTGGCGGAGGGCGTGGCGGAGGCGCCGCCCGTACCGCCGGCCGACGAGGAGCCGTCGGCGCTGGGCGACTCGCTGTCCTTGGGCTTCTTCTCGCCCTTGTCCGCGCCGTCCTCGCCGTCGCCCTGGTCCTCGTCCGCGCTCGCGCCGTCCGCACCCGCGGACGGCGCCTCGCCCGGCGCTCCGCTCTGACGCGTACGCGGTCCGCTGGAGCCCCCCTCGCCCGGGCTGTGGTCGGCCTCCGGTGAGGTGTCGGGGCTCGACGAGGACGAGGGCTCATGGAAGATGCCGCCCTCCGTGGCGATCTCCGCCACGAACAGCCCGGCCAGCACGGGACCGAGCACCGACGCCATGATCGTCACCCGGCGCCCCCGCCCGCGCCGCGCGCGGCGCGCCCGGCCGCCGATGATGCCGCGGGGCTTCGGCTTTCTGCGGGACGCCGCCTTGCGCCGGTCCGCGCGGGTCGAGGCCGCGCCGGGGTCCGGGGAGAGGCCGTCGTCCTCGCCGTCCTCCGCGCCGACGGGCTCGTCCTCGCCCGCCGCCTCGCTCACGCCTTCGGCCTCGCCGAATTCGGCATCGCGGCCCGTTTCGCCGTAGGCCCCGCCGTAGTCGACGGCAGCGCCTTCGGCGGCGGGATACGGATACTCCTGGGCGTACGCACCGCAACCGGGGCAGGCGAGAGCGCCGTTGAGGTGGCGGCGGCAAGCAGGGCAGTAATCCATTTCGCCGGGCAGGTTATGTGCCCGGCGGGCCGCGGAGGAACCGAGGAGTGTGAGAATCCTGTGCAAGGATCGTTCTCGCGCCGATCCTGCTTCCGCTTGGCCGAAATTGTCCGCCTTGGCGGCTCAATTCCTCAGCGCATCGACACCGCCGCCCCGCAGCGCCTCAGCCCTTGAACGCCGGCTGCGCAAGCCCCTGCCCCGCCCCCGCGAGGACCAGCACCGACCCGGCGAGCGGCTGCTCGCCGGGGCCGAGCCCGACCCGGGCCGAGGTCACATACAGGTCGGTCAGGCCGGAGCCGCCGAAGGCACACGCGGTCGGGCGGCGCACCGGCAGCTCGACCACCCGGTCGAGCGTGCCGTCCGGGGTGTAGCGGCGGACCGCGCCGCCGTCCCACAGCGCGACCCACACACAGCCGTCGGCGTCCACGCACAGCCCGTCGGGGAAGCCCGCGCCGTCCTCGATCCGTACGAAGGGGCGGCGGCCCGTGACCCCCTCGCCCGCCACGTCGAAGACGTCGATCCGGCAGGTCGGGGTGTCGGCGTAGTACATGAGGCTGCCGTCGGGGCTCCAGCCGGTGCCGTTGCTGACCGTGACGTCCGGCAGGATCTCCGTACGGGAGCCGTCCGGGGCGATACGGGACAGCGTGCCGCCGCCCGTCGCCTCGTCGTAGCGCATGGTGCCCGCCCACAGCGAGCCGTCCGGCGCCACGGCAGCGTCGTTGCCCCGGCGGCCGGGGACCGCCTCGTGGGCCAGCCAGGAGAACCCGCCGTCGGCCCCGTACAGGCCGATGCCGTCGCGGAGGTTGACCACCAGGCCGCCACCCTCGCGGGGCTTGGCCGCGCCGACGTGCTGCTCGGTCGCCAGGACCGTGCGCCGGCCGTCGGCCGGGTCGTAGGTGTGCACGCGGGACGAGAGGATGTCGACCCAGATCAGCCGCTGTGCCGCGGCATCCCAGGTCGGGCCCTCGCCCAGCTCGGCGGCCGCCCGGACGGCGACGTCCAGTCCGTCACCGGCGCCGCCGCTGACGCCGGTGGTCCCATCCGTCCCGCTCATGCTTCACGCCTCCGGTGTCCGAGGCGGGCCGACAGCTCGCCCGCGCCCTTGGCGGCCAGCTCCGCCAGCTCGTCCTGCCGCTCCTGGCTCCAGCGGATCATCGGTACCGAGATCGACAGCGCCGCCACGACCTTGCCCGCCGAGTCCCGCACCGGGGCGGCCACACAGCTCACGTCCGGGTTGGACTCGCGCTGCTCGACGGCGATGCCGCGCTCGCGGATGGCCGCGAGGTGGCGGCGCAGCTCCTGCGGGGAGGTGATGCTGTTGTCCGTCATCGCGGCCAGCGGCTCGTCCTCCGGGATGCGGGCGGCCAGGGCCTCCTCCGAGAGGGAGGCGAGCAGCATCTTGCCGACCGAGGTGCAGTGGGCGGGCAGCCGGCGGCCGGCGGCGGAGACCATGCGCACGGCGTGGGTGGAGTCGACCTTGGCGATGTAGATGACGTCCGCGCCCTCGAGGATGGCGACATGGACGGTCTCGTCGCAGGTCTCGGCGACGCTGCGGGCCACCTGCTGCCCCTCGGCGGCCAGGTCCAGCTGCTCGGCGTACCGGCTGCCCAGCTGGTACGGGCGCACCCCGAGCCGGTAGCGACCGGGCTGGTCGGGCACTTGCACGAGGTAGGAGCGGGCGGCCAAGGTGGTCACCAGCTCATGGACCGTCGTACGGGGCAGCCCGAGCCTGCGGGTGATCTCGGGTGCGGAGAGCGTGCCGTCCCCGTCGAGGAAGAGCTCGAGTATGTCCAGGGCCCGGGTCACCGCGGGCACCAAGCGTCCCATGTCGCTCGCCCACCCCTTCTGGTCCAGTTGGCACCATCTGTTCGAGATTCCGGCCAGCGGCCGGTATCGCGAACAGATTACGCAGAGGTGACTTCTCCAGGCAATGGCCGTGCGCGTCGGCCGCGCGCCGGGTACGCCACGATGGGACCATGAACTCCGCGCTCGACCCCTCGGCCGACTCCTTCCCCGCGCCCTTCCCCTTCGTGCTGGTGCTGCTGCGGAGAATGGCCGATTACCACCCCGGCCTGGTCGAGGACGCGCTGCGCGAGCTGGGCTTCAGCCGCTCCGTGATGCGCGAGGCCAACCGCCGCTGGCAGGCCATGCGGCGCTCGCCGCGGCGCCGGTCCGCGGTCGCCCACTACCGTTCCGTACTCGGTGCGCCCGAGACCACGGCCACCCGCCGGATCGGCGATCTGACCTGCGAGGCGCTGAGCTGGGCGGTCCCGCTCTGGCCGGATCTGCGGTTCGAGGTGCTGACCGTGCCCGGCGGCGGGGTGTGGAACGAGTGGCTGGTGCGCGCCCCCGGCGCCGACGGGCCCCGGCCGCGTACGGTCGGTGACCTGACGCCCTGGTCCTGCACGGTGGACGAGGTGGCGCGGTCCTTCGCGCCCGCCCGGCCGATGGAGGGCTCGGCGCCCACCCGCTGGCGGCTCGCCTTCACGGCCCCGGACGGCGCGGGTGAACTCCACCACTGCGTGGCGGAGTTCACCTGGGGGCTGCTGCAGCGTGTCGACGCCGTCAGGCCAGCTTCGCCGACAGAGTGATCGTCGTACCGGCGAGCGCCTGGCTCACCGGGCAGTTCTTCTTGGCCTCCTCGGCCGCCGCGACGAACCCGGCCTCGTCCACGCCCTCGACCGTGCCCTCCACGGTCAGGTGGATGCCGGTGATGCCGGTGCCCGGCTGGAAGGTGACGTCGGCCTGCGTGGTCAGCTGCGTCGGCGGGGTCCCGGCCTGGGTGAGGCCGTGCGACAGCGCCATCGAGAAGCAGCTGGAGTGCGCGGCCGCGATCAGCTCCTCCGGGCTGGTCTTGCCGTTCGCCTGCTCGGCGCGGGAGGGCCAGGAGACCGGCTGCTCGCCGATCCCGGAGGAGTCGAAGGTCACCGCCCCTTTGCCCTCGGTCAGATTGCCGTGCCAGACGGTGTGCGCGGTGCGCGTCGTAGCCATGCTTCCTGCCTTCTGTGAGCTTCTGCCGGCTTCTGTGAGGTTCTGCCGGTGATCACCCCTGAGCCTACGACCCCGGGCCCACGTTCCATGCGACAACGGCGGGGCGGCCGTGCTCGGTTCCAAGGCGGCTGACGGTCGCCGTGTCGAGCCGGAAGAGCGCACCGGCGGAGGGCGGCAGCCCGAGGCGGCGCGCGGTGAGGACGCGCAGGACGTGGCCGTGGGCGACGAGGACCACATCGCCGCGGTCGGCGCGCAGCTCGGACTCGATGGCGTCGAGCACCCGGTCGACGCGGGCGCCGATCTGCTCGGGGGTCTCGCCGGGGTGCTCGGGGGCGCCCGGGGCGACCCCGTCGGTCCACAGGTTCCACTCGGGCCTGGTGCGGTGGATTTCGTCGGTGGTGATGCCCTCGTAGCCGCCGTAGTCCCACTCGTGCAGATCCGGTTCGGTCCGCGGGCCCTCGATCCCCGCGAGCCGGGCCGTCCGCACGGCCCGGCTCATGGGGCTGACCAGCGCGAGCGCGATCTTGCGGTCGGCGAGCAGCGGACGCAGCGAGCGGGCCTGTTCCTCGCCCCGGTGCGTGAGCGGCAGATCGGTCCAGCTGGTGTGCCTGCCCGACCGGCTCCACTCGGTCTCGCCGTGCCGGATCAGCACCAGCTCACCCATGGCTGCCCGGCGCTCCCGCCTCGCCCGCCTCCGCCTTCTCCTGGGCCTCGGTCTCCTGGGCCTCGGCGATGGACGCGCGGACCGCGTCCATGTCGAGGCCGCGGGCCTGGCCGATGATGTCCTCCAGGGCCGGCTCGGGGAGGGCGCCGGGCTGGGCGAAGACGGCGATGTTCTCGCGCACGATCATCAGGGTCGGGATGGACTGGATGTCGAACGCGGCGGCGAGCTCGGGCTGCGCCTCGGTGTCGACCTTCGCGAAGACCAGGTCCTGGTGGTTCGCCGCGGCCCGCTCGTACACAGGCGCGAACATCCGGCACGGACCGCACCAGGAGGCCCAGAAGTCGATCAGGACGAAGTCGTTTCCCGAGACGATCTCGTCGAAGTTGTCCTTGGTGAGTTCAACGGTGCTCATGCCTGCGTTACCTGCTTCCGTACTGTCGGCAGTGGACCGTTTCTGCGGTTGGGCAGTGGTCCGGACCGCGTCAACCAGGCCGCTCCAGGTGGTATTCCCCACCGTGCCTCAGGCGGTCGCCGCCGTGCCCCGGCCCGTCTGCGCCGTGCCTCAGCCCGTCCGCGCCGTGTCGATCCAGGTGACCCGGTGTGCCTCGGTGGGGTCAGGGGTCTCCCAGCGGCGGATCAGCCGGTCGATGACCGCCTCGGGCACCGGCCGGGGCCGGGCCGCGTTGCGGGCGCGCAGCACCGCGGGCGGCGCTTCGAGCGCCACCAGCTCGACCCGCCCGCCGTACGCGGCCACCAGACCCACGCACTGCTCGCGCAGCCGCCGCGAGACGTTGGTGGCGTTCCAGACGAACGGCTCGCCCGCGCGCAGATACCCCCGCGCCGCCTCCCGCGCGGCCGCCACCACCGGGGCCTGGTCGGCGGCCGGGTCCACGCCCAGCTCGGCGCGGAGCGCGTCCAGGCTGACCTGGGGCAGACCGGGGCGGTGGGCGCCGATCCAGTGGTCCTTGCCCACGCCGGGCAGCCCCGACAGGACGGTCACCGTCATCCGGGTGTCGTCGTACGCGGCGTAGTCCGGGTCCCGGCCGGGGGTGCGGAAGTACTCGAAGCGGGCGTGGTCGGAGGGGAACCCGCGCGGTGTGGTCAGACACCGCTGCTCGGCACAGTACTCCCGGTACAGGTCGACGTTTTCCAGCATCACGTCCGTATCGCCGCAGATCCGGCCGAGGATGTCGGCCCGCGCCAGCACCGCCAGGTCGTCGTTGCCGGCCAGCAGGGAGACCCGGAAGGCGATGCGCTCCAGGTCCGGCCGCTCCAGCGCCCAGAACGGCACCTGGTGGTGTCTGACCAGGGCGGCGACGTGCTCACGCCAGGCGATGGGCGCCCCCAGCTCCCACAGCACCCTGCGGGCGATCAGCTCGCCGCGCCGGGAGTGGCCGCGGGCGGTGATCCGCCCGTCGGGGTCGGTGGCGGTGCAGTCCGGCTTCGCCGCGTCGTGCAGCAGTACGGCGGCGAACAGCAGCGCCCGCCCGGCCGCGGTCCTGGCCCGCCACTCGGGCAGCCCCGCCAGCGCCTCGGCGGCCATGCGGGTGTGGGTGGCCACATCGCCCTCGCCGTGGTGGGCGGCGTCCTGCGGTACGCCCTCCAGCCGGCGGATCCACGGATACGCCGCGACGGTCCGCTCCCAGGGCACCGTCCAGTCGGGCGGCGCGGGGCACAGCTCCAGCAGCGCCCGGAAAGCGCCGGATGGCGCGGGGGTGCCGGCCGGCTTCCCGGAGGGGCCCTGCTCCTCAAGCGCGCGCATACATCACCGCCGGGTCCCGGAGCCGGTTGGGCACGATCGGGCGGTCGAGCCAGTGCGTACCGGAGTCCAGCACGCTGGTGAGGAAGCCGGCGCGCACCCACTTGTAGCGGCCCGCCACCACGCCGTCCTCCTCGACCTTCACATACAGGCCCTCCATGAAGTCCGAGGTGTCGGTCTCCGCGGCCACCCGCTCGGGGTCGAGCCCGCCCGCCCCGGCCGTCTCCCGCAGCGCCGCCCGCCACCCCCGCGTACGGCACGTCGAGGGCCCGACGAACGCGGTCAGCGCGTCCAGGCTGCTCAGCGGACCGGTGTGCAGCACGGGCACCGAGTGCACGGGAAGCCCCTCCAGCAGCTCACCGCGGCGGGCGGTGGACAGGAACACGCCCTCCTCGCGGTCCAGCACGTCGAATTCGCAGAAGTAGTGCGGCAGGGCGTCGTAGTACACCGTGTGCTTGGCGTAGAGCCATTCGCCGTACAGCACATAGCGGCTCCCCAGCCGGGGCCACAGCAGGTCCCGGACCAGCGCCGCCCACGCCTTGAACGGCGAGAAGTGACGCTCCCGGGGCCCGCCGGTGAGGAAGTGGCCACGGCTCTGCAGCCGCAGCTCCCCGTCCGGCGTGAAGCTGATCGCCGCGTTGGCGCCGTCGAGCTTCTCCTCGACCACGAGGTACCGGCCCGCGATCTCGGCGAACGGTACGGCGGCCAGGTCCTCGTCGCCGGGCTGGAGTCGGGAGCCCCGCAGATGCGGGGTCCTCGGGTACTTGCGGATCACGGTGTTCTTTCTATGCCGTACACGGCGGACCGGGCAACGCGGTTTCGGGGGCTCCTGCATGCGAAGGCCGGACCCGCGCTGTATCGGGTCCGGCCCTCTCGCGTCCGAGTCACGCGCAGCCCGCAGCGTGGATAGGACGTCTTCCACGGTAGGGCGTGGCACTGACAACGGGCCGTGGCAGTGGGAGCAGTATGGACGGCGACGAACAAGCGGGGCCGAGGGGGAACCGTGGACATCGCGACCATGACGACGCAGTGGCTGACACCGGGAGAGCGGTTCGGCTGGTGGCACGACATGACGGCTTCGACGCTGATCCCGACCGCCATGGGCAGCGACCGCGCCGCGGACTTCCAGGCCTCCGCCCGGGTGCTGCAGCTCGATGACGTCCAAGTCTCGGAGATGGCCTACCCCATGCTGACCGTGACCCGGACCCCACGGCTGATCCAGCGCAGCGACCCCGGCTATGTGCAGCTGTCGCTCACGCTCTCCGGGACCATGGGGCTGACACAGTTCCGGAGGCATACCCTGCTCGGCGCCGGGGATCTGGCGGTGTACAGCTCCTCCGAGCCGTTCGACGGCTGGGCGAGCCCCGAGGGCGCGGCGCCGGTCCGCCAGTTACTGCTGCATCTGCCCCGGGCCGTGCTGCCGCTGACCGCGCGTCAGGTGGACCGTCTCGCGGCCACCCGTATACCCGGCGGCGAGGGATTCGGCTCGCTGCTCGCCCAGTTCCTCACGCATGTCACCCGCAATCCGCAGCAGTTCGCCCCTCAGGACGCGCCCCGGCTGGCCACGACCCTGGTCGACCTGCTCGCCCACACCATCGCCCAGCGGCTCGATGCCACGTCCGGCCTGCCGCCCGAGAGCCGGGAGCGCGCGCTGCTCCTGAGGGTGCAGGACTTCATCCGCCGCAACCTGCCGGACCCCGGCCTCACCCCGGCCACCGTCGCCGCGGCCCACCACATGTCCCCCCGCTCGCTCCACCGCCTCTTCCAGCGGCACGGCCTGACCGTGGCGTCCTGGATCCGCCATCAGCGCCTCGAACGCTGCCGCCGCGATCTCACCGACCCCCGGCTCGCCGCCCGGCCGATCCAGGCCACCGCCGCGACGTGGGGGTTCTCCCGCCCGGGCGACTTCGCCCGCGCCTTCCGCACCGCCTACGGCGTATCGCCGAGCGAATACCGCCACACCCCGAGCCCGGGGCGTCCTGGAAACAAGCAGGCGGCGGAGCCCGGTGTGGTGCACACGGCCCAGTCGACACCACGGCACTGACACCGCCGCCGCCACCGCGGGCCCCGCCGACACCGCTGCCGTTACTTCGAGCAGTCGCACGGGCGGCAGGTCTCGACCCGTACGTCATCGATGACCGGGCCGTACGCGCCGCCCACCGTGCTGGCGAAGCCGAGCGTCGTCGTGTTGCCGCCGGCCAAGCCCGGCCAGGCGTGGCCCGATGGCCGCGCGCGCTCCCTCACACAGCGATGAGCCGATCCCGCACACGCCACGGCCCGGGGGCGGACCCTCATGCACCCCGGGCCGTGCGCGGTGCCCTAGAAGGTGCGGTTCAGGCGGAGTGCGAGGTAGCAGCCGCCGGGGCGGCCGTCCGTGTCGTCGCCCACCGTCACGGATTTGGTCTCATCGACCGTGTCCCAGCCGCCCTGCGGAATGTACCCCTTGCACTGATTCGAGGCGTCGCGTCCGCCATCGCCGTACCACTGCACGTTGAGGATGATGTCCGAGCGGCCGTAGAGGGCGAAGGTGAGGTTGCACCAGCCCGCGCGGTTGTCGGTGTCCACCCGGATGTTGTCGCCGAACGTCCTGAACGGCTTGATCGGGATCGTGTGCGTGCCCTCGTTCTGGCACTGACTCTCGTCGCTGCCCGGCTCTGCCATCCAGGTGTAGGTGACGGTCAGGCCGGCGAGGGTGTTCGACGGGTCGTAGATGCCGAAGGCCAGCTGGCAGCCGCCCGCGCGGTTGTCGGTGTCCAGGCGGATGGTGGAGGTCCAGTCGGGCGCGGTGGCCCACCGCTCAGGCGGGTTCGTCGGCCCGTCGCACTGGCCGTCTCCGTCGGGGTAGAACCGGACGCCCAGTTCGGGCGACGCGTTGGCCGAGGACGGCGCCGCGTCGGCCGATGTGGCCGACAGCCCCGTCACCATCAGTAACCCGACCGCCAGCGCGGACGCCCGTCGGGCCGATCTGCTGCCCAGCTTCAGCTTTCTCACGTGTGTCTCCCACGGTGTCTTCGGTTGATCCGGAAAAGGTGCCGAACCGTTCCACGAGCGTGAATGACCATCACTGAATTCCCGGTTGGTGCGATGGAGCAGAGCGGAACAGAGATGCGTGGAGGGGAACCGAGGTGGAGCAGAGAAGGAGGGCGGAATGGGCCCCTCCAAACCGAGGCGCCGCGCAGGCGGCGCGGCGACGACGCCAAATTATCCAGGGCACATCAGGACGAGCGGTAAGGCCGATACCGGCCAGGTACGGTCGATATCGGGCGAAGCCCGGCCGAGACCAGCGTCACCCACGCCGTACGGGCGTCCTGGTCCGACTCGTGACGGCCCGCTCCTGAATGCCACCGAACGACCCGGATACCCGATACGCGTGTTCACATACCTGTTGTCGGTGCTGGCGGCCTGTGCCAACGCCGTCTCCTCGGTTCTGCAGCGCAAGGCGAACCGCGACATGCCTCCCGAATTGGCGCTGCGGCCGAAACTCATTCTTGAGCTGCTGCGTCAGCCGGTGTGGCTGGCCGGGGTGGCCGGGGTCATCGCCGGCTTCCTTCTCCAGGCCGCCGCCCTTGGCCAGGGTGAGCTGTCGGTGGTGGAGCCGATCCTGGTCTGTGAGCTGCCACTGACCCTGTTCCTGGCGGCATGGATGCTGCACGCACCGCTGGGGGCCCGGGAGGCGGGCGCGGCCGTTGGTATGGCGGCGGGGCTGGCCGGGCTGCTGTTCTTCCTCGCCCCGTCCCCCGGACACGCGCAGGAGGTGCCGTGGTACGAGTGGCTGGTGGCGAGCGTCGCGACCATGACGGCCACAGCGGCCGCGTTCGAGTGGGCGCGGCGCGGCCGGGTCGCCCGGGATCAGCGGCAGGGCAGTGCGCGGCGGGCCGCGGGGTTCGGCATGGCGGCGGGGTGCCAGTTCGGTCTGACGGCGGCGTTCATCAAGGCGGTCACCGTCCGGTTCGGTGAAGGGGGCATGGCCGGCCTGTTCACGGGGTGGGAGCTGTACTGCATGGTCGTCTCCGGTGTGCTGGGGATGTTCTTGCTCCAGTCGGCGATGCACGCGGGCCGGCTGGTCGCCGCGCAGCCGGCCCTGACGCTGACCGATCCGCTGGTTTCCGTCCTGTGGGGCGTCATCGTCTTCGGGGAGATGGTGCGCGGTGGCCTCTATCTGCTGCTCGCCGCGGCCAGTGGTCTTCTCATGGCGGCCTGTGTGGTGATCCTCTCGCGTTCGCCGACGATCGGTGAACAGCCGACTGGCCACCTTCGAGGAGGCTGACCGGACGTGTCAGGCGCGGTCTATGTATCAAGCGCGGCCTACGTATCAGGCGCGGTCTACGTATACGGTCTCACCGCCGCGTGTCTGCTGGGGCTGGGCTTCGTACTCCAGCAGCACGCCGCGCAGCGCGCCCCGCTGGCCGACATGCTCTCCTTCCGGCTGCTGCTCGACCTGGTACGGGACCGGGTGTGGCTGGGCGGCATCGCCTGCATGGTGGCCGGACAGATCTTCGGCGTCCTCGCTCTCGCGCGGGGGGACGTCTCCCGTGTCGAGCCGCTGCTCGCGACCAACCTGATCTTCGCCGTGGTCCTCGCACGGCGGATCAGCGGTCAGCGCCTGGGCTGGACGGGATGGATCGGTGTGGCCCTGCTCAGCGGAGGGGTGACGGCGTTCATCGTCGCCGCACAGCCGAAAGCGGCCAGTGCCCCCGTCGGCGCGGTCCAGCAGGGGCTCGTCATCGCCTCCCTGCTCGCCGCCTCGCTGATCCTGGTCGTCATCGCCAAACACCTGCGGCTGGTCAAGGAACCACCGCTGCTGGCCGCGGCCGGCGGACTGCTCTACGGCATCCAGGACGCGCTGACCCGCATGGCGACCGGCATCTTCTCCGCGGGCGGCCTCCTCTCGCTCCTCACCGCCTGGCAGCCCTACGCCGTGGTGGCCCTCGCCGTCACGGGACTGCTGCTGGTCCAGAGCGCTTTCGAAGCCGGACCGCTGCGCATGTCACTGCCGGCCCTGACCGCCGCGGAACCAATCGCCGGCATCGTCTGCGGCATCGGTCTCCTCGGGGACCAACTCCGCGTCACCCCCACCGCGCTCGCCTGGGAGATCGCCGGCCTCACCGCCGTGATCATCGGCGTCCTGCTGCTCGGCATGCACCCCGCGTTGCCGTCCGGCACCGCGGGACCGGACAACGCGCGCGGTGCCTCCCCGGAAGGCCGATTGCCCCGGCCTGACTAAAGTGGGAACAGATGGTCCTTCTCGGCGGCCCCGGCCATGGCGCCATCAGTGAGACGTCATCCCCGACACCCCGACACCCCCGACGCCATCGGCAAGGCCGCTGACCACAGCCGTTCCCTTCGAAGGGACGTTCCGATGCCGGCGACTCCCCCGTCCAAGGACAAGGCACGGAATGCGGGGACACCCCCCGCCCGCGACCGCCCGGACTCCACGGCCGGACACCGAGCCGCCGCCTACGCGGAGCGGCTCAGTACCGGGCGCCTGGATCTGCCCCTGATCGGCGCCATCACCTTCCCGCCGCGCAAACAACTCGTCTTCTACGCCGGACTCTGCGGCCTCGCCACGGCCGGAGTGATCGAGTGGCCGGTCGCTGCCGCCGTCGGCCTCGGCCACCTCCTCGCCACCAGCCACAGCAACGAGACCATCCGCAACCTCGGCGAAGTCCTCGAAGAGGCGTGATCGCGGGTTCGCCGGCCACTCGGGGAGCAGCACACGGGCGCAGAACGCGACGGAGGGAGTGCGCCATGCGGCACACACCGCCCGAGGGCACCGCGGAGATCATGTTCATCGGCAACGCCACGCTACTGATCCGCTACGGAAACCTGACGCTGCTGACCGACCCGAACTTCCTCCACCGTGGGCAGCGCGCCCACCTCGGCTACGGGCTTGTCTCCCGCCGGCTGACGGAGCCCGCCCTGGGCGTCGCCGACCTGCCCCACGAGGACCTGGACGCGGTCGTGCTGTCCCATCTGCACGGCGACCACTTCGACCGCGTGGCCCGGCGTGGCCTGGACCGGGGGCTCCCCTTCGTGACGACCCCGCACGCCTCCCGTTTCCTCCAGGGCCTGTTCGGGTTCCACCGCGCGGTGGGCCTGCGCACATGGCAGAGCCACACCCTCTTGCACGGCGACTCCCTGGTACGCGTCACCTCACTGCCCGGACGCCACGCGCAGGGCCCGGCTCGCGCCCTGCTGCCGCCGGTGATGGGCAGCCTGCTGGAGTTCGGTGACCGCTCGGGCGAGATCCGCCTGGTCCTCTACCTCACCGGCGACACGCTGATGTACGACGGCCTGCGCGACATCCCCCGCCGCTGCCCCGACATCCACCTGGCGGTCCTGCACCTCGGCGGGACCACCCTGCCCGGCTCCACGGTGGTCACCATGGACGCGGAACAGGGCGCCGACCTGCTCGACCTGATCCGTCCAGGCCGGGCGATGCCCGTCCATTACGACGACTACACCGTCTTCCGCTCACCGCTCTCCGACTTCCTCGCCGAGGCCGGGCGCCGCGGGCACGACGCACACATCCTGCGCTGCTCGCCGGGCGAGCGGGTGACGGTCGGCGCCGAAGCCGTGGCCTGAGCGTTCACTCCGCGCCGCACAGGCTCCTGTCATGCGATGCCTTGCCAGGCGTCGGCTCCGAAGGTGCCTTTGACATCGGAGGCGATGGTCGTGGGGTCCACCGTGGCCTGGAGGGCGTAGACGGTGGTCTTGCGTGCGCCGCGGACACTGAGGTGTACGGGGCTGTCGCCCGGGTGGGCCGCGAGGATGCGCTTGAGTTCCTTGACGGACTGTTCGGTGACGCGGTGCGAGGGGAGTGCGAGCCTCACGGGTGGCTTGCCGCCGATTTCGGCGGAGGAGATGTCGAGGACGGAGAGTTCGCGACCGAAGATGTTCATGGTGCCGTCTCTGTCTTCGATCTTTCCCCTGACGGCGATGACGTTGTCTTCGGCCAGTGCGTGCTGCACGAGCTGGTATGCGGCGGGGAAGAAGAGGACCTCGATGCCGGCATCACGGTCCGCGAGGTTCACGATGGCCCAGGTGTTGCCCTGTTTGGTCATCTTGAGCTGGATGCCGGTGATCAGTCCGGAGAGCTGTACGTCCCCGGTGGTGCGGCCGGAGGCGAGCAGTTCGGCGATGGAACAGTCCCGTGCCCTGGCAAGGATGTGCTCGGCGCCGTCCAGCGGGTGGGCCGATACGTACAGGCCCAGCATGTCGCGTTCGGTCGCCAGGAGCTGCCGGCGGGGCCACTCCGCGTCGTCGAGGGAGAAGTCGAGGCCGAAGGCCGGTGCGCTGCTCTCCTCGTCGCCCAGACCGGCGAAGAGGTCGTCCTGTCCGTAACTCGCCGCCTTCTTCACGGGGATGATCGCGTCGATGGCGTCCTCGTGGACGGCGGTGAGGCCTTTGCGGGAATGGCCCAGGGAGTCGAAGGTGCCGGCCTTGATCAGGGATTCCACAGCTCGTTTGTTCAGCGCGGGCAGGTCGACCTGGTCGAGGAAGTCGGGGAAGGAGGCGAATTTCCCCTTCCGGCGGCGCGCGTCGATGATGGCCTCGATGACGTTGTCGCCGACGTTGCGTACGGATCGCAGCCCGAACCGTACGTCGTCACCGACGGCGGTGAACTCGGCGACGGACTCGTTCACGTCGGGCTGCAGGACGCGGACGCCGTTCTTGCGGGCGTCGGCGAGGTAGACCGCGGCCTTGTCCTTGTCGTCGCCGACCGAGGTGAGCAGGGCGGCCATGTACTCGGCCGGGTAGTTCGCCTTGAGGTAGGCGGTCCAGTACGAGACGAGGCCGTAGCCGGCGGTGTGGGACTTGTTGAACGCGTAGCCGGAGAACGGGAGCATGACGTCCCACAGGGCCTTGATGGCTTCCTCGCCGTATCCATTGCCGCGCATGCCGGAGTGGAACTTGTCCCACTCCGCGGCCAGCACTTCCGGTTTCTTCTTGCCCATCGCACGGCGCAGCAGGTCGGCGCCGCCGAGGGTGTATCCGGCCAGTTCCCGGGCGATGGCCATGATCTGCTCCTGGTAGACGAGCAGATGGAAGGTGTTGCCGAGGATCGGCTCCAGAGCGTCGCGCAGCTCGGGGTGGATCGGGGTGATCTCCTGGCGTCCGGTTTTGCGGTGCGCGTAGTTGGTGTGCGCGTTGGCCGCCATGGGGCCGGGCCGGTAGAGGGCGTTGACCGCGGCGATGTCCTCGAACCGGGTGGGTTCCATCTGCTTCAGCAGGACGCGCATGCCGCCGCCGTCGAGCTGGAAGACACCGAAGGTGTTGCCCTCGGCCAGCAGCCGGTATGTCCTGGCGTCGTCCAGGGGGATCGCGACGGTGGACGGGTCGCCGTCCAGGGGATCCACGGTGGCCAGACTGATGCCCCGGTTCTCGCGGATGTTCTCGATGGCCTGGTCGATGACGCCCAGGTTCCGCAGCCCCAGGAAGTCCATCTTGATCAGGCCCATGGCTTCGCAGGACGGGTAGTCGAAACCGGTGATCTTCACGCCGTCCGAGGCACGCATGTGCAGCGGAATGCGGTCGGTGAGCTTCGTTTTGGAGAGGATCACCGCCGCGGCGTGCACGCCGGTGCCGCGGGTGAGGCCCTCCACCCCGCGCGCGGTGTCGATGACCCGCTTCACATCCTGTTCGTTGTCATACATCTGCCGGATCTCCCCGGCCTCGCCGTACCGCTCGTGGGAGGAGTCGAAGAGGACGGCCAGCGGGGCGGACTTGCCGTTCTGGTCCGGCGGCAGCGCCTTGGTGATCCGCTCGCCGTGGGCGTAGGGGTAGCCGAGGATGCGCGAGGAGTCCTTGATCGCGTTCTTGGCCTTGATCTTGCCGAACGTGTTCACCATGGCGGTGTACTCCTCGCCGTACTTCTCGGTGACGTAGCGGACCATCCGGTCGCGCTGACGGTCGTCGAAGTCGAGGTCGACATCCGGCGGGTTGATGCGCTCGGGGTTGAGAAAGCGTTCGAACAGCAGGCCGTGTTGCAGGGGGCACAGCTCGGTGATGCGGGTGGCGTAGGCGACGATCGAGCCGGTGCACGAGCCGCGGCCGGGGCCGAGCGGGATCCTGTTCTCCCGGGCGTGGCGGCAGATGTCCGCCACGACGAGGAAGTAGGAGCTGAATCCCATGGGGCCGATCACCGACATCTCGGTCTCGAAGCGCTCCAGGATGTGCTGGGGGACGGGGTCCCCGTAGCGCATCGCCAGACCCCCCAGGACTTCCTCGCGCAGCCACGACTCCTGGGTCTCGCCTTCGGGCACGTCCGGGAACCGCGGCATCTCGTCGACGTAATCGAAGACCTCGTCGTAGGACTCGACGCGCTCGGCGATCAGCAGGGTGTTGTCGCAGGCCTCCGGGAGCTCCGAGAACAGGCCGCGCATCTCGGCGGCCGTCTTGAGGTAGTAGCCGGAGCCGTTGAAACGGAAGCGGCCCGGGTCGTCCTTGTTCTTGCCGACACCGATGCACAGCAGGCTGTCGTGGGCGTCGGCCTGGTCCTCGGTGACGTAGTGCGCGTCATTGGTGGCCAGGAGGGGAATGTTCAGTTCCCTGGCCAGGCGCAGCAGGCCCTCACGGACCTCACGCTCGATGTCCAGGCCGTGGTCCATCAGTTCCAGGAAGTAGTTCTCACGGCCGAAGATCTCCTGATAGGCCGCGGCGGCCGCCTTCGCCTCGTCGTACTGGTTCAGCCGCAGACGGGTCTGGATCTCGCCGGACGGGCAGCCGGTGGTGGCGATGACCCCGTCCGGCCGCTGCGCGATCAACTCCCGGTCCATGCGCGGCTTTCCGGCAGGGAACTGACCCTCATAGCTGGCCTGCGTGCTGAGCCAGAACAGGTTCCGCAGCCCCTGGCTGTTCCGCGCCCACATGGTCATATGAGTGAAGCGGCCGCCACCGGAGACGTCTTTCGACCCCTCACCGTCCGCGCTCGTGGCGCGACGGCCTCCCGGCCCCCAGAACTCCTGCTTCCGGGCGAACCGAGAGGAAGGCGCCACGTACGCCTCGATGCCGATGATCGGCCTGATCCCCTCGAAACCCTTCGCGACCTGCGCGAACTCATAGGCGCCGAACATGTTGCCGTGGTCACTCATCGCGATCGCGGGCATCCCCTGCCGGGCCACCTCGCCGAACATCGGCTTCAGCTTCTGCGCGCCGTCCAGCATCGAGTATTCGGTGTGATTGTGCAGGTGCACGAAGGAATCCGGCACGGGTGGGTCGCCTCCGGGGTGAGTGGCGCTGCTTGCCAAACCACAGGTTGACCGGAGACATCAAAGCGAGCGTGGCTTACCGGAATCAAACAACCATTTCGGTGATCGGACTCAACGATTGGTTGTCCACCTAGGATGGGCGGCATGGACCTCACTGCCGTGCGCACCTTCGTCGCCGCCGTGGACGCGGGACAGTTCCAGGAAGCCGCCACCAGCCTGTCGATCACCCCACAGGCTGTGTCCAAGCGCGTCGCGGTGCTGGAGAAGGACCTCGGTGTGCAGCTGTTCAGCCGTACGGCCCGCGGAGCCCGGCTCACCATCGACGGGCAGGCGTTCCTGCCCTACGCCCGGGCCCTCCTCCAGGCCGAGGAACGGGCGGCCGCTTCCGTGCGGCCAGGGCGCCGGGCGTTGCGCGTCGACGTGATCCGCCACCGGGTCTCGGTGGCGGGGCTGCTGCGCGACTTCCACCGCGCGCATCCCGAAACCGACCTCGATGTCGTCACCCTGTTCGATTACGACACGGCCATCGCCGCCATCCGGTCCGGGACGATCGACGCGACCTTCCGCGCCGTGAGCATGCCGGGCCGGCAGCTCCCCGACGGCATCGAGGCCACTCCGGTCTTCGACGAACCGCTCTACCTGTTCACCGGACCGGCTCACGAGTTCGCCGGCGCCCGCGCGATCGCCCCCGCCCAGCTCGCCGGGCGCCGGATCTGGATGCCCGGCAACATGCCCGGCACCGAGTGGGCCGCCTACTACGACGAACTCGCCGCCACGTTCGGTCTCACCATCGACGCGGTCGGCCCGAACTTCGGCATCGAGCACCTCCTCGACACCATCGCGGACTCCACGACGCTGGCCACCTTCGTCAGCGAGCAGACCCCGCTCGTCTGGCCCGCCGGCCACGACCTGCGACGCATCCCCCTCCAAGGACCGACCCCGGTCTATCCCCACTCACTGATCTGGCGCACCGACAACCCCCACCCCGCCCTGGCCGCCCTGCGCCGCCATCTCACCTCCGCCTATCCCGGCCGCCCCGAGACCGGCGTCTGGACCCCGACATGGGCCCAGCCCGCTCAGCCCGCTCAGCCCGAACACGCGTGACGGGACCGCGATTGTGGTCAGCCGGTTTCGACGGCGAAGGGACCGCCACCGCCGAACACGAGCCGTGCGAAGTTCTCGCCGATGCGGCGGTGTCCCGCCGGATCGGGGTGGACCTCGTCGGGCAGCGGGAACTCGGCATAGTCCCTCTCGCCGTACAGGTCACGGCCGTCGAGATAGTGCAGATTCGGGTCGTCAGCCGCCCGCTGGCGGACGATCCGGGCGAGTTCGCCACGGATGACGTTCAGCGTCAGGCGCCCGGCGGCGCGTTCGGCCGGATCGCCTGTCGCCTTGAACCGCAGGGTGCCACCGTCGAAGTCGGGCGCGAGCGGGCCGGGGGTGTCCTCCTGGACCGGGCACAGGATGGCGGACACGACCAGCAGCGGCGTCGCCGGATGCCCCTCGCGGATGGTGTCGAGGAAGCCGTGGACCGCGGGGCCGAAGGCGCGCAGGCGCATGGCGTCGGAGTTGACGACGTTGATGCCGAGCTTGACGCTGATCAGGTCCGCGGGGGTGTCCCTCATCGCCCGGGCGGTGAACGGGTCCAGCAGCGCGCTGCCGCCGAACCCCATGTTGACCAGCTCCACCCCGCCCCGGGCGGCCGCCAGGGCCGGCCAGATGGCGGTCGGATGCGTGGCGTTCGAGCCGTGGCTGATGGAACTGCCGTGATGCAGCCACACCCTGCGCCCGCTGTCCGGCGCCCGCTCGACGGGGGCGTCGGTGCGCAGGGCGATCAGCTCGGTGATCTCCGTATGCGGGAGCCAGATCTCGACATCCTTGTCACCCGCCGGCAGACCGGTGAACCGGGCGGTGCCGGCCGGCCCCTCCGACAGCTCGGAGGACTGGGTGACCATGTCGGTGATCGTGCGCACGTTACCGCCGACCACCGTGGCCTGGGCAGCGAGACGGCCATCGACCAGCAGGTCGTACACGCCGTCCGCCGGGGCTGGGAAACCCCGGTAGACCCGCTTGGTGGGCAGCGTGTCCAGTTCGATCGTGGTGGCCCGGGTGCGGAACGCCAACCGCACCCCGGAGGGCTGGGCCTCGGCCACCGCCAGTTGGCTGTCGGGAATCTGCCGGCGCGCCCGGGCGGGCAGCCGGTGCGGCAGCAGACCGTGCGCGGTCGTTTCCACGTCGAGGTGACCGCGCAGGATGTCCTCGGTGACGGGTGTGGTGATCGTGTCGTGCTCGGTGTTCATCGCCTCATCCTGTTGATCAGGATCGCCGATTGTCCATGTGCGCCGGTGCGCGGCGCGGCGCGGGCCGGGCTGTCGGCGGTCAGTCAGCCGGCCAGGTGCTTGCCGAAGAATTCGGTGAGCTCGGCGACGGCGGGGGTGACGTACTCGTCCTTGTCGTACACAGCTGCGGCGGCTGCTGGACGACCTGACCACCACACCGGCCGTCGTCCTGGGCCGGCGCACGGACATCCTCGCCTGGAACCCCATGGCCGCCGCCCTGTTCACCGACTTCGCGCGGATCCCGGAAAGGAAACGCAACTTCGTACGGCTGGTCTTCTGCGAACCGGCCATCAGAGCGCTGTACCCGGACTGGGACTGGGTGGCACAGATCAGCCTGGCGCAGCTGCGCATGGAGGCCGCCCGGGACCCGAAAGACCCACGGCTGGCCGAGCTGGTGGGCGAGCTGTCACTTCAGGACCCCGACTTCCGGCGGTGGTGGGGCGCCCATCGCGTCGCCGTCCAGGGCACAGGCACGAAAACCCTGAACCATCCGATCGCCGGCCGGCTCACCCTCGACTGGTCCTTCCTCACCTGCACCGACGACCCCGACCAGCAGCTCATCACCCTGACCGCCGAACCCGGCACACCCAGCCACGACCGTCTGCGCATCCTCGCCTCATGGGCCGCGCAAAGCGCCGGCCACCCCGCGGCAGACCACTGAACGCGGGATTCTCACCCACCCCTCCATCTCACCCTTCTCGTGGGCGAGCCGCCCTCCTGGCCGCGGGCAGCCCGCGCCCGAGGAGACCGGCGGCAGGCATACCCTCGCGTCGCACGAGCTGAGAGGGGCCTCAGTCCGCTGTTCCGGACACCGCAACCCATCGCGTTGGCTGCCCCGTCACGGCGGCGATCATGTCGTAGTCGCCGTCGTAGTGCAGGACGATCGCGCCGTGCCGTTCGGCGGTCGCCGCAATCACGAGGTCCGAGACCGAGAGAGCCTTCCAGTTACCGGCCGCGATGAGCTGGGTCTGCACCTCCAGGGCTCGGTCCCATGCCTCATCAGGGGTCGAAAGCCAGTCGAAGCCGCGCATCTCGTCGCGGATGCGTTCCGCATCGGCCTTAGATCGGGCACTGTGCAACACCTCGAGTTCGACGGCACCGCACACGGCGAGCAGACCCGCATTGTGCAGCGGTTCGATCACTGCACGAACGGCTGGCTTCGGGTAACGGGCAAGTGCGGACTTGTCGATGAGGTAGCAATCGGTCATGCGGCCTGGTGCGGATCAGCTGGAGCCTCAACAGGCCCCGTCAGGTCCGGCAGGCCACCTTCGGCAAGCCAGTTCAGGAACGATGCACGCTTACGCCGCTTGATCGCGTCCTCCAGCGCGGCGTTCACCGTGGCGACCTTGGTCGTGGTCCCAAAGATCTCCGCGGCCTCGGCAAGCATCTCGTCATCGACATCGATCAAGGTTCGCGTCATGAGTCCTCCTCCAGGCCGGCGCACCCACACCTCCCGATGATATCAAATTTCACGCCACTAGATATCGCCATGTGTTGCACGTGCGTCGATGCGGATGCGCGGCCGGACGCCGTCGGCACACCGTGCCCACGCACGAGCCACGAACCGACGCATGCGAGCAGGCCGCCGAAGCACCAGCCATCACAGGCCTCAGGGGCGCCGAACCCACTCTCCCCACCGGGCCAGAACTCACCCTCCGACTTCACGGGCGAGGCGTTCTGCAGGCGGGAGCCCTGCCGTGGCGGGGCGGGGCGGACTCAAACCCACAGACGACGGATTATGAGCCCTTCGAGGATCTTGGCGGCCCTTGCCCCTCCATGCTCGTTCGTGAGGTTTTCACAGGCCGGGAGGGGATGGCATCCCGCCTCGCCCCACCTTGGCGTGATAGGTACTGGCATAAATTGCCGTATGTATCGAAGGGGTGTCGTGAGCCGCACCGTGATCGACCTCGACGACGAGGCGCTGGAAGCCGCCGCCAGAGAACTCGGCACCACCACCAAGCGCGACACCATCAACACCGCCCTGCGCGAGGTCACAGCCCGTTACCGGCGGCTGCGCTCACTCGAAGAGGCGCGTGAACTGGTTGCCGACGGAGCCCTGGATGTGGATCTGCTCCTGGACAAGAGCAAGTACCGGCCCACGAGCTCACCGGCGCCGGGCGCGCCGCAAGGGTGGATGAGTGAGCGTCGCCGACTACCTCATCGACGCCTCCGCCCTCGCCCGCGTCCTGCTCGGCCAGAACACGGCCGAGTGGGACGACCGGATCGGTGCCGGTCTCGTAGCGATCTGCGACATCACAGAGCTGGAGGTCCTCTACTCCGCCCGATCGGCCACCGACCGCGCCCGGCTGAAGGCAGCGCTCGACGCATGGTGCCCGATGCCGGACGGCATCCATCGACGCGCTCGCGTGGTCCAGGAGCAGCTCACCGCGAAGGGCGAGCATCGCACTGCGGGCCCTATCGATCTCCTCGTGGCCGCTGCCGCCGAAGAGGCCGGTCTCGCCCTGCTCCACTACGACCCGGACTTCGAAACCATCGCCCGGACCACGAGCCAGCCGGTGCGCATGATCGACCTCAAGCGGTAGCCCCGCAGCCGGAGGAGTCCTGGATGAGCCAGACCCTGTCTCCCAACGGGGCTTCACCTGGGCACTGTTGAGACAGGCGCACCCGCTGTCCATCACGGTGCCGTGCTCCTACGTGCTACGGGTGAGGCCGTCGGTGATGGTGCAGGGCGGCAAGGCCGTGGGCGGCTCGTACTCGATCCGCTGCTCGCCGAACCCTGCGAGCCTGCCGGGCGGCGGGCGCCACGCCGGCTCGGGACCTGCGAGGTGGCAGGTGCATCCAGACCAGTCAGGCAGCCCCCAGAAAGATCCGTGCAGGCCGACCTTGGCGAAGTAGGCGGTGGCGGAGGTGGGGTCGCGGCGGGTGTAGCCCGGTCCCAGGCGTTCGGTGTACCAGTCGTCGGCGAAGCGCCACAGGGTGCCCAGATCCATGACGTAGCCGCGATCGTGGCCTGACTTCTGCAACCAGGTGTGGACGCAGTCCGTGGAGCAGAACAGGCGCTGGTTGGCGCAGGTGTGCATTGCACCACATTGTTCCAGGCCCGGTCCATTGTCGTGAGGAAATGGGCTACCTGGTCGCCTTGCGGGGGTGCTTCTCGGCCGACCACCAACAGACAGCGGCACTCAGCTCGGGTCGCGGCACACTCGGCTGGACCGTCGCCCCCCGGGCGGGTCACGGTCAGGAACGTATGTCTCGTTGTTCCACGTCCTTCAAGACAGCCGCCACGGCTACGAAGTCGTTGTCCACGTGGAGCACGGTGTGCCCGTGGTGGACCGAGGTCGCACACACCAGAAGGTCAAGAGCGCCCGCAGCGCGATGCTGTCCGCGCTGCGTGAGCTTGTACTGCGCCGTGTCCACCCAGCGCCAGGCATTCTTCGGAACCGGTGAGAACTGACACAAGGCATCCAGTTCCTCAGCCAACTCGTCGCGGTGGGCCGGGCTGGTAGCTGAGTAAAGGAACTCGGCACGTGTGGGCTCGCAGATGAAGAACACGCCGGCGGCAATGTGCCCTTCCCAGGGCTGCAGCGCCCCCGGCGTGCGGAAGAGATGCCACAGAGCCGACGTGTCGAGAAGGTACGTGATCACTCGAAGGCTGCCCGCCGCGCGCGCTTGGCGGCTTTGTGCGCGGCCGCCGCGGCCTCGAACTCGCCACGCTCCCCCCGGGCAGCCAGTCTCTCGGCGGCTTCAAGCCGCTTGATCCGCGCCACATAGTCCCGCAGGGCCGCGTTGACGGTGTCCTTCTTCGTAGTCGAGCCCATGAGACGCATAGCCTCGGCGAGCGCCTCATCGTCTAGATCGATCTGGGTCACAGACATGCCACCGCACCCCAAACTGCGAATACTCGATGTACATAGCCATGATACATCGCCAACATGCGCCTCGTACGCCATCACGAGACAAGACAACGATCGGCGCACCCGCCGTTCGATGACCCCTCACAGGCTCCACCCCAGCTTGGCACCGCGCCTCTGGCCACGAGTGCCACCGGCGAACGTGCAGGAGATCACGCCGAGACGTTCAGCGGTCGGCCTGGTGCGGGTCAGCCGGAATCTCGACGGGACCCGTCAGGTCCGGCAGGCCGCCTTCGGCCCCAACAGCGTGGACGCTGGTCAGAAGAACGTCTTGTCCCAGGTATCCGTGACGACCGCTCGTAGTGCGTTGCTGAAATCGTTCGCGACCCGCTGGAATCCAGCGTCCCCGTAGAGCAGGACGTCGCCGTTCTCCGCGAGGAGCACCGCCTCCTCGGTGTCGAACACGGTGCCAACCAACAGGACAGGAAAGCCGAGGCGTTTGGCGAGGACACCCAGGGTCCTGGGCGTGGCGTGGGTGGACTCCAGTGTCCTCTCGACCGATGTCGTGAGTTCGCACTTCCACTCACGTGATACCCAGGTCACGGTGAGTTCGCCGTAGGCCGCGAGGAATTCTCGGAGTTGAGGGGTGACTTCGTACCCGTCCTCGGCGTACTTGAGGCAGGCCTCCTCGATGTCCAAGGGGTGAACCTCGAGCCCGGCGGTCCCCGACAGAGCGTTCCGGACTTCCTGGAGCGCCCGCCGGTCGGGGGTGGTGTTCATCCTGTCAATACCTTTCCTCCGAAGCCGGGCACCCAGGTCGCGCAGTTCTGGCACATCTTGAACCTCTTGCCCTTGGTGTTGACGGTCACCAGATCGATGTTCTTGGGATCCGCACCGTCCTTGATGGCCTTGGTGAACATGCGTGGTTCCGCGCATACTCCTGGCGGGCGCTCGGACGGGTGCTGCGACTCAACAGGCATCGCATTGATCACGGACCGATGATGGCCGGTCGCCGAGCCGCTTTCGGCGTAGTAGATCTTACCGGTGGTCCGGTCCCGGCCCACGCAGTAGGCGCCCGGAGGTACGTCGTCCTCTCCGAGGCTGTCGGCGACCTGCTGGACGCGTGCCTTGGCCAGGTCCATCAGCTGCTTCTTGAGGGCGTCGTCTTCATCCGGCATCAGGCCGAGCGGGTCGCACCAGGTGTGTGGGTTGTGAACGTATGCGTCGGGGTTGAGGGCGGGGGCGAGGCCGAGCGGGTCCGGGGTGGTGTAGCGGGCGGTGGTGGGGTCGTAGTAGCGGTTGAGGTTGTAGTGCAGGCTGGTTTCGGGGTCGAAGTACTGCCCGGGGAAGCGCAGCGGTGTGGTGGTGGCGCTGTCAGTCGGCCAGGTGGTGATGCCCCACAAGGTGTGGACGGCCCGCCAGGCGATGGCGCCGGTGGTGGTGTCGACGAGTTCGGTTGGTGTGCCGATGAGGTCGGTGACGATCGCGAAGAACCGGCGGTCGATCTGGTCCTGCGGGGTCTCGGCGGTCGCCGGGGGGGCGGTGGTCTCGGTCTGGGCCAGCGGGTGCAGCCCTCGGTGGTCCCAGCTCACGGTGTGCGGACCGGGAAGGCTGGGGGCGCGGGTGGTCTGTTCGGCCAGAGTCGAGCCGTCCCACGTGAAGTCGGTCCGTTCCTCGACCGTGGCGCCGTCGGGGGCAAGGCGGTGCTTGGCGATCCGGCGGCCGAGGGGGTCGTAGAGGTAGGTCCAGCGGGTGCCGTCGGGCGTGGTGACGTGGGTGAGGCGGTCTTCGGCGTCCCAGGTGTAGTGCCAGGTGGCGGGCTTCTTCGACAAACGGGTGATCTGGCGGAGGGTGGTGCGGCCCGCGGCGTCGTATTCGTAGCGGACGCGGCCGGCGGTGCCGAGCTGGGTGCCGGTGTAGGTGCGGGCGCCGACCGCTGCGGCGGCGACCCCTGCGGCGGCGTCGGTAGTGGGCCAGTGCGCGTCGGTGAGGTTCCCGGCCGGGTCGTAGGCGTAGTTCTCAGTCCAGGTGGGGGCGTGGACAGCGGTGACGCGGCCGACGGCGTCGAGGTCGAAGGTCCGTGGGCCGCTGAGCTCGTCGTCGATGCCGGTCAGGGCTCCATCGGCGCGGTAGGCGTAGGCGCGGCGCTGCAGCACCGCCTGGTCGGAGCGGAGGATCTGGCCGGTGAGGCGGTGCTCGATGTCCCAGGTGCTGGTCAGAATGAGGCGGCCGTCCAGCGTGCGTTCGTACTCGTGCCCGGCGACGTCGTAGGCGAAGTCGAGCCTGCCGCCGCTGGTGGTCAGGGAAGTGCGGCGGCCTGCCGCGTCGCAGGTCCAGGTGCTGGTGTGACCGCTGGGGGTGGTACGGCTGACGCGGCGGCCGAGGGCGTCCAGGGTGTGGGTAAGGGTGCGGCCGTCCACAGTCTCGGCGAGCAGGCGGCCGAGAGGATCGACGGCACGGTGCAGATCGGCGTCCGGGTTGGTGGCCCGGATCAAGTCCCCGGCCGCATTGTAGGCGTAGGTGGCGATCGAGTCGTCGGTGTTCTTCTTCACGATGCGGCCGAGCACGTCATAGGCGTACTGGATCCGCTGCCCGCTCGGGTTCGTCCGCGCCACCACCTGTCCCCCGGCGTCCAGCTCGTAGCCGATGCTCCGGCCGTGGAAATCCGTCTCCGCCACCAGTCGCCCGGCGGCGTCGTAGGTGTGTTTCCAGGTCTGTCCCAGAGTGTTGGTGACGGATACGAGCTGCATGTGTGCGTCGTAGCCGAAGGTGAGACGGGTGCCGTCGGGGTTGGTGCGGGCGGCGACGGTCTCGAAGGGCGTGTACTCGAATCCGGTGACCTGGCCGAGCCGGTCGGTGTGCGCGAGGAGATTTCCCTCGTCATCGTACGTCCAGGTCTCGGCGCTCCCGTCCGCGGACGTGTACGAGGTCAGCAGGCCCTCGACGCTCCAGGTCAGCCGGGTGACGCCGCCCAACTGGTCGGTGACGGCGGTAACCCGGCCGAAGGCGTCTCGCTCGTACCGGCTGGTGGCCCCGGTCGGGTCGATGACCTCGACGGGCAGGCCGACCGGGTTACACCGCACGAGGGTGGTGTGGCCGAGAGCGTCGGTGACTGAGGCGAGGTGGCCGAATGTGTCGTAGCGGTAGCGCGTGGTGGCGCCGGTGGGGTCAGTGAGGGAGGTGCGGCGGCCGACCTCGTCGAAGGTCTGCTGCCAGGTCCGGTCGCCGGGCCGGGTGATCTGCGTCGGATGGTGCACGTCGCCGGAGTAGACGGCCGTGGACTGCTCGCCGTCCGGGCGGATGACGGCGACGAGCCTCCCCGCGTCGTCGTACGCGAGACGAGTGGTGCGGCCCAGCGGGTCGGTCTGGGACAGCAGCCGGTCGTACTCGTCCCGTTCAAAGAGCGTGGTGTTCCCCAGGGGGTCGGTCTGGGCGACGATCTGGGCGTGCTCGTTGACCTGGTACTGGGTGGTGTGGCCGAGGGCGTTGGTCTCGGAGTGGGTCCGGATACCGGTGACCGGGTCCGGGACGCCGTACTCGAAACGGAACCTGAGCGAGCCGTCGGCACCGCCCTCCTCGACGACACGGTCGAACTCGTCGTAGGTGTACAGGTACCGAGTGCCGTTGCGGTCGGTCCAGGACAGGATCCGGCCCTGCGCGTCGTTGTCGAAGCAGAGCGGCTGGCCAGAGGAGTCGTACACCGCGCACAGATGGCCGTCGGTGTAGCCGTACCGCGTCAGCGGCACGTCCTGGCCGTCCTCGCCCGCACCGGCCAGGCGCAGTGCGGTGATCCGGCCCGCATACACGGTGACCAGGAGCCGGTAGCCGCCGGAATGGGTCATGCTCAGCGGCGCGCCGTCGGCGTCGTAGGCGAAATCCACATGGTGACCGGCCCGGTCGCGGATGCGGGTCAGCAGAGCCGTCGTACCGTCGGGCTGGCGAGTGAACTCCCGGACCAGGCCTGTGGCCCGATCAGTCAGGGTGTAATCACCCGACAGGGAATCGATCTCCAGGTCCTGTCGTACCCCGGCCGTCGCTTGCGCGGACTCGTCGGGAGCCGGGTGCGGGTATGCCTGCGTGTAGCGGTCCGCACTGAGGTAGACGACGCCCTCAGCATCGATCTCCAGCCGCTCGTCGAAGGTGCACACCCAGCGCGGCCCCATCCAGCGCCCGGCCTGGTACCCGGACTCGAAGGAACGCTTGAACAGCAGTGGCAGCAAGCCCGGCAGGGACACATCCATCTGCTCGATGAACATTCGCCCGGTCGCCATGTCCACCGGCTCACCGCCGGGGCAGACCGACTCCTGCGGACGGCCCGCCTCACGCGGGTTCCGGACCTGCTCACGGCCTTGGCCCGTGCCCGGGCCAGAGGCCCCTCCCTGCCTGCCTCCGCCGTTGAGCCCTGCCGCGGCGGCTGTCGACAGGTTTCCGCCTGCCGCGCCAGGCCCGGGAAGAACCCCTCGCTGGCCGGGCGCACCGCCGCCCCTCGGTGCCGCTGCGCGTATGGCCTGTGCGCAGATGGTCTCGGCTTCGCTTGCGGCCCGTGCGGCTGCACGGGCCATCTGGGCCGCTGCTTGCCGTTCCTGTTCGGCTTGTCCGGCGTAGCTGCCGATGCGGACAGCCGTCTGGCGGATTTCAGGACGCTGGTACTGGCTGAGCTGCCCCGCGGTCGCCGCGTTCAGGCCGCGCCAGATGCCGCCGCCTCCGGAGAAGGTCACGGGCACAAGTGAGCAGAACTGCTGTAAGGCGGCTTGGTACTGGGCGTCCGCCTGCATGCCGCGGCTCAGTGCGGCCCGGGACTGAATCTTGGCCTGCTCCAGTTGTTGCGCGTACGCGGCAAGGGCGTTGCCGCATTTTTCGTGCGCTGGCCCTAAGCGTGCTGCCTGCTCGGGGAGTTCGGCGAGCCTGCGCAGGAATCGTGGGGCGTAGTCTCCTTGCATGCGGAGGTCGCCGCTGTTGGCGGCGACCTGGCGGAGCCGGCTGGTGTGCTGTTCGGCGTGCTCGGCTTCACGCTTCAGCTGTGCTGCCAGGGTCTGGATCCGTGCGGGGTCGCCCGGGACGGGGTCTCCCGTGAGGTCCAGGACGCTCCAGTCCTCCATATCTCCGGTCCCCGGTCAGGTCAGCCGGCGCCCCCGGCGAGCTTGGCATCCAGTTCCTGGTGGGACCGTACGACCTCGGTCAGATAGGCGGCCATGCCCTCCAGGCCCTGGAGCATGTTCTGGGCGCCCGTGGTCCACTGCTGGTAGGAGTCCTGGAACTTGCCCGACGCCAGCTGGGTGCGGAACTCGCTGGTCACCAACTGGTCGATCATGGTCTTGAGGGACTGGAGCTGTCCGCTCATCTCGGTCTGCCCGGTCTTCAACTGCCCGGCCGCCCGGTTCACACCGTCGTAGCCGACATTCACATCCGTCATCAGGGCCCCCTCATGTCTCCGTAGCTCGGTCAGCGAACGCCTTGTCCAGGTCGAGCGTGCCTTCCGCCAGCCCGGCGAACAACCCTGCTGCCGAGCCCACCGCGGCGATCAGCTCGGCCCGGGTTACGGTCACGGCCTGGACGAATTCACTCATCGCCGCCTCGACCGCCCCGGAACCCATCCCGCTCGTAGCACTCCCCGGGGGGCGCGGCAACGAGAGCCGCATATCGGAGCGCAAGCGGGTCAACTCCCGTGCGATCAGCTCGGCTTCCTGCGGATCGCAGGCGAAATTCCCAGCCATCCGGTCGTGACCTCCCCCGTGAGATCTTTACGTGATGGCACCGCTGGCTAACCTGCTGTAAGGCTAGCGCGCCGGGCCGTCGGCCGGTGGGCGATTTCCGACAGGAGTGCGGTTGTGGGGACGGATTCCCAGGGGGCACAACGGCTGGTGGCAGGGCGGTACCGGCTCACGGAGGTGCTGGGCCGGGGCGGGATGGGGGTGGTCTGGAAGGCGACCGATGAACTGATCGGACGGGCCGTGGCCGTCAAGGAGTTGCGTACTCCGGCAGGGCTGTCGGCCGAGGAGCGGTCGACGTTCGCAGAGCGGGCGCTGCGCGAGCCCCGTACGGCCGGCCGGCTCAACCACCCAGGTGTCGTGGCGATCCACGATCTCGTGCCGTCGACACCCGAGGACGACGCCGTCTACATCGTCATGGAACTCGTGGAGGCGCCCTCGCTGGCGGAGCTCCTGGAGTGGTACAGGACCCTGCCCCAGGAGCGAGTGGCCCGTATAGCCGGGCAGTTGCTGGCCGCTTTGGACGCCGCGCACTCGATCGGGCTCGTGCACCGGGACATCAAACCGAGCAACATCATGGTGCTGCCCGGCGACCAGGTGAAGCTCGTCGACTTCGGCATCGCCCACGCCATGGACGACACCCGCCTGACCCGCCACGGCATCGCAGGCTCCACCGGCTACATGGCCCCAGAACTCTTCCAAGGAGCAGCCCCCACACCGGCGACGGACCTGTGGTCCCTGGGCGCCACCCTGTTCCACGCCACCGAAGGACACGATCCATTCGCCCGCCAGACCCCCGCCGCCACCCTGCACGCCATCCTCCACGATCACCTGCCACCGCTGAACAGCCATCCCCCGCTGTCGACCCTGGTCGTCGGCCTGCTCACCCGCGACACCACCGGCCGGATCACCGGCCAACAAGCCAGCGCTCTGCTCCAGGCCAGCACCACCGCACCGCCGCCGGCAGCGACGCCCACCGGCCCGAGGGCAGCCGTCCGGCCAGATCACGCCATAGCCACCAGCCCAACAGCAACAACATCGGCCACACCGCCACCGGCAGCACCAGTCAGCTTCGGCGAGGCCACCTGGGCGTACCACCCGACCACCGTCACCCCGACAATCGAGCCCTTCGAGGCCGCCGACCGCCACAGCTCGATCACTGCGAACAGTGCAGGCATCACGTTCCGGCTGGACGGCGAAACGGCTGATTTCGACTGGAGTGAGATAGACGCGGTCGAGATCGCCACGGCCCGGCTCGGGCGCCGGTTCTCCGTCACGGTCCAAACCACCTCCCGTCGCTGGTACACGGCCGGTGTCGAGGCGCCGTCCAGGAACCTCCTCAAGCAGTGGGCGGCGGAGCTCGACGCGGTCCTCGACGTCTGTGGGTGCCGGAAACTGCGTCACCCGAGATGACGGCTCTACGGGCGTGCAGGAGTGGCGGCATGGGTCTGAAACACCGCCCAAGGGATGCGCCAGCGGGAGCCGCATATCGGAGCGCGGCGGGTCGACTCCCGTGCGGGTCGCGGGTGCATCGGCTTACCGGTGGGTCGCCATCGAAATCCACAAGGCTCGCGAACTCCCCCGTGAGATCTTTACTTGATGGTGCCGCTGGCTAATCTTCTGTAAGGCCAGCACGGGGGGCGTCGGCGGGCGGGCGATAGGAGCGCGGTTGTGGAGACGGGTTCCCAGGAGGCCCAACGGCTGATAGCCGGACGGTACCGACTGGCAGGGGTGCTGGGCCGGGGTGCGATGGGGGTGGTGTGGAGAGGGCACGATGAGTTGATCGGGCGCTCGGTCGCGGTCAAGGAATTACGCGTTCCGCCCGGGCTGTCGGATGAGGAGCGGTCGGTGTTCGCGGAGCGGGCGCTGCGCGAGGCGCGTACGGCGGGCCGGCTCAACCATCCAGGCGTGGTGGCGATCTACGATCTCGTTCCCGCGACGCCTGAGGATGACGCCGTCTACATCGTCATGGAGCTGGTGGAGGCCCCCTCGCTGGCAGAGCTCCTGCAGCGGAACGCAGCCCTGCCCGAGGCGCGAGTCAGCCGCATGGCAGGGCAGTTGCTGGCCGCTTTGGACGCCGCGCACTCGATCGGGCTGGTCCACCGGGACATCAAACCGAGCAACATCATGGTGCTGCCCGGCGATGAGGTGAAGCTCGTCGACTTCGGCATCGCCCACGCCATGGACGACACCCGCCTGACCCGCCACGGCATCGCAGGCTCAACCGGCTACATGGCCCCAGAGCTATTCGAAGGAGCAGACCCCTCACCTTCAGCGGACCTGTGGTCGCTGGGCGCCACCTTGTTCCACGCCGTCGAGGGACACGATCCATTCGCCCGACAGACCACGGCCGCCACCCTGCACGCCATCCTCCATGACGAACTACCGCCGCTGAGCTGCCGTCCTCCACTCCTGCCATTGATCACCGGACTCCTCACCCGCGACACCGCCGCCCGGATGACCAGCGAGGAAGCCCGCGCCCTGCTCCCATCCCCCACCATCGCGACCACCACAACACCGCCCGCAGCAGGACCACCCCGCCCCGGCCGGACGACGAGCGAGGACCACACCACAACCGCAACACCGACAACCACCCCACCACCCACGCCCTCAGCTCCGCCGACACCCTCCTCCCAGGCCACCTGGGAGGACCACCCCACCACCGTCAGACAGCACACCGACGTCCACCCAGCCGGCCCCGTTCCGGACTCCCCACCAGCCGACCCCTCGATCCGCACATCCGGAGCGAAGAGGAGAAAGGCCACGTGGATCGCCCTTGCGGTGATGGCGATGATTCTTCTGGTAGCTGGAGCCTTCGCCTTCTTCCCCACCAGCGAAGAACCCAAAGATGAGGAGAAACTTAAAAAGCAAGCACAAAAGGTCACATTGGATTTCATTTGGGCCTATAGCAGGTACGATTTCGATGCCGCATGCCGACTCCTGGTTTTTCGTGCGCACGTCAGCAGCGCTATGAGGTTTCCCGAATGCGGCAACGCAGACGAGCGCAGGAGAAGCGAAAACGGGAAACTCGCCGGGCATTACGCGAATGTCACCGACCCGGTCGAGGTCAAGTCCGTCGAGCTGATGGACAACTCAAAAGCCCGTGTCGTCGTCGACAGGCTCAACGATCAGCTCGGTGTGTCCGGTGTGTGGATTTTACGGCGGAGCGGGGACAGTTGGCTCATCGAGCTGTCATGAAAACCAGCTGATGGGCCGCCTCACGCGCCCGCCGGACGCCGCTGGGGTCACGATGCCCGGTGCTCTCCACTGGAGTGACGGGGACGGCTATCGAGGGCGTAACCGCGCAAGGGCCGGCAGCCGGGGGAAGTAGCGGGCAGACGGCCGGCTGAGGCCGAGACCGCCGGGCCGTGATCTCGGGACGCGGGGGGCTGTCGCTTCGTGTTAGCCTCATGGTTTTGCGTGCTCGTGACGGTTGGCGATCCTGCCTGTCCGGTTCCTCTTGTTCGTCGACTGCTCATTCCTACCGGGCCTTCCTCGGTACGTTCGCATGCGGAAGGCTCTTCATGAATCACCCTGATCTCCCCGGCACCTCGCACAGCGATCTCGCCCCGATCATGACCACTGCGCCAACGGTGCCCCCGGTCGCTTCCTTCGCCGACCTGGAACTGCCAGCCGAGGTGCTGCGAACGCTCGGCGAACTCGGCGTGCGCGAGCCCTTCCCGATCCAAGCAGCCACGCTGCCCAACGCCCTCGCGGGACGCGACGTCCTGGGGCGCGGGCGCACCGGATCGGGCAAGACTCTCGCGTTCGGCCTACCGCTGCTCGTACGGACGGCTGGGCGGCGCGCGGAACCGAAGCAGCCCCTGGCTCTGATCCTGGTGCCTACCCGAGAGCTGGCCCAACAGGTCACCGAGGCGCTCGCGCCGTACGCAGAGGCGCTGCGGCTGCGGATGGCCACGGTCGTCGGCGGCATGTCGATCGGCCGGCAGGCCGCTGCGCTGCGCCATGGAGCCGAGGTGGTCGTCGCCACCCCCGGCCGTCTGCACGACCTCATCGAGCGCAGGGCCTGCCGCCTGGGGCGGGTGGGGATCACCGTCCTCGACGAGGCCGACCAGATGTGCGACATGGGCTTCCTGCCGCAGGTGACCGAGGTGCTCGACCAGGTGCACCCCGACGGTCAGCGGATGCTGTTCTCGGCCACTTTGGACCGCGACGTCGACCACCTGGTCCGCCGCTACCTCCACGACCCCGTCGTCCACTCGGTCGACCAGTCCGCGGGCGCGGTCACGACGATGGACCACCATGTTCTGGTCGTCCACGGCCCCGACCGGTACGCCGTCACCACGGAGATCGCCGCCCGCGACGGCCGCGTACTGCTGTTCCTGGACACCAAGCACGCGGTCGACCAGCTCACCCGGCATCTGCGAGCCAGCGGAGTGCACGCCGCGGCCCTGCACAGCGGCAAGTCCCAGCCGCAGCGCACACGGACCCTGGCGCAGTTCAAGAACGGCCAGATCACCGTCCTGGTGGCGACCAATGTCGCGGCCCGTGGCCTGCACGTCGACGACCTCGATCTCGTGGTCAACGTCGACCCGCCCACCGACCCCAAGGACTATGTGCACCGCGCGGGCCGTACAGCCCGGGCCGGTGAGTCCGGCAGCGTCGTCACGTTGGTGCCGGCGGGCCGGCGCCGCGAGATGAGCCGGCTGATGGCAGAGGCCGGCATCGAGCCGACCATCACCAAGGTACGCTCGGGCGAGGCGGAGCTGAGCCGGATCACCGGGGCCAAGGCCCCCTCCGGCACCCCGCTCGACGACAGGCCCGCCGCGCCCCGGCCCAAGAACACCAACGCTCCCTTCCGCGGCCTGGGCACCGGCAAGGGCACCTCCCGCGGCGCCGGCGGCAAGTCCCGAAAGGCGGGCGAGGCCCGCAAGCTCGCCGAAGCCCGCAAGGCGGCCCGGGTGCGTCGTGGCGGTTGAGAGCCGCTGCCCTGGTAATCGGATACTTCCGAGCCCGGAACGGATGCCTCCAGCCCGGCCCGAAACCCTCCTGTGCATACACCTACGAGATGAACGCCCTCGTCGTGTGCCCAGGTATGACAAGCTGTGCTTCCCACTGCCCGAACCCAGGAGGTCGCCATGACCGCAGAGTCTGCATCCCAAGAAGGTTCGGAGCCGACCGACCCCGAGACGTCCGCCCTGGTGCCCGACAGCGACGGCCACTACGACCTGAAACGCAAGTTCCGGGAGGCCCTGGCGCGCAAGCGGGTTGCGCAGGCGGACGCCGCTGACCACGCTGCGAACGTCGAGGCGTCGAAGGTCCGCAGGGCGAACGGCCCGGCTGCGAGCCAGCGGTCGTTCCGGCGCAAGAGCGGCGGCTGAGTCAATGAGCTATTTCAGCATTCCCGCTCCAAGTGAGCACGACCGCGGAGATTGACGACATTCGATTCGGACCGCACCGGGACCTGCGGAAGATCCGCCACGACTCAGCCGCGCGACACCGCGCTCTACCGGTGCCCGTGCTGTGGACGGGTCAGCCCGCCGCGGAGCCGCCCTTTCGCCTCGGCCGCGGCCTGAAGATCCGGGCCCAGGTGTCATCGCGCTGGAAGGGGAGCGGGTCAATGCCGCTCATCTCCCGGCGGATACGTTCGACCTCGCGCTCAAGGCGCTCGAAGTCGGCTTCCTCGTCGCCGTCGTCGCCGCTGAAGGTGAACTCCTCGAGCAGGCGCTGGAACCGGAGGGTGACCTGGACGAGGGAGGAGACGTCCGTGTGGAGTTCCTGCACGGTCTCCGCGTCGAAGCTCACACAGCCAGAGCGTTCCGGTGGGGACGCCGACGGCCTGCAGGAGGCGGGCGCCCTCGGTGCCCGCGGTGGAGTGCGGGAATGCAGCGGCGGGCAGGGTCGCGATCCGGTCCTCGCCGAAGATATCGGCGAGTTCGCTGCGGGTGACGTCGAAAAGCACTGCGGGAACTCCGAACTCCGCGGCGACACCGGCGCCGTGCCCCAGCCATCGGCTCAATGACGTCCCCCGCGAGATCTTTACGTGCTGGCACCGCTGGCTAACCTGCTGTAAGGCTAGCGCGCCGGGCCGTCGGCCGGTGGGCGACTTCCGACAGGAGTGCGGGTGTGGGGACGGATTCCCAGGGGGCACAACGGCTGGTGGCAGGGCGGTACCGGCTCACGGAGGTGCTGGGCCGGGGCGGGATGGGGGTGGTCTGGAGGGCGACCGATGAGCTGATCGGACGAGCCGTGGCAGTCAAGGAGTTACGCACTCCGGCAGGGCTGTCGGCCCAGGAGCGGTCGACGTTCGCAGAGCGGGCGCTGCGCGAGGCCCGTACGGCGGGCCGACTCAACCACCCAGGTGTCGTGGCGATCTATGATCTCGTGCCGGCGACGCCGGAGGACGACGCCATCTATATCGTCATGGAGCTGGTGGAGGCGCCCTCGCTGGCGGAACTCCTGGAGCAGAACGAAGCCCTGGCCGAAGAGAGAGTGGCCAGGATGGCCGGGCAGTTGCTCGACGCCTTGGACGCTGCCCACTCGATCGGGCTGGTCCACCGGGACATCAAACCCAGCAACATCATGGTGCTGCCCGGCGACCAGGTGAAGCTCGTCGACTTCGGCATCGCCCACGCCCTGGACGACACCCGCCTGACCCGCCATGGCATCGCCGGCTCCACCGGATACATGGCACCAGAACTCTTCCAGGGAGCAGACCCCTCACCAGCAACAGACCTGTGGTCCCTGGGCGCCACCCTGTTCCACGCCATTGAGGGACACGACCCGTTCGCCCGCCAGACCCCGGCCGCCACCCTGCACGCCATCCTCCGCGACGACCTGCCACCCCTGAACTGCCATCCCCCGCTTTCCACACTCATCACCGGACTCCTCACCCGCGACACCGCCGACCGGATGACCAGCCAGGAAGTCCGCGCCCTGCTCCCGTCCACCACCACCGGGGCCACCGCCACACCGCCCACAGCAGAACCAGCCCGCCCCAGGCAGGCAATGGGTGAGGACCGCGCCACCACCGTCAGACCGACAACCACACCACCGCACACGCCGTCATCTTCCCCGGCAGACTCCCGCCAGGCCACCTGGGAGAGCCACCCCACCACCATCAAACAGCACACCGACACCCTGTCCCCGAACCCCGCTCCCGACTCCCCACCAACCGACCCCCCGCTGCTCAGTATCTATACGCGAATAAGAGCGGAAACGTTGATCGTCAATGTGATCGCGTTGATATTTTTTTGCGGAGTTTTAGCCTTCTTCTACCTCCGTGACGACTCCAGTGATGACGTAGAGCTCAAAGCGAAGGCGAGAGTGGTTACACTGGAATTCATCCAAGCCTATAGCATGTATGATTTCGATAACGCATGCGAACTCGTGGTTCCTCGTGCGCATGTCAGTAGCGACATGAAGTTTCCTGAATGCGGCAACGCAGAGGAGCGCAGGAAAAGCGAAGCAAGGAAACTCACCGACCCGAATCGAGGGCGTGTCGACAATCTGGCGATCAAGTCCGTTGAGCTGGCGGGGAACTCGAAGGCTCACGTTGTCGTCAGTATGTTCAACGCGACCAGTGAGTGGATTTTAAGGCGGAGCGGGGACAGTTGGCTCATCGAGCTGCAGTGACAAACCAGCTGATGGGTCGCTTCACGCACCCGCCGGGTGCCGCTGGAGGTCACGATGCCCGGCGCCATCGGTTGGGTCGCTCTGAGGGGGGGTATTGCAGTGGTCGAGGACGGGGGTCGGCGATGATTCTGCGGTTGACCGTTGAGGACGCTCAATCGTCGACGCGCCGGGATGTCGAGGTGCTTGCCACGCCGACCAGTACGGTGGGCTCGTTGCTGGAGTCGCTGCCGGATCCTGTGGGTGGCAGGCGGTGTTTTGTCGGTGGTGTCGAGCTCGATCCCCGGGCTGTCGTGGCCGACAGTCCCCTGATACCGGGCGCGGTGATCAGGGTGGGGGCTCCTGGGCCGGTGTTCCGCCATGTGCCCGGTCAGACGGCGGGTGTTCTCTCGGTGGCCGCCGGGCCGGACACTGGCCTGATCGTGGCGTTGGCTCCGGGGACGCACACAGTGGCCAGGAGCTCAAGGGCAGCGGTGTGTCTGCGGGATCTGGACGTCTCGCGCAACGAGCACGCCAGGCTGGAGATCTCCGGAGACGGCCAAGCTGTCGTCGTGGACGGAGGGTCGACCAACGGCACGTTCCTCGATGGTGCCAGGGTCAGCGGCAGGATGGCGTTGAAGCCGGGCAGCGTGCTGCGGGTGGGCTCGGACGAGTTGCGGTGGACTCCCCACCCAGTGGAGGCGCTGCGGGCGATACGCAGCGCGGATGGGCGGCTGGACTTCGACCGGGCCTTCGCCGCTGCCCCGGCGATCCCGCGCACTGAGGTGACCCTGCCGGTGCGGCAGACCGTCGTGCGCAACACGGCCATGATGGCGTTGTCCGCCTTGCTGCCCGTGGGCGGGGCCGTGCTGATGGCCCTGACCATGCATCGGGCGTCCATGCTGTGGTTCGGGCTGCTCGGTGTCCTGGGCTTCCTCGTCATGCAACTCATCCAGAACAAGCAGCACCAGGAGAGCGAGGCCGCCTTCGCCAAGGCGAAGAAGACCGCCCAGGACAAGATCGATGCCCATGTGGCCGAGGAGCAGCGCGTACGGCGGCTGCTCGGCCCGGATCCCTTACAGATCGCCGAGACCGCCGTAGGGGTGCGGCCAGACCTTTGGCCGCGGAGAATGGATTCCGCGCACGGGCTGGTCCTGCGGGTGGGCGTCGCCGACCAGCAGGCAGCGGTGGACCTGCGTGGCGAGCCCTGGGAGGGCTTCCAGACGCCGGTGCTGCCTATGGTGCCGGTCACGGTGGATCTGCGGGCCACAGGCGTGCTCGGGGTGGTCGGGCCTGATAAGCCGGTGCAGTCACTGCTGAGATGGCTGCTGATTCAGCTGAGTGCCCTGCGCGGCCCCGATGACCTACGCATCGTGGTGATCACCGCGGCCGGACACGACGGTCCGACCTGGGCACGGTGGCTGCCGCACGTGGACGCGGGCCATGCCGCGGCGGTTCCCTGCTCGATCGGTAATACCGATGTCACTCGAGCGGCCCGGGTGCAGGAATTGAGAAGGCTCATCACCGCACGGCGGGCGGAGCGCGCCGCCTCCTCCACGGTCCGCTTCGCCGAGGAAGTCGTCGTCGTACTGGACGGCGCCTTGGCCTTGCGGGAACTCCCCGGGATGGACGAGGTGCTGCGCGACGGACCTTCGGTTGGCGTCTATCTGATCTGTGCCGACCAGCGCGGCATGAACGAGTGCCGCGGCCTGTGCGAGGTGGACCAGGACACTCTGCGCCTCACCGCGACCCCGGACGACCACCCCGTCACGGCCAGGCCCGACGTGCTCGGCGAGGCGGCCGTCGAGCCACTGGCCCGGGCGCTCGCGCCGATGCGCGACCGGCTCACCCTCGCCTCCACGCTGAACGCCGTGCCCGACCATGTGCGCTTCCTCGACCTGCTGGGCGTTGGCGTGCCGACCGCCGATGACGTCGTCGGCCTCTGGAGCAGGGGGCAGGGACCACAGACGCGTGTCGTGCTGGGTGCGGATGCCGGCGGCCCGGTGACGGTCGACCTGGCACGCCAAGGCCCGCACACCATGCTCGGCGGGGCCACCGGAGCGGGCAAGAGCATCCTGCTGCAGACCTTGGTGACCTCCCTGCTGCTGGCCAACCGGCCCGACGAGCTCAACCTCGTGCTGGTGGACTTCAAAGGCGGCAGTGCCTTCCTGCCCTTCCAGCACTGCCCCCACGTCGTCGCGCTGATCCGCTCCACCGGCGAGACACCCGCCGACGTCTTCGACTCCGCCGCCGCGGCCCGCGTGCTGGCCTCCGTACGCGCCGAGGTCAGCCGCCGCGAATCCCTGCTCGCCCGGTACGACGGAGAGATCGACAGGTACTGGCGCCGGCGTCGGGCCAACCCCGCCGGCATGCCGCCGCTGCCGCGCCTGGTGATGGTCTTCGACGAGTTCGCCCGCGTGCTGGAGACCTCCCCGGACTTCCTCAAGGAACTGGTCAATGTGGCCGCCAAGGGCCGCTCGCTCGGCATGCACCTGGTACTGGCCACCCAGTCACTGCAGGGCAAGCTCTCGCCCGAACTGAAGAACAACATCTCGCTGCGGATCAGCCTGCGGCAGAACGAACCCGCCGACAGCACCGAAGTCCTCGGCGCACCCGACGCCGCCGCCATCCCAGGCTCCCTGCGCGGGCGCGGCCTCATCCTGTGCACCACCGGTGAAACCCGCGTCCCGCAGGTGTTCCAGTCCGGCTACCTCGGCAACCCGCCACCCTCCGGAACAGCCCAGCCCGTTTCCGTACACGCCCTCACGTGGACGGATTTCGGCGCGCCCCGCCCCCCGGAACAGACCAAGTACGGCGAGGCGCCCGCCGATCAGGACCTGGCCATCGCCGCCATCGAGGAAGCCGCCCGGCGCGGCGGGCTCACCGCCCCCTTCCGGCCCCTGCTGCCCCCGCTGCCCGTCGCCATGGCGCTGGAGGACCTCGCCGACCACCAGACCGCCGCTCCTCCCTCCACGGCGGTGCCGTTTGGTCTGGCCGACGACCCCGCAGAGCAGGCCCAGCCCGCGGAGTTCTTCGACCTCGCCTCCACCGACCGGCTGATGGTCGCCGGCGGCCCGCAATCCGGCCGTACCACCTTCGCCCGCACCCTGATCACCAGCCTCGCCACCAGGCTCCGCCCCGACCAAGCCCACCTGTACGTCTTTGAACGCCACCCGGCCGGGCTGTCCGACTACAGCCGCCTGCCCCACTGTGGCGGTGTCTTCTCCCCCGCCGAACCGGACCGCATCCGACGCCTGGTCACCTGGCTCGACCAGGAAGTCCACCGGCGCGCCACCACCAGGTCCATGCCTCAGGCCGCGCCTCTGCCCCGCATCGTGGTGATCATCGACGGCTGGGAACACTTCGAGGACCACAGCGACCCCGCGTTCGCCGAGACCTCGCTGCTCACCACCCTGCGCGCCATCGTCGCCGCGGGAGCGCCGCTGGGAGTGCACATCGTGCCACTGGGCGGACACGACATGCTCAACCACAAACTCCCCACCTACTACACCCGTCGCCTGCTCCTGCCCTTCCCCAAGGAAGAGACCCGCCGCGCACACCTGACCTCGGCCATGACCAGCCCGCCCCTCCTGCCCGGCCGGGCGATCGACGCCGCCACCGGCCGGCACATCCACATCTGCCACCCCACCGCACCCCCCACCGACCTCCCCACACAGTTCCCCGACGCCGACCCCGCCCAGCTACCGCGGCAGTTCCCCGCCCTGCCCAGCCTCGTGACCCTCGACGAGCTGCCCTGGCCCGAGACACCGCAGTCCCCCACCTGGATTCCCCTCGGAGTCGGCGGCCCCGAGCACACCACCATCGGCGTCGACCTCATCCAGGGACCCCATCTGCTGCTGCTCTCCGGGCCCCACGGCTCCGGCCGCACCACCACCGCCGCCGCACTCGCCCACTCACTGCGCCGAGCCGGTATCGGCGTCCTGGCCCTCGCCACACCGCGCTCCCCCCTGCCGCACCTGCTTCCCGAGGACTCCGGCGTGCGTGTCCTCACCAGCGTCTCGCTCAAGGACTCCGACCTCCGCGACACGGCCGCCGCGTTCGGCGACGGCCCCTATGCGGTGATCCTCGACGACGCCGACCACATCACGCTCCTGCCCACCCAACAGGGCTTCACCGACGCCCCCACCCTCCTGGACGACATCGCCCGCCTCTCAGCCCGCGGCCACCACGCCCTCATCCTCACCGCCGACGCCACCCCCGTCCTCACCGGCTTCCCCAGCCCCCTCGCCCGCCTGATCAACACCATCGTCACCGCAGGACACCGGATCCTGCTCACCCCCGCCGGCCGACCCACCGCCGTCGCGCACAGCATCACCCTCGAGCCCGACCAGTACTTCACCGCACCACCCGGGCGCGGCTACCTCGCCGCCGGCCGGAGCCCCGTCCTGATTCAACTGGCCACGCCTCGATCCGATCAGCGGGCTGGCAGGAGGGATACGCGATGAGACGCCCGGAGATACCCGCGCTGGTGAGCCACCGGCGGCTGGTGGCGATGCTGGAGGCCCAGGGGGCGACGGAGCCTGCCGAGGGCTGCGTGGACGCCGAGGAGTTCGTCCCCTGGGCTCTCCTCCAGGACAGCCAGTACCGCGCCCGGCTCCCGTCCCTGTTCCTCCTGCGGAAACCGCCGCAGGTGGGATTCTGCAAGGGCGTGCGTGTCCGGTGCGCGGCGGAGGAGTTCCGGCGCTGGCGGGACGCCGCCCTCGCCTATGCCGCCGCCGTGGACCGCGTCAGCGCGGAGGTGGAGACCGTACGGGAGCGAGCGGCGCGGGCCCGGTGGTGGATACCGGGCGATCGGCGCCGCGCCGACGAGGCGTGGCAGGAGGTACAGCGGCGGTACGCCGAGGTGGTCCAGGAGGCGAGCGAGGCGTACGCACCCGTCCGCGACGAGATACGCCACGGGATCGACGCCGAGAAGGAACGGCTCCGGGAGTATCTCCGCGAGAGGGGCCTCACGCCGGAGGAGTGGCAGCGCCGTCTGTTCTCCCGGCGCCTCTCACAAGGACGGGACAACCCCTCCGGCGGCACCGCGACCGGTGGCACGGGCGGCTTCGGCATCGGTGGCTTCTGAGGACCCGCCGGAGCCGCGGGTGATGCTCGACCGACTCGACCGACTTGACGAGTGTGCTCCCGGGCGTCGTCAGCGATCTTCACGTGATGGCACCACTGGATAACCTGCTGTAAGGCCGGCGCGCGGGACGCCGGCCAGTGGGCGATTCGGTGAGGAGCGCGGTTGTGGGAACGGATTCCCAGGGGGCTGGGCGGCTGGTGGCGGGCCGCTATCGCCTGGCAGGCGTGCTGGGCCGGGGCGGGATGGGAGTGGTCTGGAGGGCGACCGATGAGCTGATCGGACGGGTTGCGGCGGTCAAGGAGTTGCGTACTCCGCCTGGGCTGTCGGCCGAGGAACGTTCGAGGTTCGGTGAACGGGCCTTGCGTGAGGCCCGTACGGCGGGCCGGCTCAACCATCCGGGCGTTGTGGCGATCCATGATCTCGTGCCGGCGACGCCCGAGGACGACGCCGTCTACATCGTCATGGAGTTGGTGGAGGCGCCCTCGCTGGCGGAGCTGCTGGAGTGGTACAGGACCCTGCCCCAGGAGCGAGTGGTCCGAATAGCCGGACAGTTGCTGGCCGCTTTGGACGCCGCGCACTCGATCGGGCTCGTGCACCGGGACATCAAGCCCAGCAATGTCATGGTGCTGCCCGGCGACGAAGTGAAACTCGTCGACTTCGGCATCGCCCACGCCCTGGACGACACCCGCCTGACCCGCCACGGCGTCGCAGGCTCAACCGGCTACATGAGCCCAGAACTCTTCCAGGGCGCAGACCCCACGCCAGCGGCGGATCTGTGGTCCGTGGGCGCCACCTTGTTCCACGCCGTCGAAGGACACGATCCATTCGCCCGCCCGACCCCGGCCGCCACCCTGCACGCCATCCTCCACGACGACCTACCGCCGCTGAACTGCCAGCCTCCGCTCTCGACACTGATCACCGGACTCCTCACCCGCGACACCGCCGACCGGATGACCAGCGAGGCAGCCCGCACCCTGCTCCCCTCCACCACCGCACTGCCCTCAGCAGAACCACCCCGCCCAGGCCAGGCGACGAGTGAGAGCCGTGCCACCACTGTCGGACCGACGACCACACCGCCGCACACTCCGTCGGCTCCGCCGGCGCACACCTCCCAGGCCACCTGGGAGGGCCACCCCACCACCGTCGGACAGCCCGCCTACGCCCAACCGCCCGGCCCCATGCCGTACGCCCCACCGGCCCACCCTCCGACCCCCACACCCGGCGCGGAGAGGAAAGGGGCCATGTGGATCGCCCTCGCATTGGTGGTGATTCTCCTGGGAAGCGGAGCCTTCTTCCTCCTCAAAGACGACTCCGACAACAGCGCAAAGCCTGAACCGCAGGCGGAAAAAGCTACGTCTACGCCTACGTCCACATCCACATCCACATCCACGCCCCAGGCGACTGCGGTCGCCGGTGAAAAGACGTGGCCCAATCTGAGCCGGAACCACGTCACCACCCCGGTCAGCTACCCCATGACGCCTCCCGCCGGTGGCGACCACGACCCCGCCTGGCAGAACTGCGACGGTGACGTCTACAGCAGCCAGATCCGCGACGAGAACGCCGTGCACGCCCTGGAGCACGGCGCCGTCTGGGTCACGTACAACGACAAGGCCGCCCGCGCGGACGTCACGGCGCTGGAGGCCAAGGTGGCCAAGACGCCGTACACCCTGATGAGCCCCTACAAGAGCCAGTCGTCGCCGATCACGCTGACGGCCTGGGGACATCAGCTCAATGTCCAGAACGCGTCCGACGCGCGGGTCAACGAGTTTTTCAGCAAGTACGTCCAGGGTGCACAGACCCCCGAGCAAGGGGCTGCCTGCACCGGAGGCGTGTCCTCGTGACCGCTGCCGGAACACCCTGGCTGTCACGGCCGTGCGAGGCGCGCCAGAACCTGTTCCCACTGATCGGCAGGTCAACGACGACCACGCTCCGGTTCACATCACCTCCCGCAAGGGAAACGCCGTCCTGATGTCCGAAGAGGATTTCAGCTCCTGGACGGAGACGGTGCATCTCCTGCGCTCCCCCAAGAACGCCCGCCGTCTGCTCGACTCCATCGCTGAGGCAGAGGCCGGGAAGGCTCGGCAGCGTGAGCTGATCGACCCCGACGCGGAGCGTGCGTGAAGATCTCGTTCACGTCGCACGCCGGGGAGGACTACACCTACTGGGCCGAGAACGACCGCAAGACGGTCAAGCGCATCAACAAGCTGATCGACGACACCATGCGCCATCCCTTCAAGGGCATCGGCAAGCCGGAGCCTTTGAAGGGCGACCTGCCGGGCTACTGATCCCGGGGTCGCCGCCCGAAGCGCCGACCCGCCGGCTTGTACACGAGGCGGTGCGTCTCTGCCCGCGTAGTGCGCGGTGGGGCGGGTGGGACTTGAACCCCTGTGCAGCGGATCAGCCTTCCGACGGACAAAGGCCTCATCCCGGTATTCCGGGCCGAGCCTTTGGTGGTCGTTATCGCAGGCTAGAAGACCTGCCCACAGGTTCGATACCCGTTCGGCATGTTCCGGCCGTCGGAGCGACGCGGACCTCGGTCGCCGTGGTCATGCCGTGGCCGGGACACCGAGGTCTGCGAGCAGGCCGCGTACCCGCTGCTCGAAGGTGACGCAGAGCATGCCCGTACCGTCGACGATCAACGGGGGGCCGGGACCGTCGGAGGCGACGCTCATACGCCCCCTCGGCGGGCGGCGGCGATCAGATCATGTCGTTCAGCTCGGCCTGCATCTGCGCCGCCTCGGCGTCGCGAGCATCGCTGGGCGACACTCCTGCCGCTCTGTGACCTATGCCACATGTAGTTCCTGTCAGCAATCGGGGCGCCGTCCCGCTCAACTCACCGGGAGCAAGCGAACCGACAGGAGCAACACATGAAGCACCGCATCGTCGTCCTCGGCGCCGGCTATGCCGGGTCCTACGTGGCCGGGACCCTGGCCCGCCGGCTGTCCCCGGCGGACACCGAGATCACCGTGATCAACGCCGAGCCGGACTTCGTCCAGCGGCTGCGGCTGCACCAGCTCGCGGCCGGCCAGGAGATCGAGGCTCCACAGCTCGCCGACGTCTTCGCGGGCACGGGGATAGAGCTGCGCCTGGCCCGTGTCACCGCCGTCGACCCCCAGCGCCAGGTCGTCGCCGTGACCGGCGCCGACGGCGGCGGCGAGTTCGGCTACGACACGCTCGTCCACGCGCTCGGCAGCCATGGCGACGACTGCGGCGTCCCCGGCGTGGCCGAGCACGCCTTCGACGTCGCCGCCCGGCCCTCGGCGCTTCGCCTGCGCGAGCGCCTGGACAGCCTGGGCAGGCGGGACGAAGGCGGGAGTGTGCTGGTCGTCGGCGACGGGTTGACCGGCATCGAGACCGCCACCGAGATCGCCGAATCCCGGCCCGGCCTGTCGGTGACGCTGGTCGCCCGTGGAGAGCTGGGCGCCCGGCTCTCCGCCGGAGCCCGCGGCCACCTGCGCCAGGCCTGCGACCGGCTGGGCATCACAGTCCTGGAGCACACCGAGGTCGAAGCCGTCGAAGCGGCGCGGGTGCTGTGTGCCGACGGCACCGTCCTGACGTCCGACGTGACCGTGTGGACGGCCGGGTTCGCGGTCGACCCCATCGCCGCCGCCGGCGGGCTGGAGGTCACCGAGGACGGTCGGATCGTCGTCGACCGCATCATGCGGTCGGTCTCGCACCCGAACGTCTACGCCGTCGGCGACAGCGCCTACGCCATCGGCGACAACGGCCGACCGTTGCCGATGTCCTGCGCTTCGGCCGGCTATACCGGCATGCAGGCCACGGCCGCGATCGTGGGACGCCTGACCGGCCGCAAGATCCCGAACACCAAGCTGGAGTACCTGGGCAACCACATCAGCCTGGGGCGGCGGGACGGGATCCTGCAGATGGTCGACGACGAAGGGCAGGCGAAGCCGAAGCACGTGGGCGGCCGGAAGGCCGCGCGGATCAAGTCGGGCATCCTCAAGATGTCGCTGTGGACCACCTCGCACCCGACCTTCGGCCTGCCCAAGCGCAAGCGCCGCCTGGCCGTCGCGCCGGGTGCGTCCGTCGAGAAGGCGTTCGCGTAGCCGACCAGCGTCTGCCTAGTTCTAGGGTGATCCGCGTGGACAGCACCGCCACTGATCGCTTCGACACCAGTCGGTTCGAGGCCAGCCGGAACCGGCTGGCCTCGCTGGCGTACCGGCTGCTGGGCTCCGCCACCGACGCCGAAGACGCCGTTCAGGATGCGTTCCTGCACTGGCAGGCCGCCGACCGACAGCGGATCAAGGTGCCGGAAGCATGGCTGACCAAGGTCGTCACCAACCTGTGCCTCGACCGGCTCCGCTCGGCACAAGCCCGCCGCGAACGCACCGCCGGCGCCTGGCTGCCCGAACCGCTCCTCGACGGCGACCCGATGCTCGGCCCGGCCGACACCTTCGAGCAGCGCGAATCGGTCTCCCTGGCCGTGCTGACTCTCATGGAGCGCCTGTCACCCCTCGAGCGGGCCGTCTACGTCCTGCGCGAGGCGTTCTCCCACAGTCACGCCGAGATCGCCGAGATCCTCGACATCACCGAGTCCGCAAGCCAGCAGCACCTCCATCGGGCCCGGCACCGCATCACCGCCGCGCGCCGCCGTGGCAGTGGCAGTAGCAGTGGCAGTGGCAGTGGCAGTGGCGAAGTCGATCCGGCATCCGCCCGCAGGATCGTCGACGAATTCCTCGCCGCTGCCTCCTCGGGCCGCACCGAACGGCTGGTCGCGCTGCTCACCGACGACGCGACCGCGATCTCCGACTCCAATGGCGCCGGCCAGACCAAGACGCTGCTGCGGTACGACACTCCGCAGCGCATCGCCGCTGTCGCACGGGCCGGCTTCAAACCCACACCCGCGAAACGGCGACTTGTCGGCGGCACGCCCGCCATCCACTACGCGCTCGTCAACGGCGCCCCCGCCATCCTCTTCGTGCTCGGCGACCAGGTCATCGGCGCCGTGACGTTCGACATCGCAGGCGACAAGATCGCAACCGTGCGCGGCATCGCCGCCCCCACCCGCCTCGTCCGCATCACCGAAGCCTGGCGGCAGCACGGACCGGACACGCCGCTCATCACCCAGTGGTGACCCGACGCCGGCCGCGGCCAGGCGCAGCACCCGCGCTGACCGGTGAGCCGACCGACCGGCCCGGCACCCTCTACAACCACATGCAGTAGAGCGCCCAGGCCACCCCAAACCTGCTGCGGCACCACCGCCTGCACCCCCGACGAGCAGGCATTGGCCGCGGCCGGGATCCCGGCCGCGGCCAATGCCGCCGCTGGGTGCACCTGCCGGCAGCTGACCGGCCCGGGCGCCCTCCGGGAGCGGATCTCGAAGGCCATCGACGGCGACTCCGGTCGGGCCCACCCCCACCCTGGCCCCTTCGGGGCAAAACCAAGCCGATCACTCTGCGGCTCTCGTCTGACACCGAAAATTCCTCGGCTACGACGTCACGGCCTGCTCGTCGTGGACCTCCTCACCGCTGCCTGCGCGCCCAGACGCCCGAGGAGACCGCCGTCTCCATCGCCGCAGAGATCATCGCCCACACCAGCGCCTGCATCGGGCTGCCACTATCCCGGATCACCGGCCCCATCCACCGGCCGGCCCGGCAGGAGGCACTGGCAGCCGGCAGGTGACTACTGCTCGGGCCTAGCCGATATATAAACGATCCAGTACCTTGATATACACAGTCGGCGGGCGGAGGAAGACATCATGAGTCGCACGGTCATCGATCTCGACGACGAGGCGCTGGAAGAAGCAGCCAAAGAACTCGGCACCACCACCAAGCGCGACACCATCAACACCGCCCTGCGGGAAGTCACGGCCCGCTACCGGCGTCTACGCTCCCTCGAAGAAGCCCGCGAAATGGTGGCCGACGGCGCCCTGGACATGGACCTGCTACTGAACAAGGACGCGTACCGCCCCACAGGCGCGGCAGGCGACGACCGCGGCACCGGAGCGGACGAGTGACCGTCGCCGACTACCTCATCGACACCTCCGCCCTCGCCCGCGTCCTGCTCCGCCAGAACACGACAGAATGGGACGACAGGATCGGCGCCGGGCTCGTCGCGATCTGCGACCTCACCGAACTGGAAGTCCTGTACTCAGCCCGTTCGGCCACAGACCGCACCCGCTTGAAGGCGGCACTCGACGCCCACTACGCCTGGTGCCCCATGCCGGACGGCGTCTACCGCCGCTCCCGCATCGTCCAGGAACAACTGACCGCAAAGGGGGAGCAGCGCAGCGCGGGCCCCGTCGATCTCCTGGTGGCCGCCGCCGCGGAAGAAGCGGGACTCACCCTGCTCCACTTCGACCGCGACTTCGAAACCATCGCCCGCACGACAGGGCAGCCCGTCCGCACGATCGACCTCAGGCAGTAGAACCTGCGCGGTCGCAGGGACGGGCACCAGGCCTCTCGTCGAACGCACGCCCGGCGGTCGTATCGCAGCGATGCCCCACTGACGAGCGGCCCTCATTCCGTGCGCGTGCGCCCGCCCCACGGACTGGGCCGTTTCCAGTACGGGCCGTTTCCCCGGCGCTGAGCCCGGGTCCCGCAGCAGACCATCGGTCCAGGCGTTGCACAGCGTGGCCGACCGCCACACCCCCAACCCGCCGCACACAGCCGGAGCAGCGTCGGCGCAGGTCCCCAGGCAGCCACGCGTGGCCCGGCGCTTCGACCGGTCGCAGGCATCAGGCACGGTGAGCGTGGTCGTCCCTGCCACAGCGGGCGGCACGGAGGTCTCGACGTCCAGCCGGGACGGGAGTGGGGCAGGACGGATCATCGCCACGGCGCCGTCGGACGGCAGGCGTACCCGGACCCGCACCCTCGGACTCGACGCCCGAAGGCGGCGATCGACGGCGACGCGAGGGCTACCGGGCGCTTGGCGGCGCGTCCTCCTTCGGATGGAGGACGGCGGTGCGGGCCGCCAGGCGCCGACGGCATTGGGCTTCGGCCGCCCGAGGGCGCATGCTGGTTGTACCGAGGGGGAAGGCCTCCAGGTTGCTGGGCCTTGGCCTTCCCGGCGCGAAGGGTGAATACGATGCGGAACCGCGCTGCCATCGGCTATACGGCCTCAGCCGTCATCGATGCACGGGGCATCGTGACCAGCTGGAGCCCCGAGGCCCGTCGGCTGCTGGGCTACACAGCCACAGAAGTCGTGGGGCGGTCCGCCGCTCTCCTACTGACGGAAGATTTGTCCGAATCAGCGCTGCGATCCCTGGCAGACCGGGTTCCGTGGGCAGACCAGTCCCGATGGCACGGAACGGTCCGGCTGCGGCACCGGGACGGTCGCAGTGTGGAGGCCAGGTTGTTGGTGCATCACCGGTTGCCCTCCAGCCAGGGGGAGAGCGACTGGCTGGTCGTCTCGCCTGTCATGGGCAACACCAGCTCTCGGGACGACATGGAACTGCTGGAGCGGGCCTTCGCTCAGCAGTCCTGCCCCATTGCTCTCTACGGCAGTGACCGGCGCCTGCGACGAGCGAATGAGAAAATGGAACGGGCGCTGGGTCTCACCCAGGCGGAGATGCGCGGGCTGCGCCTGTCGGAGATCGTTCTACACCCTGATCTGGAGGCTACCGACAAGGCCATGCGTGAGGTGCTGGAGACCGGTAGCCCGCAGTATCGGGAAAATGTCTTTCGTACGCCTGGCCATGGCCGCCACCAGGCATGGGCCATCTCGCTCGCCCCGATGAGAGACGCAGACGGCGAGGTGAACGCCGTATGTCTTACTGCCCACGACGAAACCCGGCAGTACTGGGCGCGTCAGCGCCTCCAGCTTCTCAACGAGGCGAGCGCGACCATCGGCAGCACCCTGGACGTCGTGCGCACCGCACAGGAACTCGCCGACGTGGCCGTTCGAGGGCTCGCGGACTTCGCCTGTGTCGAGATGCTCACCCCACGCGACGGTGGCGAGCAGACCTCCCGCTTGCGGACGGGCACGCCCGTCGAACTCCGCCATCTCGCCCATGCGCCCGAGAGCTGCCCCGAGATTCCCCCCGCGGTGGACGGCCTGAGCATATATGCGGAGGATTCGCCCCAGGGCGAGTGTCTGGCGACCGGGCGCACCATCTCGCACCTGATGACAGATCCGGACTCCACCGGCAGCCGGCGGTCGGGCCAGGCCCCAGCGGGCGGCGCGGCGCGGCGATCTGGCTTCCACCTGCTGGTGGTGCCGATGCGCGCCCGTGGTGTGACCCTGGGCGTGGCCGTCTTCGGCCGCCGCAGGCTTCAGGAGGCGTTCGACCCCGACGACCTGCTGCTCGCCGAGGAGATGACGGCCCGCGCCGCGCTCTGCATCGACAACGCCCGTCGCTACACCCGCGAGCGGAGCACGGCCCTCACCCTGCAGCGCAGCCTTCTGCCTCGACGGCTGGCACCGCAGGCCGCGGTCGAGGTCGCGTCCCGCTATCTTCCCGCCAGCGCCCGGGCCGGCGTGGGCGGCGACTGGTTCGACGTCATTCCGCTCTCCGGGGCACGGGTGGCACTGGTGGTCGGTGACGTGGTCGGCCACGGCATCCAGGCATCCGCCACCATGGGCCGCCTGCGCACTGCGGTGCGCACCCTGGCTGACGTGGATCTCTCCCCGGACGAACTGCTGACTCATCTCGACGACCTTGTCACCCACCTCGCCGATGAGGCTGCCGACGGTGTGGACGGCGCTGGCTCCGGCCCCGACCTGGCGGGCGAACCCGCCGTCGGAGGCGTCGGCGCGACCTGTCTCTACGCGGTCTACGACCCGGTCTCCCGCCGTTGCACCCTGGCCCGCGCCGGTCATCCACCGCCTTTCACGGTCACTCCCGAGGGCGCCGTCAGCCTCCTCGATCTTCCGGCAGGTCCACCGCTGGGCCTGGGCGGCCTCCCCTTCGAATCGGCCGAGGTGGCACTGGACGAGGGCAGCCTGTTGGTCCTGTACACCGATGGACTGATCGAGGCCCGCGACCGCGACGTGGACCAAGGACTCGGCATACTGCGCCAGGCGCTCGCCCGGTCCACCCGGTCCCTGGACGAGGCGTGCGACACGGTGCTCGGCGCCCTGCTGCCCGATCGTCCCCAGGATGACGTCGCCCTGCTGATCGCCCGTCCGCACGCCCTTGACACCGGACAGGTCGCCACCTGGGACATACCGGCCGATCCCACAGCCGTGGCCGAGGCGCGGAAGAAAGCCTCCACTCAACTGGCTGAATGGGGACTCCAAGAGGCTGCCTTCACCACCGAGTTGGTGGTCAGCGAGCTGGTTACCAACGCCATCCGGCACGCCGAACCCCCCATCCAGTTGCGCCTGATCCACGACCGCACGCTGATCTGCGAAGTCTCCGACGCGAGCAACACAGCCCCTCACCTGCGTCGTGCCCGCGTCTTCGACGAGGGCGGCCGCGGGCTTCTCCTCGTGGCCCGGTTCACCCAGGGCTGGGGCACCCGCCAGTCGCCCACCGGAAAGACCATCTGGGCCGAGCAGGCGCTGTCGGATGTGGCGCCGGAGCCTGGCCCGTTCGTCACGGACGAGCCGGAGCGGCTCGTCGTGTGACGAAACGGCGCCTCGGGACTTCGGCGGGGAACCTCGTCGGCGAGCTGTCCGCCCGCAGCGACACCTTCCGCCCTGTTGATCACCTACACCGCCGCACTGGGAACGATCTCCCACGACAACCTGTCCTGCTCGCCTGCTGGGCAGCCAGCCAGGACGACGAAACCACCAGGAATCAGCCCGCACCGCCCTCACACCACGGCTGATCCCTTACCGGAAACGACGAGAGAACCCACCGCCCGAGCACAACAAGGCGCCGACGCTGGTCCAGGTCGACGGCCGAGCCCCTCTGGGCCTCGTCGATCGCCTTCTTCGAGGGTCGACTCACCCCGGCCAGCGAACTGGGCCGTTTCCAGTACGGGCCGTTTCCCCGGCGTCCAGCTCGGGCCCCCAGCAGACCATCGACCCAGATATTGCACAGCGTGGCCGACCGTCACACACGCCTGCGTCCCATGAGCGTCCCGATTCGGCGTCCACCCGCTCGCACAGCCCACCTGTGGCGGCTTGCCCCGGCAGCGAACTGAGACGTCCGCCCAGGCCGGAGCGGCGCCAACCAACCCTGATAGCCACGGCGTCGACCTCACGAGCAGCGGATTCAGTCCGTTGGCCCAAAGTCCTGAATCCGCACGCCCGCTGCGACTTTTCCGCAGGTCAGAGACCCGCTGGGTGGGGCGGGTGGGACTCGAACCCACGGCCGACGGATTATGAGTCCGCTGCTCTAACCGGCTGAGCTACCGCCCCGTAACGGCGCGTCGCGCACATTCGCGCGCGCCGTCTGCCGCAGCATAGCCGCTCATACGATCTGTTGCTTCGGGGGGCCGGAGATGGGTACCCCCATGCCCTCGTACGGGGGGCCCATGGCAGCCCGGGGACCGTGGTGGCCGGGCAGGAGGAGGGAAGGGGCCCGGAAATGAAAAAGGACCCCGTGGGGTCCTCTCCCGCTGCTCCCCCGACTGGACTCGAACCAGTAACCCTCCGGTTAACAGCCGAATGCTCTGCCAATTGAGCTACAGGGGACCGAGCTCCCCCGACTGGACTCGAACCAGTAACCTGCCGGTTAACAGCCGGCTGCTCTGCCAATTGAGCTACAGGGGATTGCTCCGTGTGCACCGACCGCGACCCCGTCCGGGGCTCCCCGGCGGCGTGCGCTCGCTGCGACACATACATTAGCGCAAGCAGGGGGGTGCTCCGCCAATCGGTAACCTCGTGGGTGTCCACGGCGGCCGTGGGTGATCTGTGGCCAGGACGGGTAGGCGCTGCACGACCCGCAGGGTCCGACGCGAAGGACAACCAGAAGGGCAGGTCGATGCGCTACCGGCTGACGTTCGTCACGGGGCTGGCTTTCGGATACGTACTCGGCACGCGGGCCGGCCGCGAGCGGTACGAGCAGCTGCGTACATGTGCGCAGCGGTTCGTACAGAATCCAGCGGTCCGGAACACCGCCGAATCAGCCGCGCTGAGCGGGCGGCACGCGGCGACCAAGGCCTTTGAGAAGGCCAAGCCGCTGCGCGAGCGGATCGGGCAGCGGGAGAAGCCCGCGGGCGGGGAGGACGACTGGGGGACGAGCAACACCTAGCCCGCCGCGGTGGCATGATCTGGGTCCATGGGGATAGTCGCCGGGTTGGACAGTTCGTCCGAGAGCACACGGATCGTCGTCTGCGATACGGATACGGGAGCCGTACTCAGGCAGGGGTACGCCCCGCACCCCGCGGCCTCCCCGGGGGGCGGACCCGCGTCGCCGTACGACGTGGACCCCCAGTCCTGGCTGCTGTCGCTCGGCGAGGCCGCCGAGGGCAAGCTGCTGGAGGGGGTGCAGGCCATCGGCGTATCGGCGCAGGGGCACGGGCTGCTCGCGCTGGACGCGGGCGGGGTGCTCGTACGGCCCGCCCTGGTGGGCAACGACAAGCGCGCCCAGGCCGCGGCCGCCGACCTGATCGAATCGCTCGGCGGCCGCGCCGCGTGGGCACAGGCGGTCGGCGCCGTGCCGACCGCCACGCAGGCCGTGGCCAAGCTGCGGTGGCTGGCCCGCACCGAGCCGGACGCGGCGCGGCGGGTGACCGAGCTGATGCAGCCGCACGACTGGCTGGTGTGGCAGCTGCTGGGGCGGCCCGCGCGGCGCACCACCGACCGCGGCACGGCCTCCGGCACCGGCTACTGGTCCGCCGCGACCGGCTCCTGGCGCCCCGACCTCATCGAGCTGGCGCTCGGCCACCAGGTGCGGCTGCCCGAGGTCCTCGGCCCGGCCGAGGCCGCGGGCCACACCCCCGAGGGGCTGCTGATCTCCGCCGGGACCGGCGAGACCATGGCGGCGGCCTTCGGCCTCGGCGTCGGCATCGGCGACGCGGTGATCTCGCTGGGCGCCTCGGGTTCCGTCTTCTCCGTCCACCACGAGGCGCTTGTCGACCCCTCCGGCACCATCACCTCGTACGCGGACGCCACCGGCATGCACCTGCCCGTCGTCCACACGCTCAACGCCGTACGGGCGCTGCGCGGCACCGCGGAGCTGCTGAGCGTCGACCTGGAAGGGCTCTCCGCGCTCGCGCTGAAGTCCACGCCTGGGTCGTACGGGCTGGTGCTGCTGCCCTACCTCGAGGGCGAGCGCACCCCGCATCTGCCGCACACCGCCGGGACGCTGACGGGGCTGCGGCGCGAGAGCATGAAGCCCGAGCACCTGGCCCGCGCCGCCTTCGAGGGCATGCTGTGCGGGCTCGCGGACGCGCTGGACGTGCTGCGCGGGCGCGGGGTCGCGGTGCGCCGGGTGTTCCTGCTGGGGCCCGCGGCGGACCTTCCCGCCGTACGGGCCATCGCCCCGGCGCTGCTGGGCGCCCAGGTCGTGGTACCCCAGCCCGCGGACTACGCCGCGCTGGGCGCCGCCCGGCAGGCCGCCTGGGCCCTGGGCGCCGCGCACGGCACCCTCTCACCGCACCAGCCGCCGCTGTGGCCCGCGGCCGCGAGCCAGGTCTTCGAGCCGGGCGAGGAGCTGGCGGTGGGGCAGGCGGTGCGGCAGCAGTACGTCGCGGTGCGCGAGCAGACCCACCCGGGGGCCTTCCCGGGGGCGTCCGAGGCCGGTCCGGGTGCGGGGCAGATGGGGTAAGGGGCAGATGGGGTAGGTGGATGGGGTAAGCGGTCAGGCTGCGCGGGTGGTCGGTCCAGGCAGCGGTTCGGCTGGGCAGGCGGTTCGGCTGGTAGCGGTCAGTCCAGGTAGCCGCGGAGCTGGTCCGCGAACGCGTGGTCCCGGAGCTTGTTGAGCGTCTTCGACTCGATCTGCCGGATCCGCTCCCGCGTGACCCCGAAGATCCGCCCTATCTCCTCCAGCGTCCGGGGCCGCCCGTCGGCCAGCCCGTACCGCAGCTGCACCACCTTCCGCTCCCGCTCCCCGAGCGTGGAGAGCACGGCCTCCAGATGCTCCCGCAGCAGCAGGAACGCCGCCGACTCGACCGGCGAGGCGGCGTCCCCGTCCTCGATCAGGTCGCCGAGCGCGACATCGTCCTCCTCCCCGACGGGCGCGTGCAGCGACACCGGCTCCTGGGCGAGGCGCAGCACCTCGCTCACCCGTTCCGCGGGGAGGTCGAGATGGTGGGCGACCTCCTCGGACGTGGGCTCGTAGCCGCGCTCCTGCAGCATCCGGCGCTGCACCCGCACCACCCGGTTGATCAGCTCGACGACATGCACCGGCACCCGGATCGTGCGGGCCTGGTCCGCGAGGGCGCGGGACATGGCCTGGCGGATCCACCAGGTCGCGTACGTCGAGAACTTGTACCCGCGGGCGTAGTCGAACTTCTCCACGGCGCGGATCAGCCCGAGGTTGCCCTCCTGCACCAGGTCCAGCATGGTCAGGCCTCTGCCGACGTAGCGCTTGGCGACGGAGACGACGAGGCGGAGGTTGGCCTCGATGAGGCGGCGCTTGGCCATGCGGCCCAGCACGACCAGCCGGTCGAGGTCGAGGGCGAGCTGGGTGTCGAGGTCGGGGGTGCTGCCGAGCTTCTCCTCGGCGAACAGGCCCGCCTCGACGCGGCGCGCGAGCTCCACCTCCTCGGCGGCGGACAGCAGCGGGATGCGGCCGATCTCGCGGAGGTACTGGCGGAAGAGGTCCGAGGAGGGGCCGCTGGAGGTCTCGGCGCGTACGGCCGGCTCGGCGGCCTCGGGTTCGGCGGCTTCGGCTTCGGCTTCGGCGGCCTCGGGTGCCTCGGCTTCGGCGGCCTCGGCTTCGGCAGCCTCTGACGGGTCGGTTCCGGGGGCTCCGGGGGCTTCGGCGGCCGCCAGGGCCTCCACCGCCTCCAGCGCGGCTGGTGCCGAGGCCGCGGCCGGCTCGGAGTCGGCGTGGGGGGACTGCGGCGGCGTCACCACGGGGGCCGCGTCGGTCAGGGTCTGGGTCTGCACGGGGGCGACCTCCAGGGTGATCGCTGCTGAGGCGGCAGAACGATCGGGTACGGCTGCGGCGGCCACGCCACCGTCCGTCCCGTACATCATGAGCGGATCTGCGGGGGAATCCGGCCCTTCCTGGCCAACACCGCCGCGCTCCGAGGACTCAGGCACCGCAACCCAGTGTGGAGTACGACGCAGCCCCGCCACGAGGGGCGTGCGAGCACTTTTTGCGCTGCGGGCCGTGACCGGGCGGTTACGGCCCTACGAGGCCGCGGCCCGCCGCGGTGCAAGGGCCCAGGCCGTCTAGAGGGCCGCCGCGCCCTTCTCGCGCAGGGACTGCCCGTACTGCTGCAGGACCCACAGCTCGTTCTGCACGGCGGCGACGTGGGCCGGGTCGGCACCGGAGCCGAGGCGCTGGAGGGCGCCCCGGACCTCGCCGATCCGCTGGTTCACCGCGGCCAGCCGGACGGCCACCAACTGGACGCCCGCATACGCCTCGTCGGGGTCGCGCCGGGTGTGCGGGGGCTCGACCGCGAGCTCGTGGACCATCGCGCGCACCGTGTCGTCGGGGGCGGCGTCGCGGACCCGCGTCAGATAGTCGCCGTCGGCCGCGCTCGCCCCGCCCGCGTCCTCGATGGCGCGGCGCACGGCGGCGTACGGCGGGGCGGTGAACTCGTCGATCCCGTAGGCGTCGAAGGCCGGGGAGACCAGCTCCGGACGCTGCAGGGCGAGCTTCAGCAGCTCGCGCTCGACGCGGTGGGCGGGGCTGCGGAGGTTCAGCGCGGGGCCGCGCGGGGGCTGCGGGCCGCCGTCGGGGCCGCCAGGCCCCGCGGGCCCGGCACCGGCGCCCGCCCTGGCGCCGGGGCCCGCGCCTTGGCCGGGGCCGCCGTAGCCCCCGCCCGGGCCAGCCGGGCCGCCCGGGCCACCGGGGCCCCCCGGGCCGCCGCCGCGGCGGGCGCCGCCCTGCTGGGGGCCGCCGCCGCGCTGGCCGCGCTCACGGGCCCACTGGGCGAGCTGCGCGACCCGGCGGACGACGAACTGGGTGTCGAGGATGCCGAGCAGCCCCGCGAGGTGCACCGCCGACTCGTGCTGGATCGACCTGTTCTTGATCCCGGCGACGACGGGCGCGGCCTCCTCCAGCGCCGCGGCCCGCCCCACCGCCGTATCCAGGTTGTGCCGGGCGACGATGTGCCGGATCGCGAACTCGAAAAGCTGCGTACGGCTCTCCACCAGCCCCTTGACGGCGTCGTCGCCCTCGGCGAGGCGCAGCTCGCACGGGTCCATCCCGCCGGGCGTGATCGCGATGTAGGTCTCGGCGGCGAACTTCTGGTCGTCCTCGAAGGCCCGCAGCGCCGCCTTCTGGCCCGCCGCGTCACCGTCGAAGGTGAAGACCACCTCGGCGCTGGAATTGTCCATCAGGAGCCGCCGGAGGATCTTGATGTGGTCGCCGCCGAAGGCGGTGCCGCAGGTGGCGATGGCGGTGGTCACCCCGGCGAGATGACAGGCCATGACGTCCGTGTAGCCCTCGACGACGACGGCCCGGCTGGTCTTGGCGATCTCCTTCTTGGCGAGGTCGATGCCGTACAGCACATGGGACTTCTTGTAGAGCGGCGTCTCCGGCGTGTTCAGGTACTTCGGGCCGTTGTCGTCGTCGCGCAGCTTGCGCGCGCCGAAGCCGACGACCTCACCCGTGATGTCGCGGATGGGCCACATCAGGCGGCCGCGGAAGCGGTCGATGGGGTTGCGGCGGCTCTCCTGGGCGAGGCCGGAGAGGATCAGCTCCTTGTCGCTGAAGCCGCGGCCGCGCAGGAAGCGGACGAGGTGGTCCCAGCCGGCCGGGCTGTAGCCGACGCCGAAGTGCTGGGCGGCGGCCTGGTCGAAGCCGCGCTCGGCGAGGAATCTGCGGCCGATCTCCGCCTCGGGGCTGTCCAGCTGCTCGACATAGAACTGGGCGGCCGCCCTGTGGGCCTCCACCAGGCGGGTGCGCTCGCCCTGCTGCCGGCCGGGCGTCGCGCTGCCCTGCTCGTAGCGCAGGGTGATCCCGGCCTGGGAGGCGAGCCGCTCGATGGTCTCGGCGAAGGAGAGGTGGTCGATCTTCATGATGAAGTCGACCGTGTCGCCGCCCTCCTGGCAGCCGAAACAGTAGAAAAGCCCCTTGCTGGGGCTGACCTGGAAGGACGGGGACTTCTCGTCATGGAACGGGCACAAGCCCTTGAGATTGCCGCCCCCGGCGTTGCGCAGCTGGAGGTACTCGGACACAACGGCGTCGATCGGGACCGCGTCCCGCACCGCCTTCACGTCGTCATCGTTGATCCTGCCTGCCACGCGTGAATTCTACGGCCGGGCTCCGACACCGCCGGAGCCCAGCCGGGCCCGCGCCCAGCCGCGCGCGAGCGGTCTCGGGCGTTCCGTCTACGGCAGCAGGGACGCCAGCGGGACGGACGGGTTCGCCAGGTCGTTGGAGTCGAGGCGGACGCCGCTGCGGATGAGGCGCTGAATGGGCTCGACGACATCCCACACGTTCACGTTCATCCCCGCCAGCAGGCGGCCCTCGCTCAGCCAGAAGGCGATGAACTGCCGCTTGCCGACGTCGCCGCGGCACACCACCTGGTCGTACGAGCCGGGCGGCGCGTAGCCGGAGTACTCCAGGCCGACGTCGTACTGGTCGGAGAAGAAGTAGGGCACGCGGTCGTAGGCCACGTCCTGCCCCAGCATGGCGCGGGCCGCGGCCGGGCCGCCGTTCAGCGCGTTGGCCCAGTGCTCGACGCGCACCCGGCCGCCCGGCGGCTCGACGCCGCCCGGGAAGGCGAGGGGAGCCGCCGCCACATCGCCCGCCGCGAAGATGTCCGGGTCGCTGGTGCGCAGCGCGGCGTCCACCACGATGCCGCCGCCCGCCGCGCGGTCCGCCACCTCCAGGCCCGAGGCCTCGGCGAGGGCGGTGCGCGGGGCGGCCCCGATCGCGGCGAGGACATCGTGGGCGGGGTGCTCCTCCCCGTCGTCCGTGCAGGCGGCCAGCACCACGCCGTCCTGCCCGGTGATCTCGGTGAGCCGGGCGCCGAAGTGGAAGCGGACGCCGTGCTCCCGGTGCAGATCGGCGAACAGGGTGCCGAGCTCGGGGCCCACGACCCGGTGCAGCGGGGTGGGCTCCGGCTCGACGATCGTCACCTCGGCCCCGTACCCGCGCGCGGCGGCCGCCACCTCCAGCCCGATCCAGCCCGCCCCCGCGATGACCAGCTGACCGTTGTCCCGGCCGAGGGCGGCCAGGACGGACCGCAGCCGCTCGGCGTGGGCGAGGCGGCGCAGGTGGTGCACGCCGACGAGGTCGGTGCCGGGGATGTCGAGGCGGCGCGGCTCGGCGCCGGTGGCCAGCAGCAGCCGGTCGTAGTGGACGCGGGTGCGGTCGCCGAGGACGACGGCCTTGGCGGCGCGGTCGAGCTGCACGGCGGTCTGGCCGAGGTGCAGCTCGATATCGGCCTGGGCGTACCAGGCGGGCTCGTGGACGAAGACGCTGTCGCGCTCCTGGCTGCCGGTGAGGAAGCCCTTGGACAGGGGCGGTCGCTCATAGGGGTGGTCGCGCTCGTCACAGATCAGGATCACCCGGCCGGTGAATCCCTCGGCCCGGAGGGTTTCCGCGGCTTTCGCCCCGGCCAGACCCCCTCCGACGATGACGAACGTCTGGTGTGCGTCGACCACTTGTCTCCTCCTCGCTGCCGCGCGATTCCCGTGCGCGGCTACGCCGTGTCAAGGCCGGTCGTATGGGCCCCGGTCGTGTGAGCCGATGTTCGAGCCTCCCGCACCACGCGTGCGGCGGGAAGGGGCAGTACGCCGTACGGGCCAGCGCGCGGGGCTGTTCATGGGTGGTGGGGGCGGTGCGGGGCGGTCAGGCGGGTGTGCAGGGAGCGGGCGGAGGTGTCGGTGAGGGAGGCGATCTGGTCGACGATGGCGCGCAGGCGGGCCGTGTCGTCGCCGGCCGCGTCGGCCTCGTCGTACAGGGCGCGGAACTGGGGGTCCAGGCCGACCGGGGCGCGGGCGGTCAGGGCTTCGCCGAGTTCGGCGATGATGACTCGCTGGTCGGCGCGGACCGCCTCCTGGTCGGCGCGCTGCATCACATAGCGGTCGGCGACCGCCTTCAGCACCGCGCATTCCAGGCGCGCCTCGCGCGGCACCACCAGCTCGGCGCCGTAGCGGGTGAACCGGCCGGTGCCGTACGCGGCGCGGGTGGCGCCCTCCGCGGCGAGGCAGAAGCGGCCGATGAGCTGGCTGGTGGCGTCCTTGAGGCGGGCCTGGGCGACGGAGGACCCGTCGTAGCCGTGGGGCCACCACTCCTGGTCGAGCAGCCGGTCCAGCGCCTCGGCCAGCTCGTCGGGCTCGGCGCCCGGGGCGTAGCGGTCGGCGGCGACCGCGAACACCTCGCGCCGCTCGGGCTCGGCGAGCAGCAGGCCGGGGTCGAGGTGGCCGGCGTGCAGGCCGTCCTCGACGTCGTGGACCGAGTACGCCACATCGTCGGACCAGTCCATGACCTGGGCCTCGAAGCAGGTGCGGTGATCGGGCGCGCCCCGCCGGAACCAGGCGAAGACCGGGATGTCGTCCTCGTACACCCCGAACTTGCGCGAGCCGGGGTCGCTGGGGTGGCCGCCGCGCGGCCAGGGGTATTTGGTGGCGGCGTCGAGCGCGGCGCGGGTGAGGTTGAGCCCCACGCTCACCGCCGCGCCGGTGTCCGGGTCGGCGACGAACCGCTTGGGCTCCAGCCGGGCGAGCAGCCGCAGCGACTGGGCGTTCCCCTCGAAGCCGCCGCAGGCCTCGGCGACCTCGTTGAGCGCCTGCTCACCGTTGTGCCCGAAGGGCGGGTGGCCGAGGTCGTGGGCCAGGCAGGCCATCTCCACCAGGTCCGGGTCGCAGCCGAGGGCGGCGCCGAGCTCCCGGCCCACCTGGGCGCACTCCAGGGAGTGGGTCAGCCGGGTGCGCGGGGTGGCGTCCCAGGCCGGGACGCCGGAGCCGGGCCCCGGGGCGGCGGCGGGGGACGCGGGGACGACCTGGGTTTTGCCGGCCAGCCTGCGCAGCGCGGCCGAGTGCAGCACCCGCGCCCGGTCCCGCTGGAAGGCGGTCCGGCCCGGACGCTTGTCGGGCTCGGCCGCCCATCGCTCGAGGTCCGCCGCCTCGTAGCCGGGGCTCGCCGAGGCCGATGCCGCGGACTCGGTCGGCCGGAGGGCGGGCCGGGGAGTTGGCCGGGAAGGTGTCAGGGCTTGTTCGGCGGACTCAGCTGAGGGATCGGGTGCCGTGGGTCCAGTGCGGCTCATACACCGACGGTAACCGCCGGGTGTGACATGGGTGCAGAGGCGAGCGCCTCTTCGTAGCGGTGGACCACGAGCCGGGCGACGGCGGGATGGTCGCCGAGCGGCCCGGAGGCGATGCCCGGCGCGGCGGCCGCGCACTGGGTCGCGAAGCGGCCGGGCGCGGCGAAGTACGAGGCCACCGCGATCCGCCGGCTACAGCCCCGGTCGGCCAGGGCGCGCACCGCCTCGGCCACGGTGGGCGCGGCGGCGGAGGCGTAGCCGGGCAGTACGGGCACACCGCCGAGCCGGGCGCTGAGCAGGGCGGCGGTACGGGCCGTGTCGGCGGCCGAGTCCCGGTCGCGGGAGCCCGCCGCCGCCAGGACGACGCCCGCTCCGGCCAGTCCGCCGGGCGGCCACCCGGCCTCGGTGAGGCGCGCGTACAGGGCCTCGGCGAGCAGCGGGTGCGGGCCGAGCGGGGCGGCCATGCGGACGGACAGGTGGGGCGCGGCGGCGACGGCGTCCGGCAGGTCCCGTTTGATGTGATGGCCGCGGCCGAGGAGGAGCGGCACGAGGACGGCCTCGCCGTGCAGCGCGGCGAGCGTGTCGGCGAGCAGCGGTTCGTTCAGCTCCACATGGCCGAGGCGTACGGGCAGGTCGGGGCGGAGCGCGCGGACGCGCTCCACGAGCGCGGTGACCGTGCGCAGCGCCTCGGGGTCCCGGCTGCCGTGCGCCACGGCGACGAGGGTGGGCGGGCGGCTCGGCCCGGTGGGCCGGGGCCGACGCCGCGTGCCGCCGAGGGGCGTCCGGCCGAGCCGGCCGAGCTGGCCGAGCTGCGCGCTGAGCTGTGCGGTGACCCGGGTCATGAGCTGGGCCGTGGTGTCGAGCGGGCCGGAAGGGGCTGCGGGACCGGGATGGGGCAACGCCGTCATGACAGGAGCCTCGCAGCGGGACATTGCGCCCCCGTTGCCTGGCCGTCACAGGTGATTGCCACCAGTTCACCGATCACCACCGGCCGCGCTGAGGTCCGGTTGCCCGACGCGTAACGCGAGCGGGCGCGGCACGTAACACGGCCGTAGCACGCTGACCGCATGCCGCATGTGAGCGACGCACGCGAGGCCGACGAGCCGCGCCACACCTCGGGCGCTGCAGATTCGCCTCGCGGGCGGAGAAGCGAACCAAATGATGCTGTGACCGGCGCCATGACGCCCGACCCCGCCGTCGACACCCACTGCCCGTACTGCTCGCTGCAGTGCGGCATGGCGCTGCGCCCCGCCCCGGGGAGCGAAGGGGGCGTGGAGGTGGTGGAGCGCCCGGCGTTCCCCGTGAACCGCGGCGCGCTGTGCGGCAAGGGCCGCACCGCGCCCGCCGTACTCTCCTCCCGGGTGCGCCTGACCGAGCCGCTGGTCCGCCGCCCTGACACCGGCCGGCTCGAACCGGCCACCTGGGAGGAGGCCCTGGACCGGATCGCGGAAGGGCTGACGAGCGCGGCAAAGGCGCACGGGCGGGACGCGGTGGGGGTCTTCGGCGGAGGCGGGCTGACGAACGAGAAGGCGTACGCGCTGGGGAAGTTCGCCCGGGTCGTGCTCGGCACCTCGCAGATCGACTACAACGGCCGCTTCTGCATGTCCTCGGCGGCCGCCGCGCACAACAAGGCCTTCGGCCTGGACCGCGGGCTGCCCTTCCCGCTGGCGGACGTGGCCCGTACGGGGTGTGTGATCCTCGTCGGCTCGAACCTGGCCGAGACCATGCCGCCCGCCCTGCGCTACCTCACCGAGCTCAAGGAGGCCGGCGGCAAGCTGATCGTGGTCGACCCGCGCCGGACGCGGACCGCCGAGCAGGCGGATCTGCACCTGGCGCCGCGCCCCGGTACGGACCTGGCGCTCGCGCTGGGGCTGCTGCACCTGGTGGTCGCGGAGGGGCGGGTGGACGAGGAGTTCGTCGCGGGGCGCACGAGCGGCTGGTCCGAGGCGCGGGCCGCCGCGATGGCGCACTGGCCGGAAATGGTCGAGCGGATCACGGGCGTACCGGTGCCCGAACTCCGCGCGGCGATGCGGATGTTCTGCGACGCGGGGAGCTCCATGGTGCTCACGGCGCGCGGGCCCGAGCAGCAGTCGAAGGGCACCGACACCGTCGGCGCCTGGATCAACCTGTGCCTGGCCACTGGCCGCGCGGGCCGCCCGCTGTCCGGTTACGGCTGCCTCACCGGCCAGGGCAACGGCCAGGGCGGCCGCGAACACGGCCAGAAGGCCGACCAGCTGCCCGGCTACCGCAAGCTCGACGACCCGGCGGCCCGCGCCCATGTGGCGGACGTGTGGGGCGTCGACCCCGACGCGCTGCCCGGGCCGGGGCGCAGCGCGTACGAGCTGCTGGACGCGCTCGGCGGCGACGTGCGGGCCCTGCTGCTCATGGGGTCCAACCCGGTGGTCTCCGCTCCCCGCGCGGCCCATGTAGAGGCGCGCTTGCGGTCGCTGGACTTCATGGCGGTCGCGGACGTGGTCCTCTCGGAGACCGCCGCGCTCGCGGACGTCGTCCTTCCGGTGACCCAATGGGCGGAGGAGACCGGCACGACGACCAACCTGGAGGGCCGGGTCGTCCTGCGCCGCGCCGCCGTCACCCCGCCGCCCGGCGTCCGCTCGGACCTGGAGGTACTGAACGGGCTGGCCGCCCGGCTGGGCTGGGAGAAGGGCTTTCCGACGGACCCGGAGGAGGTCTTCGACGAACTGCGCCGCGCGTCGGCGGGCGGGGCGGCGGACTACTCGGGCATCACATACCGCCGGATCGCGGAGGAGGACGGGGTCTTCTGGCCCTGCCCGGAGGGGCCCCACCCCGGCACGCCACGCCTCTTCCTCGACCGCTTCGCGACCGACGACGGGCGGGCCCGCTTCGTACCGGTGTCCCACCGCCCCGCGGCGGAGGAGCCCGACGAGGAGTACCCGCTGTTCCTGACCACCGGCCGGGTGCTCTCCCAGTACCAGTCGGGCGCGCAGACGCGCCGCGTCGAGGAGCTGAACCGGGCCGCCCCCGGCCCCTTCGTCCAGCTGCATCCTCAGCTCGCCGAGCGCCTGGGTGCCGCCGAGGGCGACCGGCTCGCGGTGGTCTCCCGCCGCGGGCGAGCCGTCGCCCCGGCCCGCATCAGCCGGGACATCCGGCCGGACACGGTGTTCATGCCCTTCCACTGGGCGGGCGAGGGGCGGGCCAACGCGCTCACGAATCCGGCGCTCGATCCGGTCTCCCGGATGCCGGAGTTCAAGGTGTGCGCGGTGCGGGTGGAACGGGCGTAGCCCTGTGCCAGTGACTTTGTAGTGAGTATGGGACAGCGACACGCCGACACCACGGCGTGTCGCTGTCCCATACTCACTACAAAGTCAAGCTCCGGACGTCGCGGGGCAGCGGCCCCGCGTCAGCTCTCGTACGTGTCGACTTCCTTCAGGTACGCCGTCCGCGCCGCCTCGTCCAGGAAGGACGCGCGGAAGGAGTTCCGCGCGAGCACGCGCAGCGTGGCGGCGTCCAGGCGCAGTGCGTCCCGTACGGCGTCGAAGTTGTCCCCCGCGTACCCGCCGAAGTACGCCGGGTCGTCGGAGTTCACCGTCACCAGCAGCCCCGCGTCCAGCATCGCCCGCAGTGGGTGGTCCTCGAGCCGGTCGACGACCCGCAGCCGGACGTTGGAGAGCGGGCAGACGGTCAGCGGGACCTGGTCCGCGACCAGCCGGGCCACCAGGGCCTCGTCCTCCAGGGAGCGCACGCCGTGGTCGACGCGGTCGACGCCGAGGACGTCCAGCGCCTCCCACACATACGCGGGCGGCCCCTCCTCCCCCGCGTGTGCCACGCACTTGAGCCCCGCCTCGCGCGCCCGCGCGTACACCTCGCGGAACTTCGACGGCGGATTGCCGACCTCCGCCGAGTCGAGGCCGACGGCCGTGAGGCGGTCGAGGTAGGGGCGGGCCGACTCGAAGGTCTCGAGGGCGGACTCGGCGCTCTCGTCGCGCAGGAAGCACATGATCAGACGGGTGGTGATGCCGTACGTCTCCTCCGCCGCGTCCAGCGCGCGCGACAGCCCGTCGATGACCGTGCCGATCGCGACGCCGCGCGCGGTGTGGGCCTGCGGGTCGAAGAAGATCTCGGCGTGCCGGACGCCCTGCGCGCGGGCGCGGGCGAGATAGGCGTTGGTCAGGTCGGCGAAGTCGTCCTCGGTGCGCAACACCGCCATCAGCGCGTAGTAGAGGTCCAGGAAGTCCTGGAGGTCAGTGAAGGAGTACGCGGCGCGCAGCTCGTCCTGGGTGGCGTACGGCAGCTCGACGCCGTTGCGCTCGGCGAGCGCGAAGGCCAGCTCGGGTTCGAGGGTGCCCTCGATGTGGAGGTGGAGCTCTGCTTTGGGGATCGGGGGCACGACGGGATCACCTGCTGTTTTCGCTGACGGGGAGGGTCACAAGACTAATGCGGCGGCCTCACCCGGCCGAACCGATCATGCAACCGTTCGGCCGGGATCGGCGTCAGTCCAGTCGGACAGCGGAGAAAGCGGTGGACGGATGGGTGCCGGAGAGCGGGTACGGAGCGCGGTGCGGGCCGGGCGGGCGCGGCTGCGGCTGCCCAGGACCCGGCGCGGGCAGCGCCGCGCCGTCCAGGTGGTGATGGCGCTCAGCGTGGTCGCGCTGCTGCCCGCGACCTGGCTGCGGCTGTCCACCGACGGCCGGGTCCGTACGGTCGCGGACGTCCCCAAGGCCCCGGTGGCGGTGGTCTTCGGCGCCGGGCTGTGGAACGGCGAGCCGTCCCCGTACCTGGCGCACCGCCTCGACGCGACCGCCGAGCTGTATGAGCGGGGCAAGGTCCGCGCCATCCTGGTGACCGGCGACAACAGCCGGCACGACTACGACGAGCCGGACGCGATGCGCGCCTATCTGGTCCGGCACGGCGTGCCGGACGAGCGCATCGTCAGCGACTACGCGGGCTTCGACACCTGGGACTCGTGCAGCCGCGCCGAGCGGATCTTCGGCGTGCGCCGGGCGGTGCTGGTGAGCCAGGGCTTCCACATCCGCCGGGCGCTGGCGCTGTGCGAGGCGGCGGGCATCGACGCGTACGGGGTCGGCGTCGACGAGCCGCACGATGTGACGTGGTTCTTCGGCGGGGCGCGGGAGGCCGTCGCGGCGGCCAAGGCGGCGCTGGACGCGACCTTCGAGCCGGATCCGCACTTCCTGGGGCCGCGCGAGCGGGGGATCGACAGGGCTCTGGCGGCCTCCCGCTGAGCCGTGCCCTCAGCCGGTCAGTCGATCAGTCGGTCAGTCGATCGTCGTCTGCTCCACCACCCATGCCAGGTAGTCCTCGCTGCCCTGCGTGATCGGCGTCGCGATGATCTCCGGCGTCTCGTAGTCGTGCGCCTCGCGGAGGTGCGCCTCCAGCTCCGCGTACCGCGCCGCGGTGGTCTTGAACAGCACCTGCCACTCGGCGGCCGTCTCGATCTCGCCCTGCCACCGGTACACCGACGTGACGGGCTGGCTGATCTGCGCGCAGGCCGCCAGCCGCGCGGTCACGGCCCCGCGCGCCAGCGCCTCGGCCTTCTCGGGGGTGTCGGTGGTGGTCAGTACGGTCAGGAAGTCGGCCACGGCGGAAGAGCCCTTCTTGTATGCGTCCCGGCTGTGCGACTGGCGCGCGCCACGCTAGCCGGTGACGATTGAGGGAACCCGGCGACGATCAGACACGGCCGATCGAGGGACACTCATGGACGATCTCACCGCACTCGCACGCCACCACCTGGACCGGGCCAAGACCGACCCCCACGGCCGAAGCTCACATCTGTTCCTGCACGACGGGCCGCTGCGGCAGAGCGTGATCGCCATGGTCGCCGGCTGCGAGCTCGACGAGCACAACGCGCCCCCCGCGGCCAGCCTGCAGGTGCTGCACGGGCATGTCCGGCTGATCGCGGGCAAGACCGGCCACGGCCGGCTGGACCTCATCGCGGGGCAGGTGCAGCGCATCCCCCAGGAGCGCCACGGGCTGGTGGCGGTGGAGGACTCGGTGGTGCTGCTGACCGCCGTGACCGCCACGGTCGGCTGCCCCGCCCCCACCGAGGAGGCCGCCGAGCACGAGCACGCGGCGCGCCCCCATATGGCGGGCTGATCCGCCGTACGGGGGCGCGCTCACCGGGTCCGGCTCAGCCCTTCAGCGGGGCGAGCTGGACCCGGTCGATGTTCGGCGCGTACGAGCTCGCGTTGGAGAACGTCAGCATGTTCGCGCCCTTCTTCAGGTCGACCGGGACGCCGAGGCCCCAGTAGTCGTTCCAGGTCCACGTGTTCTTGAACGTGACGCGCTGGGCCGCGCCGCCCCCGACCGCGATATCGGCGGTCCGGGAGATGATGTTGGTGTTGTACTGGTGTCCGTTCGCGCGCTGGTTGTTGGCGTAGTCGACGATCAGCATGTAGCGGCCCGCCGAGGGGGCCTGGACGGTCATCTTGAGGTTGTTGGCCGCGCCGTCGCCGAGCGAGCCGACGTAGGCGCCGCCCGAGGCGTACTCGCTGGAGGTCTTGGCGGCGGCCCCGCCCAGGGTGCCGCTCTCGGCCTCGTACGAGGCCAGCCCCTTGGTGTCGCCCGCGCCCCTCACGTCCAGGGAGGTGAGCCGGACGGCGGACCCGGTGGCGGAGGCGGCGGTGACGCGGTTGTTGCCCGCGGTGAGGAAGAGCCGCTCGGCCCGGTCCGGGGCGGTGGTCGTGGTGGTGCCGTGCAGGGACAGCTTGACGGGGGCGCCGGAGCCGCGCGGGGTCACGGTGTAGTAGCCGTCGCGCGGCGCGTACACATCGAAGACCGCGGCGTCACGGCCGTCGAGGACCAGGGAACCGGTGCCGATGCCGGCCGCCGAGGAGTAGTCGTAGCGCGGGCTGCCGGAGGGGTCGGCCAGGGTGGCCTCGTAGGAGGCGGCGGGGGTGGTGGCGGCGGTCAGGTCGATCTTGTCGAGGGTGGCCTCGCCCGTGTCGTGGGCCAGGGCGAGGGTGTGGCTGCCCGCGCTCAGCCGGACGGTGAGGTGCTGGATGCCGCGGTAGCTCCAGTTGAGGGTGGAGGGGTAGGTGACCGGCTGCGCCGACCGGCCGTCGACGGTCAGGGTCTGGGTGGAGGGGGCGCCGGACTGGTTGCCGTAGAAGACCGCCAGGTCGTAGGCGCCGGTCCTGGGGACGTCGACCTTGAAGGCGACCTTGCTGGTGGGCTTGTTGAGGGAGCCGACGTCCTTGGTGCCGGAGGCGGCGTAGCCGTTGGCGTTGTCGACGGTGCCCAGGGTGTTGACCTGGCCGTCGGTGATGGTCGCGGACTCCGCCTCGTAGGACGCGCTCCACGGCACGGTGGCCGCCCGCGGGGTGCCGGTGCCGGCCGGGGTGAGCGTGATCCGGTACGCGGACATCGCCTTCATGCCGGTCAGCGGCACGGTCGCCGACCCGTCCGCGCCGACCTCGACCTCGCTGCGGGACAGCACGCGCGGCGGCGCGGCGGCGCCCTCGTAGCCGGACCACTCCGCCTCGGAGACGGTCGCCACGACCCGCGAGCCGAACACGCCGCGGTCGATGTGCTGGACCGCCACCTCCGCGTCACCCGCCGAGCCGCCCACCAGGATCTGCGCCTGCTTGCGGGACGGGTCCAGGGAGGCCAGGCCTTGAAGGGTGTCCACGGCGCCCACGGTGGGCGGGGTGACCTTGACGGTCCGGCCGGTCATCCCGGCGTACCAGCGGAAGAACCACCAGCCGCCGTTGGGGATGTTCGACTGTACGACGTTGCCGCTGAGGTTGCCGGCGGCGTCCCAGTAGGCCTGGTTGGCGTACACCTTGTTGCGCTCGAACATCGACACCCACTGGACCAGCTGGCCCGGGACGGACAGGTCGCGGCGGTTGGCGTACTCGTCGATGCTGATCGGGAGCGGAGAGATCCCGACGCTCTTCTCCAGCGCCCGGTAGTGGTCGTAGTGGGGCTGGAAGTCGTGCAGCGAGCCCGCGTACAGCTCGTGCCAGGTCATCACGTCCGGCAGCACCTTGTTGGCCTTCGCCCAGGTCAGGAACTCCGGGAGGAAGCGGGTGTCGTAGTACGCCTCGTTGGGTCCGGCGATCCGGGCGTCGGGGTCGATGGAGCGGATGCGCTGGTAGGCCGTCTTCCAGTCGGCGAAGAAGCGGTCCCGGCCCTTCTGGTAGGTGGCCGTGTCGGAGGAGTTGAGCTGGTACCAGATCCAGTCGGGCTCGTTGAACGGCACGTAGACGAAGCGCTCGCTGTGCGGCGCGCCCGCCACATCCTTGGCGATCTTCTCGACCTTGGCGAGGTAGTCGTCGATCCCCAGGTCCTGGTACGGCCACTGGGAGTAGATGTCCTGCATCATGACGTAGACGTCGCCGCCGCCGTTGCGGAAGTACGACTTGGAGACGGTCAGCGCGTCGCCGTTGGGGTGCTGGTCCCCGCCCTCCGGTTTCTGCGAGATGGCGGTCAGCTTCAGCGGGGCGAGGGCGGCGTCGCTGGGCACGCCGTCGTCGCTCAGCCCGTACAGCGCCCCGTTGGCGCCGTGCAGCACCGGGCCCTCGCTCGCGGCGAGGTCGACGGAGATGCGCTGGGCCGTCGCCTCGGACCTTCCGGGGTTGTGGTTATCCGCGTACGAGGCGGCTGGTAGCGCGGCGGCGAACAGCGCTGCCCCGGCTATCACGGTGGTGAGGGCTCGTCGCTTTCTCATGGGAACTCTTCTCACAGGACCTCCAGTTACTTGACGGCTCCACTGGTGATTCCAGAAACGATCTTTCGCTGGGCAATCAGGAACACCGCGACCATGGGCAGGCTCATGACCACCACATAGGCGAAGACCAGATGCCAGTTGTTGAGGTAGAGCTGTGCGCTGGCGACCTTGTAGAGGCCCACCGGCAGCGTCGCCTTGTCCCCTCCGCCCAGGACGAAGAAGGCGTAGAAGATGTCGCTCCAGGCGTAGAGCATCACCATGATCGTCGCGGTGGCGATCACGGGCCGCAGCAGCGGAAGGATGATGCGCGCGAAGACGCGCAGCGGCGAGGCGCCGTCCATCCGCGCGGCCTCCTCCAGCTCCAGGGGGATGGTGCGGATGAAGCCGGTCATGAAGAAGATGGACGTGGACAGGTACATCCCGGTGTAGACGGCGATCATGCCGGGGCGGGTGTTGGCCAGGCCCAGCTGCCGCAGCTCCATGACGATGGTGATCACGGCGGGTGGCAGCAGCAGCCCGCTGATGGTGAGGGCGTACGCGGCCGACACCAGCCACCCCCGCCGCCGGGCGAAGACCCAGGCGGCGCCCGCGCCCAGCACCAGGACCAGCACCACCGAGGGCGCCACGACCAACAGGCTGTTGACGAAGCCGCGCACCATCTCGCCCTCGCTGAGGGCCTGGTCGTAATTGGCGCCGGGCTGCCAGTGTCCTGGCAGGTCGAGGTTGGGCTTGACGGCCTCGCCCTGGGGTTTGGCCGAGGTGGTCAGGACCAGCCACAGCGGTACGCCGACGGCGAGCGCCGCGAGCAGCAGGACCAGGGCGGGCCGCGCGTACCGCCAGGCGCGGGCGGTTGACGAAACAGCCAGAGCGCTCACAGCATCTGCTCCCTTCGGCGCAGTCCGATCACGAGCGGGATCGCGACGGCCACGACCACCAGGAAGAGCACCAGGCTCATCGCGGACGCCTGCGCGTACAGGCCCTGTCCGAAGACCCGGAACATGTAGATGTTGAAGACCTCGGTGGAGGAGGCCGGGCCGCCGCCGGTGGTCGCCTGCACGATGTCGAAGGTGTTCATCGAGCCGATCAGCGCGGTGGTCACGTTGAAGGTGACCGCGGGCGCGAGCATCGGGAAGCGGATCGACCGGAACGTCCGCCAGGCGCTCGCGCCGTCGACCTTGGCCGCCTCCAGCATGTCGCCGGGGATGCCCTTGAGCCCGGCGAGGTAGATGAGCATGGCCAGCCCCATCCACTTCCACCCGTGGATGGCGCTGACCAGCACCATCGTCCAGGTGGTGGAGCCCAGCCACGGGATGTCCGTGCCCAGGAGCTGGTTGACCGCGCCGTCCTGGTCGAGCAGGGCCTGGAAGACATAGCCGACGGCGAGCGCGGAGATCAGCACGGGCAGGAAGAACACCGCGCGGAAGAAGCGGTTGAAGCGAGTGTCCTGCTCCAGCAGCAGGGCCAGCACCAGCCCGAATACGTTCTGGAAGAGCGCCGCGAGCACCGCGTACACCAAGGTGGTGCGGATGGCGCGGAGCAGCGAGCCGTCGTCGGCGATGGTGGTGAAGTTGTCGAGCCCGGCGAAGGAGATGTCGGTGTGGTACGCCGACCAGTTGGTGAACGGGTAGAAGAAGTTCAGCAGGTTCGGCAGCAGGAAGAAGCCCGCGAAGACCACCACGGCCGGCAGCGCGAACCACCAGGGGTGGTGCACGGCCGCTCTGGACAGCCGCCCCACGCTCTTCCGCTGCCCGCCCCTTCTGCCTCCGCTGCCCCCGGCGGCCCGGGCGCGCGTTCGTACGGCGGTGTCTGCCACGGCTGGCCCTCCTCGCTCAGAAGCCCGGAGCGCCCTGGGCCTTGGCCACCTGGGCGAACTGGTCCTGCACCCACGTGGCGACCTGCTGCGGCGATTTCTTGCCGTAGATCATGTCTCCGAGGGCGAGGTGCAGATCGGGGGCGACGATGGCCTTGGCCTGGAACACCCCGATGGCCTTGGGCAACGCGGCGACCTGGTCCTTGGCGGTCTGCGGCAGCCCGTCGGGGGTCGGCACGGACGGCTCGACGGACGGGATCTTCATCGTCTTGATGTAGTCGGCGTAGTCGGGGCCGAGCCAGAAGGCGAGGAACTGGCGGGCGGCGTTCTGCCGCTTCTCGTCACCGGTCTTGAAGGCGACGACGCCGTTGGTCTGGTCCGGGGAGTACAGGCCGTCGGCGCTGGAGTTGGCGACGGGGAACCAGCCGAGTTTCTTGTCGATCTCGGCGGTGCTGTGCTTGGCCTGGATCTGGGTCTGGAAGGACGTGACGTTGAGGACCATGCCCGCGTCGCCGTTCCACAGGGCGTCGGCGGAGTCGGTGAAGGTCCCGGTCTTGTAGTTCTTCTGGGCGAGCCCGGCGCCGAGCAGCTTGTCCTTGTAGGTGGTGATCGCCTTGACGACGGTCGGGTCGGTCCACTTGTTCTCGTGTCTGTTGAGCCCGTCCCACCACTGCTTGTCCAGGTCGGTCAGCTGCACCTGGACCTGCCACTGCAGGGGCCACTTGTCGCCGCCCGCCTCGTAGAAGGGCGCGGTGCCCGGCACCTTGTCCTTGATGCGGTGGCCGAGGGCGAGCAGTTCCGCGTAGCTCTGGGGGAAGTCCTTCTCGGTGATGCCGGCCTTCTTGAAGACGTCCTTGTTGTAGTAGACGCCGAGCATGGCGGGGCTGGTGACGATGGCGGCGTAGCGCTTGCCGCCGATCACGCCCAGGCTCCGTTCGGTGTCGCCGAGCTTCGCCTCCCAGGGCTCTCCGTCGAGGGTGAGGAGGTTCCGCTGCGGCTGGATGAAGGGGAGGGTGGAGATGCTGGGCTGCCAGAACATCAGGTCCGGCCGGTCGCCCGCGGCGAGCTTGGTCGGCACGTTCTGCTCGTAGAGGTCGGGGATGGGCTGGGTGTCGACCTTGGCGCCGGTGGCCTTCTCGAAGGCCTCGATGACCTGCTTGGGGGCGTTGACCGTGTTCTGCGCGGTCCACATCGTCAGCTTGACGCCGTCGAGCCGGGCCGTGGGGTCGACCTTCGTCTTGGCCGCGCCGCCCGTGTCGTCGCCGCCCGCGGAGGTCGCGTCGCTGCAGGCGGTGGCGGTCAGGGCGGTGGCGCATATCAGCGCGAGGGCGGGGAGGACTCTTCTCATCGCGGTTCTCTGCCTCACTGCGTCGTCGGAGTGCGGGGGCGGGGGCGGGGGCGGGGCGGGCGTGCGCGGAGTGGGGGGTTACGCGAAGGGGGAGGCGTGGCGCTCAGCGGGGCGGCGGGCCTGAGCTCTCCCGGACGATCAGCTGGGGTACGGACACGGGGTGCGGGGCGACCGGCTCGGCCTGTTCGACCAGCCCGTACAGCAGCCCGAAGGCGGCCCGGCCAAGACCCGTGAAGTCCAGCCGCACGGTGGTCAGGGACGGGGTGAGATACGCGGAGTGCGGCGCGTCGTCGAATCCGGCCACGCTCACCTCGCCGGGGATCGCCCGGCCCGCCTCGTGCAGCGCGCGGATCACGCCGAGCGCCAGGTCGTCGTTGCCGCACAGGATCGCGGTGACCGACGGGTCGCGGGCCAGCTTCCGCGCCGCCCGGTAGCCGCTGGCCGGGTCCCAGCTGCCGGCCACCGGCCGCGGTTCGGGCGCCCCGGCCTCGCGCAGCGCGTCCCGCCAGCCCGCGGTGCGCTGGCCGGTGCGGCGGGTGCTGGAGGGGATCGCGACGTAGTGCACGGTCTCGTGGCCGAGGCCGAGCAGATGGCGGGTGGCGGCGCGGGCCGCCTCCCGGTCGTCGGTCCACACCCAGGGCCGGTGCTCGCCCGGCGGGCTCGCGGGGGTCTCCACGACGCCCACCACCGGCAGTTCCTCCGGGACCGCCGCCAGCGCCCGGACGCCCGCGGTGTCGTACGCCATCACGATCAGCCCGCCGCCGGTGTCGGCCGCGCGCTGCACCTCGGCGCGCACGGCGGCCTCGTCGGCGGTCTCCAGCACGCCGATCCCGACCGCGTAGGAGGAGGCGCGGGCGGCCTCCTCGATGCCCTGCAGGGTGGCGGCGTAGCCGTAGTGCGTGGTGTTGGCGGTCAGCACGGTGACCGAACGCGCGCGCCCGCTGGCCAGCGCGAGGGCGGTGGCGCTGCGGCGGAAGCCCAGCTCCTCGATGGCGGCGAGCACCCGCTCGCGGGTCGACGGCTTGACGCTCGGATGGTTGTTGATCACCCGGGAGACCGTCTGGTAGGAGACGCCCGCCGCACTCGCCACATCGCGGATTCCTGGCCGCCTTGTGTGACCGGTCACATTCATGCCAGGATTGTGACCGGTCACATAGGGGTCGTCAAGAGAAAGAACGCAACGGGAAATCACGGACGGACCAGGAGGGGACACGTTGACCGGTACGGCATCCGAGGTGGCGTCAGACGGCGCCCTGCAAGCGTTCACCTGGGGCCACGCGCGGCTCACGGCCCACTTCACGACGGGCCCCGACGGGGTGGTGCGGCTCGTACGGCTGACGATTCCGGACGGCGAAGGGACCTCTCCTGAAGGGCCTTCCCCCGAGGGACCCGGCGACCTCCACCCCGCCCCGCTGCCGCTCGTCGAGGTGCTGGCCCTCGGCCACGGCAGCGAATGGTCCGGGCAGCGCGGCATCGAGACGGCGCTGGGCGCCCGCCTGCGCCACCGGGGGCACCGGGCCGTGCGGGACATGCGGGACGGACAGGACTGGCACCGGCTGACGGTCGACCTCCACGACCCGGACTCCGGCCTGACCGCCGAGGTCCGGCTGTCCTCCCCCGACGGGCTGCCGGTGCTGCGCGGCGAGGTCCGGCTCACCAACGAGGGCACCGCTCCGCTGGTCGTCCAGGCCGTCACCAGCCTCACCCTCGGCGGGCTCCCCTCCCCCGACGCGCTCGATGTGCACCGCGCCCGCAACGACTGGCTCGCCGAGTGCCGCTGGGCGGGCGAACCCCTGCGCACCCGGATCGTCGACCTCAACCGGGACGCCCACCAGCACGACAGCCGCGCCGCCCTCGTCCTCCACAGCCGCGGCAGCTGGCCCTCCGACGGCCATCTGCCCATGGGCGCGCTCACCGACCGCACCACCGGCGACGCGTGGGTGTGGCAGATCGAGTCGCCGACCGGCTGGCGGTGGGAGACCGGGGAGCGGGCCCACGCCACGTACGCCGCGCTCCACGGGCCGACCGACGCCGAGCACCAGTGGCGCGAACGCCTCGCGCCCGGGGCGTCGTTCACCACCGTCCCCGCCGCGCTGGCGCTCGCCCGGGGCGGCGGACTCGATACGGCCCTGGCCCATCTCACCGCCTACCGCCGCGCCACCCGCCGCCCGCACCCGGACCACACCACCCTGCCCGTGGTGTTCAACGACTACATGAACACCCTCATGGGCGACCCCACCACCGAGCGCCTGCTGCCGCTGATCGAGGCCGCCGCCGAGGCCGGGGCCGAGTACTTCTGCATCGACTCCGGCTGGTACGACGACGACGCACAGGGCTGGTGGGACAGCGTCGGCGCATGGCAGCCCTCGGCCCGCCGCTTCCCCGGCGGCATCCAGGCCGTACTGGACCACATCCGCTCACGCGGCATGGTCCCGGGGCTCTGGCTGGAGCCGGAGGCCGTCGGCGTGCGCAGCCCCGTCGCCGCCGAACTGCCAGGCGACGCCTTCTTCCAGCGCGACGGGGTCCGCCTCACCGAACACGGCCGCCACCACCTCGATCTGCGCCACCCGGCCGCCCGCGCCCACCTCGACAAGACCGTCGACCGCATCGCCGGCGAATGGGGGGTCGGCTACCTCAAGCTCGACTACAACATCAGCGTGGCGCCGGGCACCGACTGGCACCCCGAGACCGGCCGCACCGCCCCCGGCGCGGGCCTCCTCGCCCACGCCCGCGCCTACCAGGACTGGCTGGCCGCCGCGCTCGACCGCCACCCCGGGCTCGTCATCGAGAACTGCGCCTCGGGCGGGATGCGGATGGACTGGTCCTCCGTGTCCATCACCCAGCTGCAGTCCACCAGCGACCAGCAGGACCCGCTCCGCTACCCGCCCATCGCCGCCTCGGCGCCCACGGCGGTGCCACCGGAGCAGGGCGCGGTATGGGCCTATCCGCAGCCCGAATTCACCGCCGACGAGATCGACTTCACCCTGGCGGGCGCCCTGCTGGGCCGCGTCCACCTCTCCGGCCACCTCGACCGGATGTCACCGCCCCAGCTGGCCCGGGTGCGGGGTGCCGTCGCGGCGTACCGGCGGGTGCGGGGCGAGCTCGCCGCGGGGCTGCCGTTCTGGCCGCTGGGACTGCCGGCGTGGGACGACGCCTGGGTGGCGCTGGGGGTGCGCGGCGGGGAGGCGACGTATGTGACGGTGTGGCGCCGGGAGGGCGGCCCGGCGAAGTGCACACTGCCGCTCGGGCACCTGGCGGGCCGTCGGGCGGAGGTCGAGGTACTGCACCCGGCGGCCGGGCCGGACGGCGAGGCGCGGTGGGACGCGGCGCGGGGCGAGCTGGCCGTGACGCTGCCGCGTACGCCGATGGCCCTGCTGGTCCGGCTGGAGCCCGCCGGGCCCGCCGGGCCCGCCGCCTAGAGGGCGCGCCGGGGCGGTCGCCGGACGGATCGGCTCATGCCGCCCGTCCGGCGCCCGGCTCCCGCGCCTGCTCCCGTTCGGCCGCGGCGCGCTGACGCGCCGCACCGGCGCCCTCAGTAGCCGCCGCCTCCGCCACAGCCGCTCCCGCAGGAGGCATGGCCGCCGCCGGAGTGGGAGCCCCAGCCCGAGGCCGACTCCGAGCCCGAATCCGGGCCCGTTCCCCGGTCGTCGTCATGGCCGTACTCGAACTCGAAGGCCCTGCCCAGGTCGAGCCGACTGGGGCTCACCACGGACGAGAACAGCACCGCCCCCTTGACGGCGGAGCGCAACCGCCCGTCCGGCAGGGCGGCGGGCCCGTCGAAAACGTACGCGGGGAGCGCCCCCTTCTCCTTGGCGGACTTCAACTCCCCTCTCCCCGCGAGCGTGAGGAGCTGCCGCCGACGGCTCAGCAGGCCCCACGAGGCGAGTCGGCGCCCGATCGCCTTCACCTCGGGGCCGGTGAGCACCTTGGTGGCCACCGACTCCGCGCGCCTGCCGATCGGGTGGCACAGCTCGATGAGAGCCCGCTCGACCGGGTGATCGGCCGGCTTTCCGGCCCTGAGCGCCCGCACCCGAGACCCGGCGAGCCTGACCGCACCGCGCTCGCGCAGCGCGATGAGGGCGGTCTGAACCACGCGCCGTGGCCCGCCCGCCAAGTAAGCGATGTCGTAGATGTTCAGTGTCAGCGGCGCCGCCGTGTCGCGGCGCCTGAAAATCATCCGCACAGGAATGCCCCCGTCCATCCCGCTGATTCCCCTACTGCCAGTATTGTCTGGTTGAGGCCTCGGGAATCCGGGGCGGCGCCACTTCAGAGGCGGACTTGAGGTTCAGCCTGAGACGGGCTGGTGGCTCGTCCGGCAGGCCGACGCGGAAGAGATGAACCTCGTTCTCGACGATGACCGCCAGCCAGGCGCCGTCGGGCGACCAGGCGAGGGACTGGGCTCTGATCCCGGGCTGTGTGCGGTCCTTCGTCGGGCGTCGCATGATCAGCTCACGGTCGGCGACCCGGTAGATGTCGGGTGTGCACTTCCGCTCGTCGTTCCAGTCCTCCGTCGCCACGGCCAGGTACGCGCCGTCCGGGCTCACCGCCAGCGCGTTCAGCCGGTCGCCCGGCACCGTCATGGTGTCCAGGATCGTGCCGGTGGCGGGCTCGATCACGTACACCTTCGAGGCGTGGGCCACGAACATCCGGGTCTCGTCCGCGCGGAATGCCACGTCCTGGACCCAGCCGGAGGACTCGTCACCGAGCCGTACGGTGCGATCGGGCGAGGACTGCCCGGAGACGAAGTCCACCCGGCCGCCGGCACCGTAATCGACCCGGAAGCAGCCGGTGCGCGAGCGTACGCGGCCCGGCTCCACCGGAGTGTCGGCCTCGGCGTCGGCGTCGAGGTCAAAGGCCCACGGGCGAACCTCGTCGACCTCGTCCTCCTTGAGCGTGACCACATGCCGCCCGGGCACCCACATGATGTCCCGGCCGGCCAGGACAGGTGACACGCGGAGCCGCTCGGACCGGTTGTCCATGTCGTACACGGTCAGTTCGCCGTCCTCGCTGGTGACAGCGAGAAAGCGGCCGTCGTCGGAGAAGGCCGTCACCACGATGTCGGGATAGTCGGAGCCGGCGAACGGTGTGAGGACGGCCTCCGGTTCCGTGAGATCCGGTACGTGCGGGGCGTCCTCGGCGCGCAACCGACGGGTTGGGTCCGGGTAGTACCCCGTCTCCCAGCTCAGGCCGGGCCGCAGATGCTCCAGCCAGCGTGGGTCGGTGACCTGGACCTCGTAGTCGGCCTGCACGAGCAGGTCCTCATCCGGCCAGCCGCCGTCCCGTTGGTGAATCCCCGCCTCCCAGAGGGCATCGATGTGCTCCCAGCCCTCGTCCGACAGCGGATGGTTGCGGACGGCGACACGTTCGACGCTCTCGACGAACCACCGGGCGTTCACGGCGACCCAGCCGTCGTCCTCGAGCTCCCGCCAGGTGAACAAGTCGCCGAGTGGGCCGCCCCTGTCGTCCGCGCTCTCCCACAGCAGCGACAGGAAGTAGCCGGGGTCTTGCGGCAGTTCGGCATGCCACCGGCGCTTGGCGTTGTAGTCGACGACGAAGACCCGGAATCCCACACGCCGCCGGTCGGGGGCCAGGGTCAGCACTCGCACGCCGTAGAAGGGGTGGATGGACAAAGGCTCTCCCTCGTCTCGACATCACAGGACGGGTCCGTGTGCGCCGACGTGCTTCAGGGCCGCGGCGTCCACGCCTTCAGCGTGGCAGGTGGGGACGTCAGGCCAACGCGTGTCCGTACCGGGCACTGAGCGAGGCGAGGTCCGGCTCACCGAACCGGGCGCGCAGGGCGTGGAACGCGTCGACCTTCTCCGTGCCGAACCGGACCACGTGCGCGGCATACGTGCCGAAGGAGACGAACGCCGGCGGAGTGGTCTTCGTGTGGAACTTGTCCGCGTACATCACCAGCTGTTCCTCCGCGGTCTCCGCCACGTAGTCGGCCACCGGCAGAGGCAGCTCCTGCCGCTCGACGTCGTGCCGCGTGAGCCCGACGCCCGTGTGGCAGGAACAGAAGCGACACAGCCGCTCGGGGAAGCCCTCCTCGCGCAGGATCGCGTGCCCCAGCACTCCGTGGCGGATGTAGTCGCCGGCCCGGAGCCGGCCCCCGTCGTCGTAGAGCCGGTAGACGCCGATGTCGTGGAGGAGGGCACCCGCGCGGACGAGGTCGGAGTCGAGCCGGTGTCCGTCGGCGGCCAGCAGCCGCTCAGCGACTTTCCAGACGATCTCGCAGTGCGTGTGCACGAGGTCGAACGCTTCCCGTGTCGGCGCGTACTTCTCGTGCAGCGCCCGCATCTCGCGGGCCGTCGGCAGGATCACGGCGGGAGCGTAGCAACCTCGGTTCGCAAGCCCCCGAGCCGCCTTGGGCTACACCGCCTCGGTCCGCCCCCGTCCGACGTCGCAGACCATCGCCCCGATCGTCGTCTTCATATTGCGGCGCAGCTGGTCCAGCCTGCCCTGCAGGATCGCCGTGGCGTTGGCGGGGTCGGCGCGTACGGCCGCCCGGGCTCCGCTGTCACCCGGGCCGTGTGTGAACGACTGGCGGACCACCGTCTGCTCGGGCCGCACGGCGGGGCGCAGGTCGTAGCGCCAGGCGGCGAAGGGTTCGTGGGTTTCCGGGTCGCCGCCGTACACGTCCCAGCCGAACGAGTACGGCCGGTCGGCGGCGGTGACCACGCACAGCACATGGGTGACCAAGCCGTCCGGGAACCGATTGCGCGCTTCGTACCGCGCGCCGACCTCCGGTGCGGTCCAGCCGTCCAGCCAGGCCGCGTGGGTGCACTCGGGGCTCCAGTCGCCGAAGCGCGAGAGATCCGTGATCGCGGCCCAGAGCTCGTCGACGGTCAGGTCGACGAGCAGTTCCACCTCGGCGCGGGCGCCGGTGACTCCATAGTCCTCATCCATGCCCGGGTAGACCGGCCGGGCGCCGAAAACTCATCGCGGTCGCGCGAGAGAGAGCCGATCAGTTTTGAAGAAGCCACGCACACCAGCGGCTTTCTAGTATCGATCTCGTTCCGCCGACCACGGCGGTGACACGGTCCGGAGGGAGACTGTCATGAGCGACACGAAGTTCACGGCCGAGGAGCGCGCCGCGATGAAGGAGCGTGGCCGGGAGGTGAAGGCGGCTCGCCGCGGCTCCACCAAGGCGGACGGCACGAGCGAGGTGCTGGCGAAGATCGCCGAGATGGAGGAGGGCGACCGTGCCCTGGCCGAGCGGATCCACGCCATCGTCACGGCGGCGGCGCCGGAGCTCACGCCCAAGCTCTGGTACGGGATGCCCGCGTACGCGAAGAACGGCAAGGTGCTCTGCTTCTTCCAGTGCTCCGCGAAGTTCAAGTCCCGCTATTCCACGCTCGGTTTCAGCGACCAGGCGAACCTGGACGAGGGGGCGATGTGGGCGTCCTCGTACGCGCTGACAGGGGAGCTGACGGCCGGCGACGAGGCGCGGATCACCGAGCTGGTGAAGCGGGCGGTGTGAGTGCGTCGCACAAGCGGCGGATGGCCGCATCGCACGGGCGAGCGCTCCCGCTGTCCCCGGTAAAGTGCCTGCCCCAGGGCCTGTGGACGAGCCGACTGACCGTCTGCTCGCTTGCTGGACCGCGGCTTTGACCGAACGGGGGTGGCAGTGGCACGGAACGCACAGCCGGGCGAGCTGATCGGAGGCCGCTACCGGCTGGTCTCCGACCTTGGCTCAGGAGGATTCGGGCGGGTCTGGAAGGCTCACGACGAGACCCTGCGCATCGACGTGGCGGTCAAGGAGCTGTGGCTGCCCACGTCGGTGTCGGAGACCGAGCAGGCCGAACGGCTGGCGCGCGCCGAGCGTGAGGCCCGCAACGCCGCCCGGCTGCGGGACCACCCGAACATCGTCGCGGTCCACGATGTCGTCATCGACAACGACCGCCCCTGGATCGTCATGCGGCTGGTCGACGGCTGCTCGCTGGAGAAGCGTCTCGCCGAGCACGGACCGCTGTCGGTGGAGGAGGCGGCGAACATCGCCGAGCGGCTGCTTGAGGCACTCGGCGCGGCACACGACGCGGGGATCGTGCACCGCGACGTCAAGCCGGCCAACGTCATGATCGCCTCGAACGGCGATGTCCTGCTCACCGATTTCGGGATCGCGGTCCACCACTCCGACACCGCCCTGACCGCCACCGGGGCGATCATCGGTTCGGTGGAGTACATGGCCCCAGAACGGGTGCGTGGCACCGACGGGCTGGCCTCCAGCGACCTGTTCTCCCTCGGAGTGACGCTGTACCAGGCCGTCGAGGGTGTCTCGCCGTTCCGCCGCGACACCCCCACCGGATCGCTGACGGCCGTCCTGTTCGACCAGGCGCCACCGCCCCGGCGGGCCGGGCGGCTCGCACCGCTCATCACGGGGCTGTTGGAGAAGGACCCGGACCGGCGCCCGACCGTAGCGGCGGCCCTGGCCTCGCTCCGCTCCCCCACAGCGGCCATGACCACGCAGACGGCTCACCGCTCGCCCCCACCTTTCCCTTCACGCCCCCGGCGCAGGACGGGGGCGCTCGTCGCCGTGGGCGCCTTGGTCCTGGCCTGCGTGGTGACGGGCTTGGTACTGGCATGGCCGTCCGGGGGGTCCGATGACAAGGCCGCCGGCAAGAAGGCGGGTGGCGGCAGCAGCAGTAACAGCGGCACCAAGGGCATCACGATCGGCCTGTCGATGCCGAACAAGGACTCCCAGCGGTGGACCACCGACGGCAACGCCATGAAGAAGCAGTTCGAGGCCAAGGGTTACAAGGTCGACCTCCAGTACGGCAATGGCGACGCCAATCAGCAGGCCTCCCAGCTCGACGACATGATCGCCAAGGGGCACAAGCTGCTGGTGGTCGCCCCGATCGACAGCTCCGCGCTGTCCGGCGTGCTGGAGCGGGCCAAGGAGGCGGACGTCAAGGTCATGGCGTACGACCGGCCGCTGTTGAACACCGACGCGGTCGACTGCTACGTCAGCTTCGACAACCGCGAGGCCGGCCGGCTGCAGGGCGACTTCATCGTCCGCAAGCTGGGGCTCGACAAGGGCGAGAAGGGCCCGTTCAACGTCGAGCTGTTCGCCGGTGCGGCCGCCGACCCGAACACCCCGTACTTCTTCAACGGCGCGATGGACACGCTCAAGCCGTACATCGACAAACACCAGATCGTGGTCCGCAGCGGCCAGACCGGGCTGAACCAGGTCACCACCGAACGCTGGGACGGCGCTCTCGCCCAGAAGCGGATGAACGACCTGCTCACCGAGTCGTACACCAAGGCCAGGGTCGACGCGGTGCTCTCGCCGTACGACGGCATGTCCCTCGGCATCCTCGCCTCGCTCAAGAGCGCCGGTTACGGCGGCGGGGACCGGCCGTATCCGATCGTCACCGGGCAGGACGCGGAGCTCGCCTCGGTCAAGTCGATCAACGAGGGCGAGCAGGCGCAGACCGTCTACAAGGACACCCGCAAGCTCGCCAAGGCCGCCGTGAAGACGGGCGACGCGATGCTGACGGGTGGCAAGCCGGGGGCCGACGCCACCGCGTCGTACGACAACGGCGAGAAGCAGGTCCCGTCCTCTCTGCTGACGCCGGTGAGCATCGACAAGTCCAACACCCGGCTCCTGGTGGAGGAGGGCTACTACACCGAGGCCGAGCTGGGACAGTAGAGCCCGCTCACGCCAGCCACTGGTCGTACGCCAGCTTGCAGACCAGCGAGACCACGACGACCACCAGCACCCCCCGGACGAACCCGCTCCCCCGCTTCAGCGCCATCCGCGCGCCCAGCATCCCGCCGCCCAGGTTGAACAGCGCGAGCAGCGCCGCCATCCGCCACAGGACCGTGCCCTGGACGGCGAAGGTGACCAGCGCGCCGAAGTTGGTGCAGACGTTGACGACCTTGGCGGTGGCGGAGGCCGTGACCAGGGTCATGTGGAGGGCGGCGACGAGGGCGATGACGAGGAAGGTGCCGGTCCCGGGGCCGATGAGGCCGTCGTAGAAGCCGATGCCGAGGCCGATGGCGAGGATCGCGGCCAGGACGCGCTGCCTGGTCAGGGGCTCCGCGGGGGCCGGGGCGGTGCCGAAGGCCGGGCGGAGGAGGACGAACGCGAGGACGGCCAGCAGGACCACCATGATCAGCGGACGCAGCACGGCGCTGTTGATGCCGGAGGCGAGGAAGGCGCCCGCGAGGGAGCCGGCGACGGCGGCGGCGCCGATGCGCGTGGCGAGCCGTATGTCGAGCGGGGTCCTGCGGGTGTAGGTGATGGCGGCGCCGGTCGTGCCGACGATGGCGATCGCCTTGTTGGTGCCGAGGATGTAGGTGGGCTGGTAGTGCGGCAGTCCGACCAGCATGGCGGGCAGCAGGAGGAGGCCCCCGCCTCCCACTACGGCGTCGATCCAGCCGGCACCGGCCGCGGCCAGGCAGAGCAGGAGCAACGTCACCAGCGGTATGTCAGGCATGATCAGCAGCCTAGAGCCGCCCGGAAACCCGGCCGGAGCCAGGCCCGGTCCCAGGCCCGGGACCGCCGGCCCCACGGCGGAACCCTGACCCTCCACACCAGCCCGCGGGGAGGGGCCCGGGTGCTGCTGCGGCTGCCGTGTGAGAAGAGACTTTGACAACTACCGGAACAGACTGATCGGTTGGTCAGTAGTATCTGCCCGTTCTTGGCCGCATCGCGGGTGGAGGTGTACGAAGGTGTTGTCCGGGACGGCGGCCGTGATCGCCGTCGCGTCCGCTCTGCTGGTGCTGACGGTGCTGGCGGGCTCGTTATGGGTCGCCAGGCTGCGCACAGCGGTCGCGCGGGCGCGTACGGCGGCCGAGCGGGAGCGGGCCGCCGCCGCTGAGGCGCGGGCCGAAGCGGAACGGGAACGGGGCGTCGCGGCCGAGCGGGGCGAGGAGGTGGCCCGGCTGTCCGCCGTACGGGCCGAGCTGGACGAGGCGGCCCGCCGGGAGCGTCATCTGCGCGACTCCGTCCAGGCGTCGTTCGAGTCCGTGGCCAGGAACGTGCACGCCATGGCGGTGGTGCAGCAGCAGGTGCTCGACGGCCTCGAACAGCGCATCAGTGAGGCGGCCTTGATGGCCGAGGTGATGAAGGCCGACCACGCCGCGGCCCAGATGACCCGCAAGGCGCAGACCCTGATGGTGATGTGCGGGATCTGGCCCGCGCGGCGCGAGACCCGGCCGGTGACGCTCTTCGACTGTGTGCGCGGCGCGCAGTCGCGGATCGTGGAGTTCGGGCGGGTGGATGTGCACGGCGGCCAGACGCTGTACGTGGTGGCGCCCGCGGTCGAGGGCCTGATGCACGCGATCGCCGAACTCCTGGAGAACGCCACGGTCTTCTCCCCCTCGCGCACCCAGGTCATGGTCTCCATCCGGGAGGTCGCCGCGGGCGCCGTCGTCGAGATCGACGACGCGGGGCTCGGTATGCCGCCCGATGTGCTGGAGCAGGCCGTCGCCCAGCTGCGGGACGGGCTTGACCTGGCCGAGCTGGGGGCGGTGCCGCGGCTTGGGCTCGCGTGTGTCGGGCGGTGGTCGCGGGAGCTGGGGTTCAGCGTGGAGCTGTCGACGGCCTCGGCGTACGGCGGGACGCGGGTGGTGGTCTTCGTGCCGCACCGGCTGCTGGGCGGGGGCGGCGAGCCGGTCGTGGACGCGGAGCCGGTCGTCATCGAGCCCCTGACCGCCCCCGTCGCGCCCGCACCCGCGCTCGGCGGTCCCGGCTCCGGGGCTGATCCCGGACCCGGGGCTGATCCCGGACCCGGGAGCGGACCCGCCGGTTCCGGTCTGCCGCAGCGGCGCAACCGCCGCCGTACGAACCCGAAGGCGCCCGCCCCCGGGCCCGGTTCCGCCGCGCCCACCGGCGACCCGTGGACCCCCGAGGCCGCCCGCGCCTCCATCGCCAGCATCGTCTCCGGCACCCGTCGCGGGCGCGCGGAGGTGGCCGAATCCGACCAACAGGACCGAGCGGATCGAGAAGGAGGCCGGTAGTGGCCGGAACCATATCCAGGCTGCCGGACGTTGGATGGATGCTGCGTCCGCTGACGCAGATCCCGGGCGTGCGGCATGCCGTCGTCGTCTCGGAGGACGGTCTGCGCATGGGTCACGGCTCCGCGGAGGGGCTGACGGGGGAGGTGCCCCGGCTGGGCGTGGCGGAGGCCGAGTCGCTGGCCGCCGCCTGCGCGGCCCTCACGGTGACCGGGCAGTCCACGGCGGCACTGTTATTCGGGGACGATGCCGGGGTGCGGCAGCTGATGGTCGAGTCCGACAGGGGATTCGTGCTGTTCACCTCGGCCGGCCAGGGGGCGTCCCTGGGCGTGGCCACCGATACGGAAGCGGATGTCGGTCTGGTGGCCCAGCAGATGCAGCTGCTGGTGGCGAAGATCGGCGCCCATCTGAGCAGCCGTCCTCGGGAGCCGATGACCTCGACGTCATGAGCGAGCCCCGCGAGGAACGGACCACCCCGGCCGTGCGGCCCTATGTGATCACACGTGGCCGCGCGGGTTCCTCACGGGACGGTCTGCCGTGGGAGACGCTGGTCATGGCCTCGGGAAGCGCGCCGCCCCCGGATCTGCAGCCGGAGTACCGGCGGATCGTCGACTTCTGCCAGGGTCTGCTGTCGGTGGCGGAGGTGGCCGCGCACCTCGGCCAGCCGCCGGCCGTGGTGCAGGTGCTGCTGTCAGATCTCATCGACTGGGGGCATATCGTGGCGCGTCCGCCCGTCCGGGCCGTCGAGCGTACCGATAGGGACTTGCTGAGGAAGGTGCTCGATGGGCTTGAGAGCAAGCTCTGAGATCGCGGACGGAGCGGACGGCGGGGATGACAGGAACGGTGTGCACGAGGTGGACGATGTGCACGACGAAGATGACAAGGGTGACGGGGACAACATGGCCGACATGAATGACGCGGACGACTCGGCCGACGCGTACGACGCCGACGATCTGGCCGGCACACCCGTCATGTATGTGCAGTCCAGCGTGTCCGGCGCGGCCAAGATCCTGGTCGTCGGCCCCATGGGCGTCGGCAAGACCACGCTGATCGGCACGGTCTCGGAGATCAAACCGCTGTCGACCGAGGCGACCATGACCCAGGCGGGCGCCCGGCTCGACACCGCCGTACGGCCGTCCAAGGTCACGACCACGGTGGCGCTGGACTTCGGGCGGATCACGCTCGGCGGCGAGTTGGTGCTCTATCTGTTCGGCACTCCGGGGCAGCAGCGTTTTCTACCCGCGTGGAAGGACCTGGCGCGCGGCGCCCTGGGCGCGCTCGCGCTGGTCGACACCCGCGATCTGGAGGCCTCCTTCGACGCCATCGGGCATCTGGAGGACCTGGACGTCCCCTTCTCCGTCGCGGTCAACTCCTTCCCCGACAGCGTGCTGCACAGCGAGGACGATCTGCGCTCGGCGCTCGATCTGCTCCCCCACACACCGCTGGTCATCTGCGACGCGCGGGAGCACAAGTCCTCGGTCAAGGCGCTGATCTCGTTGGTCACCCACCTCATAGAGACCGTCGCGGAGCCGTCGTGACGGTCGGTGGGGCAGAGGGGCAAGAGGGCGCGCTGCCGGCCCCGGTGCCGCTGTACGGGCCGGCGCCGGCCGGCGACATGCCCGCGCTGTACGAGCGGATGCGCCGCGAGCACGGCCCGGTCGTGCCCGTCGCCATCGCGCCCGGTATCGAGGCGTGGCTGGTGCTCGGCCACCGCGAGCTGCTTCATCTGACCCGCGACGAGCAGTACTTCTCCCACGACCCCAGGCGCTGGACCCCGCTGCGCGACGGCCGGGTGCCGCCCGACTCGCCGCTGATCCCGCTGGTCGGCTGGCGCCCGGCGCTGCTGTTCGCCGACGGTCAACAGCACCGCCGGATGCGCTCGGCGGTCGCCGAGGCGCTGGGCCGGCTCGACGGGCACGAGCTGATCCGCAGGGTGCGGGCCACCGCCGAGCGGCTGATCGCCGGGTTCGCGGACCGGCACGAGGCGGATCTGGTGCCGCAGTACGCGCGGATGCTCCCGCTGCAGGTCGTCACCCAGATCCTGGGCCTGGACGAGGAGCGCGGGCCGCGGCTTGTCGAGGCGATCGCCGCCATCGTCAACCCCACCGCCGCCGCCACCGGCGCCAACCGGCGCATGGGCTCCCTCCTGCTGGAGCTGATCGAGCAGAAGAAGCGGCGGCCGGGCGCGGATGTGACCTCCTGGCTGCTGGAGCACCCGGTCGGCCTCACCGACCAGGAAGTGCTGCACAACCTCGTCGTGATCATCGTGGCGGGGAACCAGACGACCGTGAACTGGATCGCCGACACCGTACGCATCCTCCTCACCGACCCGGGCTTCCGCTCCTCCCTGGCCCGCGGGCACCTCACCGTCGACGACGCGCTGGACCTGGTGCTGTGGCGCCATCCGCCCACCGCCAACTTCCCCGGCCGCTACGCCACCCGCGACCTGCGCTTCGGCGGACAGCACATCCGCGCCGGGGACATGCTCATCCTGGGCCTGGCGGGGGCCAACGCCGACCCCGAGGTGCTGCCCGAGGACGGCCGCCCGGTCGTCGGCAACCGCTCGCACCTCGCCTTCGGCGCCGGCCCGCACACCTGCCCGGCGCGGGACCCGGCGCGGCTGATCGCCCGGACCGCCGTGGACACGCTCCGGCACCGGCTGCCCGACCTCGAACTCGCCGTACCGGAGGACCAGCTGGTCTGGATCACCTCGCCCTGGTCGCAGAACCTGGCCGGGCTGCCGGTGCGGTTCACCGCCCCGCAGCTCGCGGCGGGCCCGGGGACGGCCAACCACCCCGCGGACTCAGGAGACTTATGATGACCGACGCGCCCGGCGGCCAGTGCCCCGTGCCGCACGCCGCCCCGGCCCCCCATCGGCTGGACCCCACCGGGGCCGGTCAGCACACGGTCAACGAACGGCTGCGGGAGCACGCGGCCGCGGTCCCGGTCCTGCTGCCCGGCGAGGTCACGGCCTACGCCATCACCCGCCACGACGAGCTCAAGGACTTCACCACCCACCCCGACGTCGCCAAGGACGCCCGCCACTTCGCCGCGCTGCAAGGCGGTGAGATCCCGCCCGGCTGGCCGCTCGCCACCTTCGCCACCGTACGGGGCATGACCACCGCCGACGGCGCGGACCACAAGCGGCTGCGGTCCCTGGTCACGCGGGCGTTCACGCCGCGCCGGGTGGAGGCGCTGCGCCCCACCGTCGAGGAGCTGACCGGCTCCCTCCTGGACCGGCTGGCCGAGGCCGCCGCGAAGGCCCCCGACGGCGTGGTCGACCTGCGCCGCCACTTCGCGCTGCCGCTTCCCATGGGGGTGATCTGCCGGCTGCTCGGCGTCGGCCCCGAGCACCAGGACCGGCTGCACGCCCTCTCCAACGACATCGTCGGCACCCGCACCGCCCCCGAGCGGGCGCTGGCCGCCAACCGCGAGATGATCGCCGTCCTGGGGCAGGTGGCCGCCACGCGGCTGCGCTCCCCCGGCGACGATCTGACCAGCGCGCTGATAGCCGCGCGCGAGGAGAACGGCGACCGGCTCAGCGAGGAAGAGCTCATCGGCACCCTGCTGCTGATGATCATCGCGGGGCACGAGACCACGCTCAACCTGATCACCAACGCCGTGCGGGCGCTGTGCGCCCACCGCGACCAGCTGGAGCTGGTGCGCTCCGCCAAAGCGTCCTGGGGCGATGTGGTCGAGGAGACCCTGCGCTACGACAGCCCCGTCAGCCTCTTCCCCTTCCGCTACCCGACCCGCGACCTGACCGTCGGCGACACGGTCATCCCCCAGGGCGCCCCCGTCCTCGTCTCCTACACCTCCGCCGGGCGCGACCCGCGCGCCCACGGCACGGACGCCGACCGCTTCGACATCACCCGCCACACCCGCCCCGGCGCCGTCCGCCATCTGTCCTTCGGCCACGGCGCGCACTACTGCCTCGGCGCGCCCCTGGCCCGTATGGAGGCCACGATCGCCCTCGACGCGCTGTTCACCCGCTTCCCCGGTCTTGACCTGGCCGTCCCCGACGACGCGCTCGTCCCGCACCCCAGCTTCGTCGGAAACAGCCCCCAGGAGCTTCCGCTGCGGCTGGGTCCCGCGGCTCACAGCGGCTGACGGGGCGCGCTGAGGGCAGCGTTGCTTCAGGGAAACGGCGAGGATGCGGCCGGGTAACAGGCACCCCGCACGCTTCCTGGCATGAGGTCGTACAGGGAGCCCGGCAGCGGCCGGCGGGTGGTGATCGTCGGCGGCGGCATGGCCGGAACGCGGCTGGCGCAGCAGCTCGCCGCGACGGCCGCCGACGGCTCCGACAGCGCTCTCGATGTGATGGTCATCGGCGAGGAGCCGCACCCGGCGTACAACCGTGTGCTGCTCGCCGAAGTCCTCGCCGGGCGGTACGCCCCCGAGGTCATCGCCCTCCCGGCCCCTGCCGCCGGCCGCCGGTTCCGCGGCGTGCGCGCGGTCAGGCTCGACCGGGACCCGGGGGAAGTGGTGTGCGACGACGGGCGCCGCGTCCCGTACGACGCGCTGGTGCTGGCCACCGGCTCCAACCCGGTGCTGCCCCCGCTGCGCGGGCTCTTCGAGCCCCACGGCCACGACCTGCCGGACGGCGTCCACGCCTTCCGGACCATGGACGACTGCCTGGCCCTCGGCGCGGCCCTCCGCCCCGGCGTCCGCGCCACCGTCATCGGCGGCGGCCTCCTCGGCGTCTCCGCGGCGCGGGCCCTGGCGCAGCGCGGCGCCCAGGTCGTCCTCGCCCACCAGGGCGAACACCTCATGGAACGGCAGCTGGACACCGGGGCCGCGCAGATGCTGCGGCGCCATGTGGAGGCGCTGGGCGTGGAGGTCCACACGGAGTGCCGGGTGCGGGGCCTGCGCACGCGGTCCGTGTCCGCGTCCGGCGGCGGGCGCGCCGTGACCGCGGTGGAGCTGGCGGACGGGTACGCCCTCGAGTCCGACCTCGTCGTCCTCGCCTGCGGCGTCCGGCCCCGCGTGGGCCTGGCCCGCGCGGCGGGGCTCGACGTGGCGCGCGGTGTCGTCGTGGACGACCAGCTGCGCACGAGCGACCCGCGGATCTTCGCGATCGGCGACTGCGCGGAGCACAACGGCGTTCTCTACGGCCTGGCGGGCCCGGCCCAGGACCAGGCGGACGTCCTGGCACATGTTGTGGGCGATCGTGCCGCGGGCGGGAACGGGTGGGCACAACCCGGCCACCGGGCCGCGGACGGCGACGAGACCGGCCCCCGCTACACGGGAAGCCGCGCCCTCACCCGGCTCACGCTCAACGCCGCCTCCGCGGCCAACCCCCTCGACCTCGCCGCGTTCGGCGAGACGACCCCCGCCCCCGGCGACGACGTCGTGCATCTGGCCGACGCCACACGGAACGCGTACCGCAAGGTCGTGGTCCGTGGGGACCGTCTCGTCGGGGGGATTCTGCTCGGCGATCTCGGCAGCGTCGGCGCGCTCGCCCGCACGTGGGAGGGTGACGAGCCGCTCCCCTCCGCCCCCTTGCTCCACCTGCTGACCAACGATGGAGGCTCCTGACGATGAGCGCACCCAACCCCGCCCCCACCGCCACCGCCCCCACCATCGTGCTCGTCGGGCACGGCATGGTCGGCCAGCGCTTCCTGGAAGGCCTCGTCGAGCGGGGCGTGACCGAGCGCGCGCGGGTCATCGTGTTGTGCGAGGAGCCGCGTCCGGCGTATGACCGGGTCCAGCTGACCTCGTACTTCTCCGGCCGGACCGCTGAGGACCTGTCCCTCGTGGAGGACGGCTTCATGGCCCGGCACGGCATCGAGCTGCACCTGGGCGACCCGGCCGAGCACATCGACCGCGCCGCGCGCACGGTCACCGCTCGCTCGGGGCTGACCGTCGCGTACGACACGCTGGTGCTGGCCACCGGCTCGTATCCGTTCGTGCCGCCGGTGCCGGGCAAGGACAGCCGGGGCTGCTTCGTCTACCGCACCATCGAGGACCTGCTGGAGATCGAGGAGTACGCCAAGAACTGCTCGTCGGGCACCGTGGTCGGCGGCGGGCTGCTGGGTCTGGAGGCGGCGGGCGCGCTCAAGGGGCTCGGGCTGACCACGCACATCGTGGAGTTCAACCCGCGGCTGATGGCGATCCAGGTGGACGAGGGCGGCGGCGCCGCGCTGCGGCGCACCGTGGAGGACATGGGCCTGATCGTGCACACGGGCGTGGGCGGCAAGGAGATCACCACGAACCCGGACGGCGCGGTCACCGCGATGGCCCTGTCGGACGGGTCGTCCATCGACACCGATCTGGTCATCTTCTCGGCGGGGGTGCGCCCCCGCGACCAGCTGGCGCGCGACTGCGGGCTGACGGTCGGGGAGCGCGGCGGGATCGCGGTGGACGAGCGGTGCCGTACGAGCGACCCGGCGGTGTTCGCGATCGGCGAGTGCGCGCTGGCCTCGGACGGCCGGGTGTACGGGCTGGTGGCTCCGGGATACGAGATGGCGCTGGTGGCCGCGGACGAGATCGCCGAGGCGAGCGGCGGGGGCGGCTTCACGGGCGCCGACATGTCCACCAAGCTCAAGCTGCTGGGCGTGGACGTGGCCTCGTTCGGCGATGCGCACGGCACGGCCGAGGGCTGCCTGGACGTGGTGTACTCCGACTCCCGCGCGGGCGTCTACAAGAAGCTGGTGATCGGCTCGGACGGGGCGCTGCTGGGCGGGGTGCTGGTCGGCGACGCCGAGGCGTACGGCATGCTGCGGCCGCTGACCGGCTCGGTGCCGCCGGTCGCGCCCGAGCAGCTGGTGCTGCCGGCGGGTCTTGGGGCGCCGGCCGCGATCGGCCCGTCCGCGCTGCCGGACGAGGCGGTGATCTGCAACTGCCACAACGTCACCAAGGGCAGCATCCGTTCGGCGGTGACCGACCACCAGTGCACCACGGTCCCCGAGGTGAAGAAGTGCACCAAGGCGGGCACAGGCTGCGGCAGCTGTCTCAAGGCGCTGACCACGCTGGTCAACGACGAGCTCGAGGCGAGCGGCGTCAGCGTCGACAAGGGGCTGTGCGGCTGCTTCGCCTACACCCGGGCCGAGCTGTACGAGATCGTCCGGACGCTGCGCATCACCTCCTACGCCACGCTGCTCGAGGGCCACGGCCGCGAGGAGGCGCGCAGCGGCAACGGCTGTGAGATCTGCAAGCCGACCGTGGCGTCGATCATCGCCTCGCTCGCGCCGACGGTGGGCGCCAGCGGCTATGTGCTGGACGGCGAGCAGGCGGCGCTGCAGGACACCAACGACCACTTCCTGGCGAATCTGCAGCGCAACGGCTCGTATTCGATCGTGCCGCGCATCCCCGGCGGGGAGATCACCCCCGAGAAGCTGATCGTCATCGGCGAGGTGGCGCGCGACTTCGGGCTCTACACGAAGATCACCGGCGGGCAGCGGATCGATCTGTTCGGCGCCCGCGTCGACGAGCTGCCGCTGATCTGGGCGCGGCTGGTGGAGGCCGGTTTCGAGTCGGGGCACGCGTACGGCAAGGCGCTGCGCACCGTGAAGTCGTGCGTGGGCCAGACCTGGTGCCGCTACGGGGTGCAGGACTCGGTGCGGATGGCCATCGACCTGGAGCTGCGCTACCGGGGGCTGCGCTCCCCGCACAAGCTGAAGTCGGCCGTCTCCGGGTGTGCGCGCGAATGCGCGGAGGCGCGCGGCAAGGACTTCGGGGTGATCGCCACCTCGAACGGCTGGAACCTGTACGTCGGGGGCAACGGCGGCGCGGAACCGCGCCACGCGGATCTGCTCGCCCAGGACCTCGACGACGAGCAGCTGATCCGGCTGATCGACCGGTTCCTGATGTTCTACATCCGCACCGCTGACCGGCTGGAGCGCACCTCCGCCTGGCTGGAGCGGATCGAGGGGGGCCTCGACCACGTACGGGATGTGGTGGTCGACGACTCGCTGGGACTGTGCGCCGAGCTGGAGGCGCTGATGGCCGACCATGTGGCGGGCTACCGCGACGAGTGGGCCGAGACCCTGGAGGACCCGGAGCGGCTGCGGCGCTTCGTGTCCTTCGTGAACGCGCCGGGCGCGCCGGACCCGACGGTGAAGTTCGTTCCCGAGCGCGACCAGGTCAAGCCGGACCTGACGATCCTGTCAGGCCCCAGCATCCCCGTCCGTACCCCCGACCGTACTCTCGAAGGGATCGCAAGCCGATGACCATGGCACTGGAGCGGACCGCCGTCCGCGTGGAACTCCTGATCGACCAGCGGTGGTTCGCGGTCTGCGAGCTCGCCGATCTGATCCCGGGGCGCGGGGTGGCCGCGCTGCTGCCGGACGGGACGCAGGTGGCGGTGTTCCTGGACCGGGCGGGGCAGGCGTACGCGATCGACAACCGCGATCCGTTCACTGGCGCGTATGTGCTCTCGCGGGGCCTGCTGGGTTCCCTGGGGGACCGGCACTTCGTGGCCTCGCCGCTGCTGAAGCAGCGCTTCGACCTGGAGACGGGGCGGTGCCTGGACGACGAGGGGGTCGCCGTCCAGGCGTATGCGGCCCGTACGAATGACGGGGTGTCAGCCCAGGTCGCGTGAGACGACGATCCCGCACTGGACGGGGTCGCTCGCGCAGCCGGCCGTCCCCGCGGCGAGCACGCCCTTCGTCCCGGGGACGCCCGTGATGCCGAGCACCGTGGACATCTCGCTGTGCTCGGTGACGTCGGCGGGCAGTTCCTCGGCCGACCACTTCGTGCCGGTCCAGCGGGCCATCACGGAGTGGGGGTTGCCCGGGGCCCAGCCGGCGATCCACAGCCGCCCGGCGCCGTCCGCGCCCGCGGCGTTCGCCTCGTCGACCGGGAGCGCGGGCAGCGACTGCCAGCGGCTGCCGGTCCAGCGGGCGGCCATGGTGGCGGCGGGCACCTGCGGGTCGTTGGTCTTCCCGACGACATAGACCGAGTTACGGCCGGTGGCCACGGCGTGGCCCGCCACCCAGCCGGTCGGGTGCTCGCTGGGGACCGGCACCTCGCGGACCGTCCAGCGGCTGCCGTTCCAGTGGTACAGCAGCGGTACGGCCACCTCGCCGGTCACGGCGTCGGCGGTCACCCAGACGTCGTCCGGGCCGGTGCCGGTGATGTCCCAGGGCTGCACCTGGCCACCGCCGGGGGCGGCGGGCAGGGACACCTTCTGCCACGCGGAGCCGGTCCAGCGCTCCAGGCGGTATACGGAGGTGTTGCCCGCCGGGTCCCAGTCGAAGCTGGTCAGCCAGGCCGCGTTCTTGCCGAACGTGGCGATGTCGCCGACGAAGCTCACCGCCCCCTCCGCGGGGGCCGCGTGGTCGGCCCGCGTCCACTTCCTGCCGTCCCAGTGCTGCAGCACGAGCGGCGTGGAGATGTTGTCGACCAGCGAGCCGGCCGCCCAGGCGTCGTCGGGCGCCGAGGCGGCGACCTTCTCCAGCTGTGCGGCCTTGCCCCCCGTGGGGGCGGCGGCCACGTCGGTCCACGTGGTGCCGTTCCAGTGCCTGATCGCGGGGGTGGCCCCGTCGGCCCCGTCCGTCTTCCGGCCCACCGCCCAGGCGTCCTTGGCGCCGGTCGAGGCGACGTCCCACAGCTCCGTCGAGACGGTCTCGCTCAGCGGCGTTGCCAGTTGCCAGGGGGTGGCGGCGCGGGCCGCCCGATCGGACGCGGTGGTGGTCGCAGTGCCGGTCGCGGCGTTCGCCTGCGCCCCGAGCGAGCCGAGTGCGATCGCGCACACCGCTACCGCTATGCGCAGCCCTGCGTTCCTGGCCATGGTGCTCCTTCTGCTTCGGTTCGGGTTCTCAGAAGGAAATGGCCACCGGCCGACGGTTCTTACAGCTGACCTTGCCCGGTCACTTGGGGGTCTTCAGCTGCCGGTCCGTCCACCGCGACGTCACCGTGGCCGTGTGGTTCACCACCGTGCCCGCCGTGAGCCCCGCCTCGGCGGCCTTGGCGTTCGGCTTGGTCAGCACCTCCTGGTCGGACAGCAGGGCCCCGGTCGCCGGGTCCACGATCAGCTCCGACCGCGCGGTCCCATAGTCGGGCCGGTCGGTCGCGGGCAGGGCGAAGCCGACCCCCTTGCGGCCCAGCGGGTCGGTCACCTCGCCGAGCGACCGGATGCCCGGCAGATCCGCGATGACGCGGTACGCGGCGGCCCGGACCTCGGACCTGACCGGGAGATTGATCAGGTTGGCCGCCTGCCGCCACATCCACTCGGTGCGGCCGGAGATCTCGCTCCCCGGGTCCTCCTCGTACAGCCCCTCCAGCACCTCCTTCAACTTCGCGCTGTCACCGGGGAGTTTCCGCAGATCCGCGTACGTCACATTGCGCGCGCCCAGGGCGGCGATCCTGTCGCCCAGGTTGATCCGGGTCACCGTCGGCCGTTTCTCGGCCCCGAGCTCCATCCGCAGACCGAGCTTGCCGCCCGACCGGGACCCGGTGTCGGCGAGCGTCAGGTCCTTCGGCGATCCGGCGGCCCGCCAGCGCGCCGTGTCGCGCTCGGTACGTGGCTCGATGGCCTCGTCGATCCCCGAGATCCACAGGCTCCGCGTCCCGGGCCGCACCCCGAAGGACCACTGCTGTGTCTCGGAGGAGACGACCGCGAAGGTCGACCCGGACTCGGCGACGACGCCGATCCAGCCCGACCGGGTGGTCATCTGCCAGTACGTGCCTTCGTCGGCCTTGCTCTCCAGCCGGTTGGCCACGAGTCGCAGTGCGAGGCGGCCGTTCTCGGGGGTGTGCCGGGGGCCGTCGGTGGTGGGCCCGGCCGTCGCCCGGGAGCCGTCGGAGTCCGAGCCGCCCTGGGGCAAAGTGGCGACAAGCACCCCGGCCACGGCCGCCGTGGCGGCGACGGGCAGCGCCCACCGCCAGGTGAACGGCCGTACGGGCCGGGCGGACCGGGACGCCCCCGGCGCCTCGGGGGCGCTGCTCAGGATGGTGATCAGGTCGTGCCGGGCGCGTGCGGAACCGGCCAGGCGCTCCGGGTCGAGCTCCGGGGGCCGGGCGTCCGCCAGCGTCTTCATGACATCGGGCCGCTTGCGTGCCATGTCAGTGCTCCTTCACTGTGACTTTCGGGCGAGAACCGCGAGAGGGTCCGGCCACGGCCCCGGCCGCGGCCCCGTTGACGGCCCGCTCCAGCCGCCGCCTGGCCCGGTGCAGCCGCACCGAGAACGTAGCGGTGGAGCAGCCGAGGACGCGTGCCGCCTGTCTCGGGCCGAGCCCGTGCCAGGCGACCAGCGTCAGCACTTCGCGGTCCGCGTCGGACAGCGTGGCCAGCGCCTGCAGCGCCGCCTCGCGCTCGGTCACATCCGCGGCCACATCCCCGACGTGGGCGCCGGAGGTGATGATGCGCTGGGCCTCCTCCACGGCCAGGGCGTACTGCCTGCCGTCGCGGCGGCGCAGCTCGCGGGTCAGATTGCGGGCCACGCCGAGCAGCCACGGCAGCGGTGGCGTGGGGATGTCCCGCATCCGCCGCCAGGCGACCGTGAAGGTCTCGCTGGTGATGTCCTCACCGACCTGCCGGCCCACCAGGCTCGAGGCGTAGGCGAGCACACGGGGATGGCACTCCTCGTACAGGTCACGGAAGCGTTGGGCGTCGGTCACGCACCGTCTCCTCATCTCGGCTCTCTCACCAGGCAGTGGTCGGGAGCCGCGATTTCTTACACCCCAAGGAGAATCTTTTCGGGTGGCGGGCGGTGGCCGAGGGAAGCTCTCCCCTGACCCGCCCCTTACAAGCCTGCCGGAGGCATTGAGTGGAGCCTTCGGGGTGTGGCTACAGAGACTGGAACCTCTCCTTGAGGTCAGCGATGCGCTCGGCGCGTCGGCCCATCAGGTAGACCCGGTTGTTCGTGCGCCGCACTTCGTGCACCAGGCTGAAGCCCTGAGTCTCGTTGTACCTCACCAGTCCGGGGAAGTTGCAGCCACGGCGGACCCATGCTTTCCCTTCCCGGGCGGCCCGGTCCACCGCCCACAGCCCCATGACGGTTCCCGGCTTCTTCTCACGGTGCGCGGGGTCGGTGACTGTCGAGTAGAGGTAGTGGGCCGGCTCGTTCAGCTCGTCTTGCGTCCAGCCCCAGGGTGGTGTCTGTTCCTGCACGGTGGTGCACCCGATGATCTGTCCGCCGTCCTCGGCGAGGACCCACACATCGCCTTCGGAGTTCTCTGCCTGCCGTGCGAGTTCGGCAGCGTTCTCCCGCCAGCTCGGATGCCCTCGCTCCTCCAGCCACGCAGAGCGGGCGAGGATCATGTTCTCGACGGCAGGGATGTCACCGGTGGTGGCCGGGCGCATGGCGAACACATTGTCTCCTGGGGGCGGTCGGCGGCAAACCGACGAGGAGGGCGGCCGTGGGGAACCGGTTCGGGTAGCGCTCCGCGAGACGGGTGCCCACAGTGCCGGAGTCGAATCCGCCCGTCAGGTGAAGCACAGTCTGCACAGAGTCGAACGGCCGGAGGTCAAGGGCGTCGTCCATGGCGTTGACGAAGGCGCCGAGCACATCGGCATCGGGCTTCAGTTCACGCGGGCCACTGTGCAGGGCGGGTTCGGGGTAGTGCAGGTACAGGTGGCCGCCGAAGACCGCCGTCGTGCGCTCGGTCACTCGGTGAATGCCTCGGAAGACGGTTTCGGTGCTGTACCGGGGTCGGTAGATCAGCAGCCGCGCGACTTCGCGAGGGCTCAGCCCGACGGCGTGTTCGGCGAGGTCGGCCATGTCCCACGACCCGTGCAGGCTCGTACGGTCGTGTGCGACGTAGAGCGGTGCGATGCCTCCGGGGCCTGCGGTGACGCGGCAGGGGTCGCCGGGGGCGGTCTCCACGAGCACGTAGTCCGTAGGCCACTGTTCGGCCAGCGTGCGGGCCTTGTCGAAGTTTCCCGGGGGGAGGTTGCGGGGGTTCGGATCGGTGATCTCCCGGCCTGCGACGCGCTCACGTACGACAAGGAGAGTGCGGTTCCCGTCCGTGACTGCGGCCTGTTCCAACATCGGGTGGGCGTATGGCGTGATCTCGCTCGTCCGGTCGGCCGTGACGTAGCTGCTGCCGTCCCACGTCCATGTCATGCTTGCGTACGGGGTGAGGCGTACCTTGATCAAGTGTGCTTTCCCTTCCGGCGGGCCCGAGGGGTCGGTGAGACCGCACCCCTCGGGCGTTGAGACCGACAGATTCAGGTGGCGGTGGTGTCGTACGTCTTGGCACCGTCCGACGAACCCGAGGTCTTCTTGTACTCGTGTGTCTCAGCCGGTGACTGAACCCGGCGCCGCACCTCGGTCGTGAACAACCTCTCGAAGCGACGAGCGCGCTTCGGCGGGGGCATGAACTCCTCCCCCCTCTCCTCCTTGTGCTCTGCCGGCGCAGGGAACTTCCCAGCGCCGCCGTGCGCCTGCTGACCCGACCGGCCATCAACAGCCACGGGGACGACCGGGCGGGGGTCTGGTTCGGCTATGGGGCTACTGCCTCGCAGTCACGACCATGGCGACTCGTCACCAACAGCGAGATGCGATCTCGCTTCCTTGGGGAACCTGACGTTCCCAGCGTCGGTCAGCCACTCCCGCCCGCCCTCAGCCGGACGCAGGAACGCAACGAGTGGCCCTGGCATCCTGTGGTCGAAGGCGAGATCGTCAACGTGACAGACGGCCTGGAGAACGCCCACGCGCCCTGTGGCAGCGTCGTAGGCTTCCTGGCCTACTTTGGGGCCCCTGTACGGCGTCGGCTGACTCATGCGGGCAACCCCCACCGCGCCGTTCGGTCCGGCTGGGTGTGAGACGGATGACGACGGCGCAGTGCCTCGTAGTCGCCGGCCCGGTCGTAGTCGCCCTCCTGCTTCGCCTTCTCCCGAAGCGCCTTGTACAGCTGGCACTTTGCGCAGGCCCGGGTTGCGTTGATCACGCCCCGCTCTCCCATTCTGTCTGAATCCGGCGGAGGGCAGTACGGATGGCAGCGCCCGGCTCGGCCGACTCCTCGTGCCGCCGCCGAGCCCTGGCGCTGACGAGGCGCAGAGGCCAGGAGATGCGGCCCGACATGTACCACCACGCCGTCAGCCGGGGGCACCGACGCACCATGAACGACTTCATCGCCCCGTCCCCCGTCCCAGATGCTTGTCGATCTCCTTCTTCAGCGCCTCCGCCCGCGCGTCCAACTCCGCCGGGGTCGGGCGGTTGGACGAGCTCTGCTGCGTCTCCTGCGGCTTGGGCAAGGGCTTGTCCGCGCTCACCGCGCCGCTGCCAGCGCTCGCTGCCGCTCGTACTGGATGAGGTACGCCCCCACGGGGTCGGTGTCCCATGCGATCGGGAAGCGCTCACCGACCGGGCTACGAGGTAGGCGGCGTGTCGGCGGGTCTGCGGAGCAGCCAGAAGCAGCTACGCAGGTCAGGGCGGGTACGGGCACGACGGCGCGGGGCGGGGCGGACGTTGCGGTGTCGGCTGCTCGATGGCGCCCGGGAGCGGGCAACAGCAGCTGCAGCAGCCATTCGAGGATCGCTCGGATATGTTTGCTCACGTCGTCAACCTCCATGGGGTTGGTGACCATGCCCCCGGGCCGGTCGGACGGTCGCGGGGGTCCTTTGCGTGGCGTGGATGCGCTCCACCCCATGAGCTTCCGGTCCACGGGAACCCTGGGGGAACAGCAAACGGGGAACCCCGCAAGCCCATTTGGGGAACCCCGTTTCCGCCCTGTTTGGGGAACCCCGCTCCGGGGTCGGGGATACTCTGGGAGCGATCAATGCCGTCCCTGCGAGGTGGCTCATGGACGAACGCGAGACCTGGCGAAGCGGCTACCCGCTGACGATCCCGGACGCGCTCTTACAGAGCGAGGCCATGCAACGGGCATGCGCAACCCGAAACTTCCGGGAGATTTTTCGCCTCGTCAACAGACGAACGGGCTCCAGCCACGCGGTAATTGCGTCGGCGGTCGGAAAGATGACCAGCGCTCGGGTTAGTGACATCATCCGAGGCGTCAGAGGCATTCGCGGACAACGGGTAATCGAACGAGTTGCGGATGGCTTCGGCATCCCTGGCGAAATGCTGGGCTTGCCCCCTCGCCCGTGGGAAGGTTACCCGGAAGGTATTGACGGAACCAGCAGCGCTCGCCGTAGTGTTGGAACTGCGACCAACCCCGAGGCCAAAGCGCCACGCGACACATCGGCCGATGTGCGGTCGTCTATTCCTGACACGCCCGATAGCGCACTACTGCCCATTGTCGTCGATGGCCGTCTGGTCCTGGTTCCGGTAGATAGAAAATCATTGGAATCTCGTGGACTCGGCAGCCTCCTTGAGAAATTGGTGCTTTCTGGTAGCCCAGAAGGGGACACCGCCCCGTCTACGGAGCACGAAAGTATGAGCCCGCTCAACCGACGCACACTCCTCAAGGGTGGATTTTCCGTTACCGCTCTGAGGGGGACAAGTCTTGAAGACCTCCAGCGTGTGACCGCTGCTTTGGGTGATGCCCACCGCCATTTTGATGGAACGATGGTTGAATATCTCCGCAGCCAACTCGAAACAGCGAAATGTCACGACGGCAGGCTTGGTGCACAGAAAACCCTGCCGGTGGTCCTGGGGTTGCTGAATGTCATTGAGCAGCAAGCCCGGGATGTGAAGCCTGCCGTTCGGCGAGAGTTGCTGTCGGTTGGCGCAGATGGCGCGGAATTTGCTGGATGGCTGTATCGAGATGCCCGCCAACCGGACGTTGCTGTTTTCTGGTACGACCGGGCTATGGAATGGGCTCAAGAAGCTGATGACCCAGCCATGCAAGGCTATATGCTGCTGAAGAAATCCCAAATGGCGTACGACGACCGGGACGCAGTGCGAGTGCTGACGCTGGCGCAGGCGGGCCAACATCAGCGGTGGCACCTCCCTACCCGCGTGCAAGCAGAGCTGCTACAGCAGGAAGCGCTTGGGTGCGCCATGCTCGGAGAACCGATCGCGCTGATTGAGCAGAAACTCGATACTGCCCGTGAACTGCTTACACGCGCCGCTGACGGCGAACCAAACTGCCTTGGCGCATACTTCAACGAGCATACGTTGCTACTCCGGAATGCTGTGAGTTATACAGAGGCTGGCAAGCCAGGTATCGCCGCCGATCTGTTCGCCGAAATCATTTCGGCTGGCACGCTCTCGCACCGCGACACAGGATTCTTTAATGCCCGGAGAGCAGCGGCATTGGCGCTGAGTGGTGAACCGGACGAGGCGGCCAGGGTTGGTGCCGCTTCCGCTGAAGTGGCCCAAGCTGTGCAATCGGAACGCACCATGAGGGTACTGGGCGAAGTGCTCCAGACGTTGAGTCGTTGGCACAGTCGGCCTGCGGTGCGGGAGTTCCGCGAAGCGTTCCGCGCCGCCTAACCCTGCGAGGAGTCGGCGGTCAGCCATTCACTCACGGTACGGATGACAAACTTCTGCCACTCCTGGCTCTGAGGATTCAGATACTGTGGGTCATCGTGCACAGCGAAACCGTGCTGCGCCCCTTCAAGCTCGATGATTTCACAAGAGGTCCTGAACTTCTGCACAGCAGCCCGTGACAATCCGATAGGCACGAACGTGTCTTCGGTTCCGTGGACGATCAGGGTCGGAGCCCGCACCTCACCAAGGACCTCACGCGGATGAAACCAGAACACCTCGTTGAACAGAGGCCGCCCATGCCTCAGGGTCGGCGTGAATTGAATGAATCCTTGTTCGGCGAGTTGTTGTGCCGCCTCTTCACTGATTGAATCATTGACCCAATAGTCTCGCGTGTCGATAGTGCGCCATTTGTAATCCAGCTGAGGGTTGAACAGTACCAGTCGCGAAAGATCCACCGAACGCTTAGCGGCATAGTATGCGCAGACACCGCCGCCAAAGCTGGCGCCCAACAACGCGATTTCCCGGGCTCTGGTGGCTTCGCGGAGGTAGGAGATGGCTACTCGAATATCATTAAGGATCATGGCCAGGGTCAGCTCTTCCTGTCGACCCTCACTTTCGCCGTGACCGCGCATGTCGAATCGGAGAGACGCCGTACCACTCTCGGCCATTCCAGCGGCCAGGCGCGTGAAGAACCCGCCCTCTTCCCGAGTAACGCCACCGCCGTGCACAAGCACGACAGCACGGGAGGCCGGTGTGTCGGGGCGCACGAGTGTGCCAGCCAGGTGTAGGCCATCGAGCGTCCGAAGTGTCACGCTGTCCGATGCAGGCATGACGCGAGCCTAGAGGGAAGCTGTGCTGATATACAGCTCCGCCGCGTGGCGCCGCAGGCGCCAAGGGGCACCGGATGGGGCGCGGAGCCTGGACGGCGGGGCGGGTCACCGCCGTCCAGGCGGTCGGGAGCGCTCAGCCCGTGGTGCAGGCCGCGCCGTTGAGGGTGAAGGCGCCGGGTGCGGTGTTGGAGCCGGACCAGTTGCCGTTGAAGCCGAACGACACCGAGCCGCCGGCGCCGATGGTGGCGTTGTAGCCCGCGTCGGCCGCCGTGACCTGGGAGCCGGTCTGGGTCACGGTGGCGTTCCAGGCGGAGGTCACCTGCTGGCCGGAGGGGTAGGTCCAGGCCACCCTCCAGCCGTTGACGGCGCCGGACCCGGTGTTCTTGACGGTGACGTTGGCGGTGAAGCCGGTGTTCCACTGGTTGGTGACGGAGTAGGTCACCGCGCAGCCGGTGGTGGGCGTCGGGTCCTGCCCGCCGTCGCCGCTCCAGCCGAGGGCTTCGGCGATGCCGTAGTACGCCGGTTTGGGCCGGTAGTTCTCGTCGTACGGGGTGGCGGCGCCCTGGCCGTCGAAGACGTCGGGAATCCAGGAGTCGGAGTCGGTGAACCCCCAGACCGTCACCCCCTTGCAGCGGGTGACGGCGGCACACGCGCTGGTGACGGCCTTGTAGTCGGCCTTCTGCTGCGCGAGCTTGGCGTCGGTGACCGGCAGCTGCATCCGGATGTCCAGCTCGGTGACGGCGACGTCCACGCCGAGGTCGGCGAAGCGCTGCAGGTTGGCCTGCATGGTGGACGGCACCTGGCCGAGGATGAGATGGCCCTGGAAGCCGACGCCGTCGATCGGGACGCCCTGTGACGTGAGCGATTTCACCAGGTTGTACATGGCGTCGCTCTTCGCGCCCGTGCCGTCGGTGTTGTAGTCGTTGAGGTACAGCTTGGCGTCCGGGTCGGCGGCGCGGGCGGCGCGCAGCGCGTCGGCGATGTAGCTCTGGCCGAGCTTCGTGTACCACATCGACTGCCGGAAGGTGCCGTCCTCGTTGAACGGCTCGTTGACCACGTCCCAGTGCGAGATCTTGCCCTTGTAGCGGCCGACCTCGGTGGCGATGTGGTCGGTCATGAGGGTGCGCAGCTGGTCGGCGGTCCAGGTGCCGGAGGTCAGCCAGCCCGGCAGCTGACTGTGCCAGACCAGGGTGTGGCCGCGCACCTGCATGGTGTGTGCCTGGGCGAAGTTGACCACGGCGTCCGCGCCGGACCAGTTGTACGAGCCGCGGGCGGGTTCGACGGACTCCCACTTCATCTCGTTGCCGGGGGTGATGGAGTCGAACTGGCCGCCGGCGATGGCGGCGTAGGTGCCGTTCAACTTGGACGCGGTCACGGCGGTGCCGTAGTACTTGCCCTTGGCCTGGGCCAGGTCGCGCAGCACCGGGTCGGCCGCGCTGCTGGGGGTGGCCAGGCCCAGCAGGAGCGCCCCGGCGGCGGCGAGGCCGAGGGCGGCTCTGCGCAGGCCCCGGGCGCCCGTACCGTGCGGGTGAGGTCTCATCTGGTGCCGCCCCCTAGGATCCGGCCAGGCCGTCGCGGAACGCGGTGTAGGCGGGCTTGGGCTGGTAGTTGTTGTCGTACAGGTTGGCCGCGCCCTGACCGGGGAAGGTGCCGGGGACCCAGGAGTCCCGGTCGCCGAAGCCCCAGACGGTGATGCCCGCGCAGCGGGAGACGGCCAGGCAGGTCTGGGCCACGGTCTTGTAGTTGGCCGCCTGCTGCTGGAGCTTGGTGGAGTCGGCCGGGGTGGCCATGCGGATGTCGAGTTCGGAGACGACGATCTCCAGGCCGAGGTCGGCGAAGCGCTGCAGGTTGGCCTTCATGGTGGAGGGCACCTGGTTCACGATGAGGTGGCTCTGGAAGCCGACGCCGTCGATGGGCACGCCCTGGCTCTTGAGCCGCTGGACCAGGTTGTACAGGCCGTTGCTCTTGGCGCCCGTGCCCTCGGTGTTGTAGTCGTTGATGAAGAGCTTGGCGCCGGGGTCGGCGGCGCGCGCGGCGCGGAAGGCGTCGGCGATGTACGACTCGCCGAGCTGCTGCTGGAACTTGGACTGGCGCAGCGTGCCGTCCTCGTTGAACGCCTCGTTGACCACGTCCCAGCGCTGGACCTTGCCCTTGTAGCGGCTGACCTGGGTGGTGACGTGGTTCGTCATGATGGTGCGCAGCTCGGAGTTGGAGAACGAGCCGTTGGCCAGCCAGTTCGGCATCTGGCTGTGCCAGACGAGGGTGTGGCCGTAGACCTTCTGGTTGTTGCTCTGGGCGAAGGAGACCAGCCGGTCGGCGGCGGCCCAGTTGAACTGGCCCCGGTTGGGCTCGACCGAGCCCCACTTCATGGCGTTCTCGGCGGTGACGCTGGAGAACTCGCTCTTGGCGATGTTGGCGTAAGCGGCGTCGCCGAGCCGGCCGTCGCTGATCGCCGTACCGACGAAGCGGCCGGTGCGGGCGGCGACCTCGCGCAGGGTGGGGTTGGCCTTCACGCGGGTGTCGCCACCGGTCGCGGCGGTCGCCTTTCCGGCCCGGTGATCCGCGGCCTGACCAGGGGCGGCGAGGCCGAAGGCCAGGGTCGCCACGGCGGCCGAGGCCACCAGTGCGCCGCTGCGTAAGCTCAGGAGCTTCATAGGACGTCCCTCTCTTCTCTTCACGTCTGATCCGGTTTTCCGGAAGACTTCTGCAAGGTTCCGAGGGTGCGCCCGGAAAGCTAGAGGCGGGAGTGACTCTCGTCAACGGAGGAGGCGGAAATGGCTACGGAGAGCGCGGGCCCCGAGGGTGGCGCCCGGCCCAAGGTGACGATCACGGCCATCGCACAGGAGGCCGGGGTGTCGGTGCCCACGGTCTCGCGGGTGGTCAACGGACGTTCTGACGTCTCGCCCGAGACCCGGGCCCGGGTGGAGAATCTGCTGCGGCTCCACGGCTACCGCCGCCGCCAGACCGCCCCGGGCGACCGGGCCGCCCTGGTGGACCTGGTCTTCAACGACCTGGACAGCCCCTGGGCGGTGGAGATCATCCGCGGTGTGGAGGAGGTCGCGCACGAGGACGGGGTGGGCACGGTGGTCTCCGCCATCCACGGCCGGGCGGGCGCGGCGCGGCAGTGGATGAAGAACCTGCGGGCGCGCGCCTCGGACGGGGTGATCCTGGTGACCTCCGTGCTCGAACCGGTGCTCCACGAGGAGCTGCGGCGGCTGAACGTGCCGATCGTGGTGGTCGACCCGGCCGGCTCCCCCGCCCTGGACGCGCCCACCATCGGGGCGACCAACTGGGCGGGCGGAATGGCCGCGACCGAGCATCTGCTGGGCCTGGGCCACCGCCGGATCGGCTTCATCGCCGGCCCGCCGCGGCTGCTGTGCAGCCGGGCCCGGCAGGACGGCCACCGCGCCGCCCTGGAGGCGGCGGGGCTTCGGTACGACCAGGGGCTGGTCGCGCAGGGCGACTTCTACCACGAGTCCGGTTTCGTCTGCTGCGATCAGCTGATGGACGCGGCCACCCCGCCCACCGCCGTGTTCGCCTCCAGCGACCAGATGGCCCTGGGCGCGATCGAGGCCCTGCGCCGCCGGGGCCTGCGGGTGCCGGAGGACGTGAGCGTGGTGGGCTTCGACGACCTGCCGGAAGTCCGCTGGTCCGCTCCGCCGCTGACCACGGTGCGCCAGCCGCTGGCGGAGATGGGCAAGCTGGCGGCCCGTACGGTGCTGCGCCAGGCGCGTGGCGAGGAGATCGAGTCGCCCCGGGTGGAACTCGCGACGGCGCTGGTCGTCCGCGCCAGTACGGCCGCGCCGAGCACCGGCTGAGCCCGGCCGTTCGTACGTTTCGACAAGCCTGTTTGTGCGATCTATTGACAGGCCGTCGGCGTGCTCATACCGTCCACGCAATCACTTCCGAGAATTATCGGGCTACTTCCGGAAGGCAATGCGACGATGACGATGCGTACCCCCAGGTCACGGGCGATCCTCCGCGCGTCCACCCTGGCTGCCGCGGCGCTCCTGGCCACCACCACCCTCACCGCCTGCGGCAGTTCCGGCCCCGGCGGCTCGGACGACTCTCTCAGCGTCTGGGTCTACGGAGACGCCTCGACCAAGGTGCAGCGGGCGGTCGTCGAGCGCTTCAACAAGACCTCGGATGTGAAGGTCGAGCTCACCGAGGTGCCCGGCGACGGCTACTCGGACAAGCTGCGCACCTCCATGGGCACCCCCAACGCCCCGGACGTCTTCTTCAACTGGGGCGGGGGCAGCATCAGCGACTTCGCCAAGAAGGACATGCTGGTCGACCTCGGCCCGACCCTGGAGAAGGACCCGGAGCTGAAGAAGGCGTTCATCCCCTCCATCCTCAAGGCCGGGGCGGTGAACGGCAGGTTCTACGGCATCCCCATGCGCGGTATGCAGCCGGTGATCCTCTTCTACAACAAGAAGGTGTTCAAGGACGCGGGGGCGCAGCCCCCCACGTCCTGGGACGATCTGCTGGGCCTTGTCGACACGTTCAAGAAGAAGGGCGTCACCCCCTTCGCGCTCGCGGGCACCGACGCGTGGACCGAGCTGATGTGGGTGGAGTACCTGGTGGACCGCTACGGCGGGGCCGATGTCTTCAAGCGGATCCAGAACGGGGACGCCTCGGCGTGGAGCGACCCGAGCGTGTTGAAGACCGCCGAGACGATCAAGCAGCTGGTCGACCGGGGCGCCTTCGGCAAGAACTACAAGTCGGTCAACTACACCGCCGACGGGGCCTCCACGCTCTTCGCCAAGGGCAAGGCCGCGATGCATCTGATGGGCTCCTGGGAGTACGCCAACCAGAAGGCGAACCAGCCGGACTTCGCCAAGTCGGGGCTCGGCTGGACCACCTTCCCGGCCGCCCCGGGCGGCAAGGGCGACCCCAAGAACGTGGTGGGCAACCCGACCAACTACTGGTCCGTCAACTCCAAGGCCAAGGGGAAGAAGAAGGACGCGGCGATCGAGTTCCTGAAGTTCGCCGCCAAGCAGGACTACTCCAAGGACCTGATAGCCAACGGCGATGTGCCCACCACCTCCGACGCCACATCGCTGCTGAGCAAGCACGAGAACCCGACCTACGCGAAGTTCCAGTACGACATGGTCCGTGAGGCCCCCAGCTTCACCCTCTCCTGGGACCAGGCGCTGTCGGCCAAGAACACCCCGGCGCTGCACACCAACATCCAGAAGCTGTTCAACGGGCAGCTGAGCCCGGCCGAGTTCGTCGCGGCGATGAAGAAGGACATCAAGTAATGGCGGGCCCCGTCAGCGGGGACGCCGTTCGCAAGGGCGCGCCCGACAAGGGCGCGCCCCGCGGCGGCTCGGAGCGTAAGGCTGTGGGGCGCAACGCCGTGGGGCGCGACGCCGTGGGCCGCCCCAGCGCCGCCTGGGCGCTCCCCGGGGTGCTGTTCTTCGCGTGCTTCGCCGTCGCCCCCATGCTGCTGGTCGGCTATCTGGCCTTCACCGACTGGGACGGCATCGGCTCCCCCCAGTGGACCGGCACCGACAACTGGTCCCGGCTGTGGCACGACCCGGACATGCGCCAGGCGGTCTGGCTCAGCCTGCTGCTGACCGTGCTGACCTGGCTCTTCCAGACCCCGATCGCGCTGCTGCTGGGGGTGTGGGCGGCCGGGCGGCAGCGCAACCGCGCCGTGCTGTCGGCGATCTTCTTCCTGCCGCTGCTGGCGTCCTCCGTGGCCCTCGCCCTGGTGTGGAAGCAACTGCTGGACCCCAACTTCGGCCTCATCGCGGAGATCGGGCCGGCCCTCGGCTTCGAGGACGGCGATCTGCTCGGCAACCAGCAGGGCGCCTTCGGGGCGATCCTCTTCGTCACCGCCTGGCAGTTCATCCCCCTCCACACGCTGATCTACCAGGGCGGCGCCCGGGCCATCCCGCGCTCGCTCTACGACGCGGCGGCGATCGACGGCGCCGGCACCGTCCGCCAGTTCTTCTCGATCACGCTGCCGCAGCTGCGCAACACCGTGGTCACCTCGTCGGTGATCATGGTGGTGGGCGCGCTGACGTTCTTCGACACCGTCCTGATCCTCACCAAGGGCGGTCCGGGCACGGACACCAGCATCGTGCCGTTCCTGATGTACAAGAACGGCTTCCAGGCCTTCGACCTCGGCTACGCCAGCGCGGTCGCGGCCCTCCTCGTGGTCGTCGCCACCACCGTCTCGCTGCTGCTGGTGCGGCTGACCGGCTTCAGCGCGATGCGCAGCACCCGGGAGGGGATATGACCGACGTGCTGCACCAGCGCCCCGGGGCGGACCGCAGGACGGACAAGGCGCCGCCGCCGGCGCCCCGCCGCACGGGCCTGTCCCGCCTCCTGAGGGGCAGCGGCGCCCGGCGCCCCAACTACCCGGCCGGTCTCGCCTCCCTGCTGTGGCTGGTCATCGTCGGCGCCCCGCTGTACGTACTGGTGGCCACCACCTTCCGGACCCGCGACGGCTACATCGACGACGGCCCGCTCGCGCTGCCCACCCATCCCACGCTCGCCAACTACGACCGGGTGCTCAGCAGCAACTTCTTCACCTACCTGGGCAACACCCTGGTCGTCACCGCCGTCTGCGCCGCCATCGTCATCGTGCTGTCGGTGACCGTCGGCTACGCGGTGGTGCGCGCCCGCGGCCGGATGTCCCGGCGCGTCTTCCAGATCTTCCTGCTCGGACTCGCGATCCCGTCCCAGGCGGTGATCATCCCGATCTATCTGGTGATCACCAAGCTCCAGCTGTACGACACCCTGCTGGCGGTGATCCTTCCGACGGCCGCCTTCTCCCTCCCTGTCAGCGTGCTGATCCTGGCGGGCACCATGCGCGACATCGACGAGGAGCTGTACGAGTCGATGGCGCTGGACGGCGCGGGGCCCACCCGGGTGCTGCTGCGGCTGGTGGTGCCGATGTCGCGGGCGGGGATCTCCACCGTCGGGGTGTACTCGGCGCTGCACGCCTGGAACGGCTTCATGTTCCCGCTGATCCTCACCCAGTCCCGGAGCAACCGGGTGCTGACGCTCGGCCTGTACGACTACGTCGGCGAGTTCCGGGTGGACACCCCGGCGCTGCTCACCGCGGTCGTGCTGTCCATCGTCCCGATCTTCGTCGTCTATCTCTTCGCCCGGCGCCAGCTGATCAACGGCCTGATGGGCGTGGGCGGCAAGTGAGCAGACCCGACCAGCCTGAGCAGATCTGACAAGGAGCTTCATGCCTCACCCCTGGCAGGACACCTCCCTTCCCGCCGAAGACCGCGCCGCGGACCTGCTCTCCCGGATGACCCTGGAGGAGAAGCTCGCCCAGCTGGCCGGCGTCTGGCCTGGCTCCGAGTCCACCGAGGGCGAGGACGTCGCCCCGCTCCAGCACGAGGTCAACGAGGAGGTGGACCTCGACGCCCTGCTCCCCCACGGACTCGGCCAGCTGACCCGCCCCTTCGGCACCGCGCCCGTCGATCCGGGCGAGGGCGCCGCCGCCCTCGCCCGCACCCAGGCGCGGGTCGCCGCGGGCAACCGCTTCGGGATTCCGGCCGTCGCCCACGAGGAGTGCCTGACCGGGTTCTTCGCCTGGGGCGCGACCGTCTTCCCCACCCCGCTGGCCTGGGGCGCCACCTTCGACCCGGCGCTGGTGGGCCGGGCCGCCGAGCTGATCGGCGCCTCCATGCGGGCGGTCGGCATCCACCAGGGGCTGTCGCCCGTCCTCGACGTGGTGCGCGACCCGCGCTGGGGCCGTACCGAGGAGTCCATCAGCGAGGACCCGTATCTCGTCGGGACCATCGGCACCGCGTATGTGCGCGGCCTCCAGTCGGCCGGGATCATCGCCACCCTCAAGCACTTCGCGGGCTACTCCGCCTCCCGCGGCGCCCGCAACCACGCGCCGGTCTCCATCGGCCCGCGCGAACTCGCGGACGTCATCCTGCCGCCGTTCGAGATGGCCCTGCGGGACGGCGGGGCGCGCTCGGTCATGCACGCCTACAACGACCTCGACGGCGTCCCGTCGGCCGCGAACCGATGGCTGCTGACGGAACTGCTGCGCGAGCGCTGGGGCTTTTCCGGCACCGTCGTCTCCGACTACTTCGGCCTCTCCTTCCTGGAGCTGAACCACCGTGTCGCCGACACCCCGGCGCGCGCCGCGGCGCTGGCGCTGGAGGCGGGCGTGGACGTGGAGCTGCCCGCGGTGCGCTGCTTCGCCGCGCCGCTGCGGGACGCCGTACGGGCCGGGGAGGTGCCCGAGTCGCTGGTGGACGCGGCGGCGCTGCGGGTGCTGCGGCAGAAGTGCGAGCTGGGGCTGCTCGACCCCGACTGGTCGGCCACGCCGCCCGCGCTGCCCCAGGTCGTGGACCTGGACCCGCCGGTGATGCGGGAGGTGGCCCGGCAGCTGGCCGAGGAGTCGGTCGTGCTGCTCGCCAACGACCGCGAGGCGCTGCCGCTCGCGCCCGAGACCCGCATCGCGGTCGTCGGCCCGCTGGCCGACGACCCCGCGGCGATGCTCGGCTGCTACACCTTCCCCCGGCACGTCGGCGTCGAGCACCCGGACCTGCCGCTGGGCATCGATGTGCCGACGGTGCTCGCCGCGCTGCGCGCCGAACTGCCTGGCGCGCGCATCACCCACGCCGAGGGCTGCGCCCCGCCCGGCCCGGCCACGACCCCGGCCGGCGCCACCGCGACCTCGGCCGCCGTCGCCGCCGAGAGCCGCCTCGCGCGGGCCTCCCGCGTCGCCGCCGACGCGGATGTGTGCGTCGTCGTGCTCGGCGACCGCTCCGGCCTCTTCGGCCGGGGCACCTCGGGCGAGGGCTGCGACGCCCCCGACCTGGAACTCCCCGGCGAACAGGGCGCCCTGCTCGACACCCTGCTGACCACCGGCACACCCGTCGTGCTGGTCCTGCTCACCGGCCGCCCCTACGCGCTCGGCCGCTGGTCGGGCCTGCTCGCCGCCGCCGTACAGGCCTTCTTCCCCGGCGAGGAGGGCGGCCCGGCCGTCGCCGCGGTCCTCTCCGGCCGGGTCAACCCCTCGGGCCGGCTGCCCGTCAGCGTCCCGTACACGACCGGCGGCCAGCCCTGGACGTACCTTCAGCCGCCGCTGGGCCTGCGGGGCGAGGCCAGCAGCGTCGACCCGACCCCGCTGCACCCCTTCGGCCACGGCCTCTCGTACACCTCCTTCGACTGGGGCCCCCCGGTGACAGACGCGACGGACGCGACCACCCTGGCCACCGACGGCGAGACCACGCTGCGGCTGACCGTCCGCAACACCGGCGAACGCCCCGGCACCGAGGTGGTCCAGCTCTATCTGCACCAGCCCGTGGCCCGCACCGTCCGCCCGGTCTCCCGGCTCATCGGCTACGCCCGCGTCCCGCTCGACCCCGGCGAGAGCGCCGAGGTCCACTTCACCTTCCACGCCGACCTGGCCTCCTACCCGTATGCCCCCGACGGGGGCCGGATCGTCGCACCCGGGCCGCTGGAGCTGCGCCTGGCCGCCTCCAGCGCGGACGCCGACGTACGGCACACGGTGCCGCTGACGCTGACCGGGCCGGAGCGGGCGGTGGACCACCGGCGGCGGCTGGTGTGCGCGGTGGAGGTGAAGTGACGCCGGTGGCCGGGGGCTACGCGGAGGGACCGGCTCCGTCCTCGACCAGCGCCCAGGCGTGGGCGAACAGCTCGGGCAGGGTGCGCGCGGGCAGCGGAAGGGGGTTCTCCAGGCGCCCGTTGTAGGAGCGGTCCACCCCGAGCAGCTCCGCCTTCCACGCCTCCATGGGCTGGTAGGGCTTCTTGGCGTGGATCCACTCGCCCGGCAGGAAGACCTGACGGCCGGCCCGGGGGCGCTTGTCCTCGTCGACCAGGCCGCGCTCGACCAGCACGGCGACGGCCTTCTGGTGCCGGGCGGCCTTCCACCCGTTCCAGGTGCGGACCTTCCGGTCGGTCGGCGCGGGCAGGGCCAGCAGCTGCAGATAGAGCGCCGCCGCGTCCTCGTCGATGCCGAGCTTCCCCGCGACCTGAGCCACCACATCGGGCGCGGAGGCCGCCGGATTCGTCTCGTACGCGCCGGCGGGCAGCGCGGCGCTCTCGATCCGCTCGACGATGCGCGCGCAGACCGGGCCGCGCAGCCACTCGACGATCCCCAGCTCACGGTCGTAGCGGGAGTCGGCCCTGGCCCCCAGCAGCGCCCGGGAGCGCTCGTTGTCGCCGTAGAACGCCGGGCGGAAGTACAGGCGGGTCCGGGACAGGTACCCTCGGCGGTCGACCACGCCGTCCGTGACCACGGTGAGCCCGTCGTCGATGGACGCGACGTCCAGCCGTTCCGGCCCGGCATAGGGCTGGTACCCGAATCGCTCGTGCAACTCGGCGACCGAGGCCCCCACCTCGCGGTTGAGCGTGCCGGCGTCCAGCAGCACCCCCGGGTGGTCCAACCGCTCCTGAACCACCCGCACCAGGCCGGGCGCCCCCGCTCGGACGGGGTCACCGGCGGGAAGCTCGGCGTAGACCCAGAACAGGTTGGGGACGACGGCGAGCAGGCGGTCCTCGAACCTCGCGATGTCCCGCCGGGCGTTGGCGTCGGTGACCATCGGGCCGTGGTCGGTGTTCTTGATCCAGGTGTCGACGGGGGCGCTGAGGCCGGGCTCGGCGGTGGGGTCGGTGAACGCCGCGCAGAACTCGGCCGCCGACAGGCGCAGCAGCTGCAGCTCGACGACCGCGTCGAGCGTACGCTGCGGCACCACGGCCCGCCGGCCGCGCCGCTCCCGCCACTCCTCGACCAGCCGCTCCGCCACCCCACGCATCCCGCCCGGCTCCCACAGCTCGGCGGGGTCCTCGGGCAGCACATCCGCCAGCAGCTCAAGGCGCTCCAGCGAGGTCAGCCGGGCCAGTTCGGACGCGCCGTCCTCGGCCTCGGCCACCTTGAGCCGCAGAACCTCCCGCTCATGCCCGTCGAGGAACGGGGTGTGCGCCCGGTCGAGGCCTCCCGCCAGCACGAGGGACGCGGCCGCGCGTCCCAGGCCCGTGCCGTCACACAGCAAGGCCACGGCCTGGGGGTCCCACGGCACCGGCCCGCGCTCCCTGACCAGCCCCACCAGCCGACGCAGCTGCTCGGCGCCGCCCCAGCCGCGAGGCACGTCCCGCACCTCTTCGATGGTCCCCAGGCTCGGCGGCTCCGCCTCCCCCGTCCGCAGATCCACGAACTTCCGGCCGCCCTGTCCGGCCCAGCCGACCGCGACGACGGCCCCCCGCTCGTCCCGCACCGCCTCCCGGTCGACCGTCTTGCGCACCACACCGGTGCGCAACCGCGCCTTCGGGTCGGCGAACGGCCCCTCCGCCCAGAACTCCAGCAGCGCCAGCAACCGCTGACGGCGCTCCTCGCGGGTGGACGGCGCGGCGGCGCGCAGGGCCACGGCGCCGATCCGCCCGATGAACCGTGCCCAGGACCCCTCGCCGGCCTTCCCCGGTTCGCCGTCCGGCTCGGCCGGGTCCCATGTCCCGGTCAGATAGCGCCCGGTCCGTTCGATACCGGCCAGGGAGCCGTGTCTCACCCAATGCCCCGACCCGTCGACGAGCCCGCTCAGCGCGCTCGCCACGCCGTAATCGTCCAGGGTGGCCACCTCGGCGCGCTCCGTCACCAGCCCGCCCGCTGTCGTCTCCATGGGGAAATCTTGACTCATGGGTCCGACAGCGGGCCGAGCGGCCTGTCACAGCCCGAAAAGGCGGGCGGCGTTGTCGTGGCAGACCGCGCGCAGCCAGTCGGCGCCGAGGCCGAGGTCCCGCAGGGCGCGCAGGCCTTCCCCGTACGGATACGGGATGTTCGGGAAGTCGGTGCCCAGCAGGACCTTCTCCCGCAGGGCGGCGAGCCGGGGCAGCTCGGTGCGCGGGAAGGGCATATCGGCCTCGACGAACGGGGTGAAGGACATGGTCGTGTCGAGCATGACGTGCTCGTACCGCTCGGCCAGGTCGAGGAATTCCGCGTACTCCGGCCCGCCGAGATGCGCGACCACCAGCCGCAGCGCGGGGTGGCGGACGAGGAGGGCGCCGATCGGGCCCGGCCCGGTGTGCCGGCCGGGGATGGGGCCGGAGCCGCAGTGGGTGACCACCGGTATGCCGCGTTCGGCGAGCAGCGCCCACACCCCGTCCAGCAGCGGGTCGTTGGGGTCGAACTCCCCGACCTGCACATGGCACTTGAAGACGCGCGCGCCCTGGTCGAGGGCGCGGCGCACATCGTCGAGGGCGCTGGGCTCGGCGTAGAAGGTCGCGGTGTGCAGGCAGTCGGGCGTACGGGCGGCGAAGTCGGCGGCCCAGTCGTTGAGCCAGCGGGCCATGCCCGGCTTGTGCGGGTAGAGCATCGCGGTGAAGGCGCGCACCCCGAAGCCGCGCAGCACGTCCAGGCGTACCTGCTCCTCCTGCCGGTAGGCGATCGGCCAGACCTTCCCCACGAGGGGGCCCGCCGCGTCGAAGTACGCCCAGACCTTGTCCAGGACGCGCTGCGGCATGAAGTGGGTGTGGACGTCGATGAGGTGGTCGAGCCCCACCTCGGCGCGGAAGGCGGCGACGTCGGCGCGCTCGGCGGCGCTGGTGCGGGGAAGCGGGTCGGCCATGGACGGCAGCGTAGTGCCGGTGGTGCTCACGGGCTGAAGTGGCGGGCGAGGACCGCGAGGGCGTCGGTCACCTCGCGCAGACGCTGAGGGTCGTCGGTGCCGAGGGCGGTGGCGAGGGCCGCGTCGATGGTCGTGGCGCGCACCTGCTCGACGCGGGCGGAGGGCTCGGCGGCGGGGCTGATGAGCGCGCGGCGGCGGTCGGCGGGGTCGGGGGCGGTGGTGATGGACCCCGCCTCCTTCAGCCGGGCGACGGCGGTGGAGACCTGGCTCTGCGGCAGTCCGGTGCGGGCCGCGATGTCGCCGACGGTGGTGCCGGGGTGCGCGGCGATGTCGCTGGCGGCGATCAGCACGAGGCGTGTGCTGCCCGAGTGGCGTTCGGCCCCGCCGGGGGGTTCGGGCATGGCGTCCTCGCCGATCTTCATGAGCGTACGGCCGAGGAGGAAGAGTTCGACTCCGTTCACACGGCGAGGCTACATCGAATTCGATACATCTATCTTGATACATCGAATCCGATGGATTAATGTGGCGCACGGCAGCCACGCCACCGACACGAGGGGGATCCCATGACGTACGACAACACCCGCACCGGCACCCTCGACGCGCCCGGCGCCACCCTCCACTACCAGGTGCGCGGGACCGGCCCCGCGCTGCTGATCAGCCAGAGCGGCGAGGGCGACGCCGATCGCAGCGTCGACCTCGTCACGCGCCTCGCCGACACCCACACGGTGATCACCTACGACCGGCGGGGCCTGTCGCGCAGCCGGCTCCACGACCCGTCGCACGGCGCGACGCTCGCCGAGCACGCCGACGACGCGGCGCGCGTACTCGCGGCGGTGACACCCGAGCCGGCCGCGATGCTCGGCTGCAGCCTCGGCGCCGTCATCGGCCTGCACCTCGCGGTGCGCCACCCGGGCCGGATCCACACCCTGATCGCCCACGAGCCCGTCGCGCCCCGCCTGCTGCCCGCCGCCGAACGGACCCACCACGAACACGAACTGGCCCATCTGCAAGGGCTTTACGCACAGGACGGCCTCGCCGCCGCCCTTCCGGAGATCGCCCGCGTCCTCGGCATCGACACCAGCGGCCGCGACTCCGAGCCCGGCCTGACCCCGCAGCCCATCAACGACCTGCGCCGCGCCAACTTCGACTACTTCATCCGCCACGACTTCACGGCGGTGCTCAAGGACACCCTTGATGTGGCCCCCCTCACCGACACCCCCACCCGCATCATCCCGGCCGTCGGCCGCACCACCCCCGAGGGCGTCTTCGACCGCCGCTGCGCCTACGCCCTCGCGGACGCGCTCGGCACCGAGGTGGTGGAACTCCCCGGCGGCCACAACGGCAACACCAGCCACCCGTCCGGGTACGCGGCGAGTCTGCGCGGCCTGCTCCCCGTTCCCGCTCAGCCCTGACCGATTCGTTCAAGACCACGTCGGCAGCGGCGCCGTACCGTCGGGGCCATGGAGAACATCGCCCCGGAATCGCGCCACATCAGCACCCGTATCGACCGCCCCGCCAAGGCCGTGTACGACTACGCGTCGGACCCCTCCAACCTCCCCCAGTGGGCGCACGGGCTGGGGAAGACCATCGCCGAGATCGACGGCCAGTGGATCGCCGACTCCTCCCCCCTGGGACGGGTCGTGGTCGCCTTCGCGCCCCCGAACGAGTTCGGCGTCCTCGATCACGATGTCACGCTGCCGTCGGGCGAGACCGTCTACAACCCGGTGCGGGTGATCGCCGACGGCAGCGGCTGCGAGGTGGTGTTCACGCTCCGCCGACAGCCGGGCATGAGCGACGAGGACTTCCAACGCGACGCGGACGCGGTGACCCGCGACCTCACCACGCTCAAGCAGGTGCTGGAGCGCGCCTGACGTGAGCGGCGATGACCCGCGCGCACTCCAGGGACCCGGCGTGCGAGGTGTCCACCTCCAGGTCGTAGCTCACGTCCTGGTGCACCACATCCGCCTGCGACTCGGCCATCCCCACCGCCCGATCCCCACGGGCGGCCTCACGGGCGGCGGCGACCTTGGGCTCACACCTGACGCCGACCCACAGCACACCGAGACCGCGCAGAGCCTTCACCCACCGCTGCTGTGACTCCGCCTGCCCCAGGAACACCTCGTCGACGATGACCCGGGCCCCGGCCCGGGCCATCGCGGCGATCCCCTCGATCCACGCGGCCTCCAGCGCCCTGAACTCCGACCCGACGCTCACCCCGCCGTCCGGAGCGAACTCGATCCCGGACGCCGCCCCCGTCATCGACGCGGGCATCGCCTCGACGAACGTGTCGACGCTGAACGTCAGCCATGGATCGGGCAGGACCGCTTGCAGCCCCCTGGCGAGGCTGGACTTCCCCGAGCTGGAACCACCATTGAGCACGATCACCTGAGTCGTCACGGAGCCAGCGTAGACGGCCTAACCGTCGAGCCCACCGCCCCGGACGGCATCCACGAACGCCTGCCAGGCCGACGGCTCGAAGAGCAGCGCGCCCCCTCCCCCCGATCCCGCTGCTGGCCGCTTTGCGCCGAAGGCGCGAGACGATACCCGCACCGGCAACCACACCATGCCGTCCAACGGCGAGGCGAACCGACCCCGTCGCGGCCCGAGCCCGGCTGATCCGACAACGCGGGCGCAGTCATCGCCTGGTCAGACCAAGGGGTCCCAGACCCGTACGACACCGCCCCGACCCGCCGTCAGCACCACGTGCCGACCGCCAAGCGGCGCGAACGCCACAGTCCAGACCTCACCCTCGTGTCCGGCCAGCGGCGCCCCGACCTGCCGCCCCTCGGCGAGGTCCCAGACCCGGGCGGTCCCGTCGTCGCTGCCGGTCACCGCGAGCGTACGAGCCCCGGCCGCAGCGGTGGCCAAGGCGGACGTACGCCCCCTGTGTCCCGTGGGGAAACGGCCGACCGGCTCACCCCCGACCGCGTCCCAGATCCGCATCTCGCCGGAGTCGGTCACCGCCAGCGCCACGGGGCGGCCACCGACCTCGGACAGGGCAACGGCGTGGACCAGCCCGTCGGCAGACCACTTGTGGACCAGTTCTCCGGACTCCAGATCCGACAACAGAACGTCGCCGTCACCGCCCGACACCACCACCGGACGCCCGCGCACCCGCCCCACCGCAAGACCGCTCATATCGTCGGAGTGGCCGGGAAGCTCCCGCGGCTCCTGCTCCTCCGCGTACTCGTCATCCGTCGGCCCCCACGCCTCGACCTCGGGATCCGCCGGGTCCCATACCCACACCCCGGGAGCGGCCGCACCGGCCACGAGGGTGATGCGCCCGCCCTCCAACGTCATGGCCAGGCCATGAATACAGCTGCGGAACTCTGGCGGGGGATTGAGCAGTTCGCCGCTCATCACGTCCCACAACCCCGGCCCTTGGTGCTGCCCGCCCGCGGCGAACAGCAGCCGCCCCTCGATGACGGCCACATCCACATGCTGGAAGTCCGGGTACACGGGTATTCCGTACGACCCGTTGTCGAAATCGTCCAGTGGCCGCTCCAGCCACTCGTCCCCGATCAGGTCCCACGTCCACACGTCGTCACGGCTGACGCACACCGCCCATGGCCGTCCGTTCACGTCGGCCACAGCGAAGGCGTCGATGTTTCCTTCGGACGGAATCACGCTGCTCTTGATCAACCGACTGTCAGCCATGCCGGGATCGTAACCGCGGGCCGCGAAAACCCATGTGCGCGGCGCCCGCTCCCCGACCAAGATGGGTGATCATGAGCGTGTTCATCGAGGATCCCGCGCGGCTCGGTGAGGAGCGGCTGTCCGACGGGCGTTCGCTGGGGTGGGCCGAGTGGGGCCCGCCGGACGGCGTGCCCGTGTTGCTGTGTCCGGGAGCCGCCACCAGCCGGTGGCTCGGCTTCGGCGCGGACGCCGTCCACGCGCTCGGGGTGCGCCTGGTCTCGGTGGACCGTCCGGGGCTGGGCGTCTCGACCCCCGCACCCGGCCGGGGCTTCGCCGACTTCGCCGACGACATCCGCCAACTCGCCGGGCTCCGCGGGCTCGGACGCCCGCCGCTGGTGGGGAACTCCCAGGGCGCGCCGTTCGCGCTCGCGTGTGCCGTGGAGGGCATCGCCTCCGCGCTGGCCGTCGTCTCCGGGGCGGACGAGGTGGCCGCGCCGGAGTTCGCCACCGCCTTGCCACCGGATCTGCGCGGCCTCGTCGACCGGACCGCGAGCGACCCGGCCGGCACCGAGGCGTTCTTCGCCGGTCTCAGCGCGGAGGCGATGTGGGACATGGTGATGGCGGGCAGTCCGGAGTGCGACCTCGCCGTGTACCGGGAACCCGGCTTCGCGGCCGCCTACCGCCGCGCCCTGGCCGAGGGCTTCGCCCACCGGGCGGCCGGATACGCCCGGGACACGGTCCTGGCCATGGGGCGGTGGCCGTTCGACCTCACCCGGATCGCCGTTCCGGTCGACCTCTGGTACGGCGAGCATGACACCAGCCACTCGCCCGACAACGGGGCGTTCCTGGCCACCCGCATCCCCGGCGCCGGCCGTCGCGTCGTACCGGGCATCGGCGGCGCGGTGCTGTGGACCCACGCCGAGCCCGTCCTCGTCTCCCTCCTGCAGAAGGCCGCGGCCGACCGGTAGGCGACCGTCCCGCACACCCCTCACACCTCGCACCTTCACGGCCTCGCGCTTAGGCTGTCGCCGGAGGCGATGGCTACCGACTGGTAGCCCAGACGGCGACAGACCTCGGCAGACGGCGACAGACCTCGAAGGAGCGCGCGATGAAGGGCTGGACCGCGAACGACATCCCCGACCAGACCGGCCGCACCGCCGTCGTGACCGGCGCCAACAGCGGCATCGGCTACATCACCGCCCGCGAGCTCGCCCGCCACGGCGCCCAGGTGGTGCTGGCCTGCCGCAGCGAGGCGCGGGGCGCCGAGGCCGCGGAGCGGATCCGGGCCGAGGCGCCGGGCGCGGAGGTGCGGGTCGCGCCGCTGGACCTGGCCGACCTGAAGTCCGTACGGGCCTTCGCGGCCGAGTACGAGGGCGACCGGCTCGACCTGCTGATCAACAACGCGGGTGTGATGGCCCTCCCCCACCGCAGAACAGCCGACGGCTTCGAGACGCAGTTCGGCGTCAACCACCTGGGCCACTTCGCGCTGACCGGCCTGCTGCTGCCGAAGCTGCTGGCGGCGGGGCCGGGGGCGCGGGTGGTCAGCGTCTCCAGCTTCATGCACATGCTGGGGACGGTCGACCCGCGTGACCTGAACATGGAGCGCAGGTACGGCCCTTGGACCGCCTACGCCCGCTCCAAGACCGCCAACCTCCTCTTCATCCACGAGCTCGCCCGCCGCCTGCGCGCCTCCGACACCCAGCTCACCGCCGCCGCGGCCCACCCCGGCTACGCCTCGACCAACCTCCAGACCGCCGCCCCCAAGATGGAGGGCCGCCGAGGCACCCAGCGCTTCATGGAGATCGGCAACCGCTTCTTCGCCCAATCCCCCGACAACGGCGCCCTCCCCACCCTCTACGCCGCCACCGCCCCCGACGTACACCAGGACGACTTCTTCGGCCCACCCTTCGGCATGTGGCGCGGCACCCCCACCCGCTCGCCCCGCGCGAAGTGGACGCGGGACGACAAGGCGGGGCGGGGGCTGTGGGCGGCGTCGGAGCGGCTGACGGGTGTGCGGTACGACGCGCTCGCGGGCTGACGACTCACGTTCGCCGCTGGGGGCAGGGGATCTCGGGGCGTAAGCGGTGGGGGCCGCACGCGATCAGGCAGATGGAGAGGAACCGCTGCCCGGTGAGGTACCAGCCTCCGACGACGTCTTCTCCTGTCGCGAGGGCCTTGGTGGTGTTCTTGAGCCTCGTGGACAGTGTTCCGGGGTCGCGGTCGTGGTCGGAGGCGAATGCGGCGGTGTGTTCGCGGACCTGGGTGGCGAACCAGTCGGTGGCCTGGGTGGGGTCCGTCCAGGTTCCCTGGATGAAGGTGGCGGGTTTGAGGAGCCAGTGGGCGCGTTCGAGGGGGACGGTCCTGGTGGTCTTGAACTCGGGGTGGATGGGTCGTCTGGGGCCGTCCTTGAGGAGGTCGTGGGCTGAGCCGAGCCAGGTGTAGCCGTGATGGTGGTGATGATGATGGGGGTGGTGGTGCATTGTGTCGCCTTCGCTGACCAGGAGAGGACAGCCCCGTGTGAGTGGGCGGGGCTGTCCCGTCCGCCGGGGTTACTGACGGCCGCAGCCGTCGCCGCCACCGCAGCCGCCGCCCGAGGGGGGGTGAGGGTGCGTCGGTGTCGGGCATGGTGTCGCCGTCGTCCGGGTCCTGCCGTAAGACGGCCTTGTGTCCTGCCAGCCGCATCGGGAAAATTCCCTTCTGTGCCATCGGCACGGGGACTCTCCTCGCGCCGTCGTGCACGTGCACCCGTTCCGGCTGGGCTCGACCTGCCAGGGCTCCGGTCCAGCCGGCGCGGGATCTCAAGGGGAAGCGCGACGCGCGCTGCCTACGTCGAGGCGGCCTTCTTGGCCTGCTCCTCCAGCGCGGCCCACTTCAGGCCATCCGCACGTCTGTTCGCGGACTCTCGGCGTCGCACTCCCGCTGTGTCCTGCACAAACAGGACGCTAGGGAGGTGGAGCCGGGCGATGCCACGCGATGTTCTCGAATGTTCTCGCACATCGGCGGAGTGTTCTTGTTTATTCTCACGCTGCGTAGAGAACTGCATAGCGCAGAGCGACGAAACTCCGGAATGCTGGTGCGTCACCACCCGATGAAAGGACGTGGGTATGGCGCGACGACTGCGCTTCAACGGGACGGGCTCCGGAGTTACGGGCTGCCCGGCCGTGCACGAGGATCTGGACAGCGGAGAGATCATCGTGCACGGCACACCACTCACCGACCCCGAGGACCTCACCCAGCTCGAGCACTTGGGTGAAGGCGAGGTGCCGATCGTGGTGCCGCGAGAGCTGCTGGTCGACTTCGGCCCCAAGGAAGTCACTCGCGCGCCGCGCATCATCGATCTGGACGCCTTCGGGAAGCTCTTCGAGACGTTCGAGCACACCGCCTGGCGGCTGGAGACACGCCGCCGGTTCGCGAGTGATGAATCGGCGCCCGATTACCAGGAGTTCGTCGACACGGGCCAGATGCCGCTGGAGCTCTACCACCCGTTCTTCGCCACGATCCATGAGCAGACTCAGCAAGGAAAGCGGGTCGAGCGGGTGCGCATCGTTGACGATCCGCCCACGATCGGTCAGCGCTACCTCCTCTACAGCGCAACCCGGAACAACGACATGGGAGAGGACATCCGTAACCTGTGGCGCGCCGACGCCGACCGGCTGCGGCTGCCCGCCGAGGACTTCTGGATCTTCGACTCCCGGCTCGTCGCCCTGCTCAACTTCGATGACGACGACAACCTGGTCGACGTCGAGCTGATCACCGAGCCAGTAGCGGTGAACCGCTACGTCCAGGTGCGTGACGCGGCTTGGCACTACGCGGTGCCCTACAAGGAGTTCGCGGCCGACGTGCCCTCGTAGGCAGCGTCGCGGCAAAGTAACGTGTGACCGGTGAGCACGGACTTTCAGCAGGCACGGGAGACCCTGGGAGCACGCCTCCGAGAGCTGCGTCTTTCATGCCCAGGCGGTCGGCTCACCGGCCCGCAACTGGCGGAACGACTGGGCTGGCCGCACTCCAAGATCTACAAGCTGGAGAACGCACGCCAGACCGCGTCGGCCGAAGATCTGCGAGCCTGGGCAGAGGCAACCGACCAGCCCGACGCGACCGAGGAACTGCACTCGCGGCTCAGCGGGCTCGAATCCCATATCCGGTCGTGGCGCCGCCAACTGGCCGCCGGTCACCGGCCAGTCCAGGATGCGATCACCGCCGAGCACGACCGCACGACCACACTGCGCACATGGGAGAACTGCCTCGTCGTGGGCATGCTCCAAACAGCAGACTACGCCCGCGCCGTCTTCACTCGGAACGCCGAATTCCAGCGGTCGCCACGGGACACCGAAGCTGCGGTGCGCGCTCGGGTACGGCGTCAGGAGGCGCTGTACAACTCTGGTAAGCGCTATCGGTTCCTGCTGTGGGAAGGAGTTCTGCGCGCCCTCATCTGCCCACCCTCGGTGCTCGCCGCACAGCTCGACCGGCTCATGAGTGTCATCGGCCTGGACACGGTCGAGCTCGGGATCGTGCCGTTCACCGCGCCGTTGAAGATCCAGCCGGCCAATGGCTTCTGGATCTACGACGAACGGCTGGTGATGGTGGAGGAGTGGCACGCGGAACTGTGGATCAACGACGCCCCCAGCATCGCCACCTACCTACGCGCCTGGAACACCCTGCGCGAGTCCGCCGTCTTCGGCGCCGAGGCCCACCGTGTCATCATCCAGGCGCGCCGGGCCTTGGACCTCCCGTGAGCGCGGCACGGCGGCGCACCGGCGCCCGGTGCACCCCGTGTAGCCGAGGTCCCGCGCCGCGTCTCGCCGCGCCGCTCAGATCTCCAGACCCTGCTCGATCTTGCGCAGGTTGTGCCGCGCGAGGGCCAGGTTCGCGCGCTGGCGGTCCAGGGCGATGTACAGGAAGAGCGAGCCGTTGGACTGCTGGAGCGGCCGGATGAGGTGGTACTGCCCGGTCAGCGTGATCAGGATGTCCTCGATGTTCTCGTGGAGTTCCAGGCTGGCCAGCGTGCGGACCTTGGCCCGGACGACCTCGGTGTTGCCGGCCGCGGCCAGATCCAGGTCGAGACCGTTGCCGCCGCCCGCGGTGCCCAGGGTCATTCCGCTTTCGTAGTCGACGACGGCCACCCCCACGGCACCGTCGATCGTCATGGCCTCCTTCAGAGCGGTCTCAAGGTTCATCAGCACTTCCTTCGAGGTCAACGTCGGGCGTCAGGCCGCGCGGTGGATGGGTGAGCACGGTGGTCAGCAGATCGCATGCGGCAACGGGTGCCATCACGTAACGTGCAAGAGAAGCACAGCTGTTGATGATTTTTACCCAGATTGTGATCGGCTGAGTTCTTTCTCGCCAAATTTGTGATCGAAGAGTATCGTCGCGGCACTCCAGAGTGAAGGGGGCCGGGTGTCCGAACTGGCCATGTCCATGCGCCACTTGCTCGACCACCAGGGGGTCAGCGCCGCCATGCTGGTGGACGGCACCACGGGGCTGGAGTACGGCTTCAGCGGCGACCGTTCGGCGCTGCCGCGTGCCGGGCAGGCCTGTGAAGACGCTCGTCGGGTTTCGGACACACTTGAAGCCGCCCATGGCGAGGGCGAGTTGGAGAACATCACGGTGACCACCACACAGTGTCACTACGTCACCCGGGTGGTGCCCCGGGAGCGGGGCGACGCCCTGTTGCTGGTGGTCGCGCTGGCGAGGGAGAGCACGAACCTCGCGTTGGCTGCCCGTCAGATCGATGACCACGCAAGGCACTTGTTCGCATGAGCATGGGTGACTTCCGGAGCGAGTTGACGGCGCTGTGTGAGCAACGGTTCACCGGGGTGCTGCGGATCGAGGGAAGCCCGGCGGGGGTCATGCATCTGCGCGAGGGGCTGATCGCGGGGATCGTCACCCCGGGCGCGCCGGGGCCCGAGTCCCTGTTGCTGAAGTCGGGGCGGATCACCGAGCGGGAGTGGTCCGCGGCGTTCGCCGCAGGCGCCGCGGAGGAGCGGGTGGCGGAGCAGCTGACGGCGAGCGCCGGGGTCAGCGCGGCGGAGCTGGAGGTGGTCACGGTCTCCGCCCTGTACGACGCGGCCTTCGTCCTGGCGCTGAACCGGCCGGAGCGGTGGCGGACCGAACCCGGAGCAGTCAACCTCCCGCTTCCCGTACGGCCCGGGGTGCATCCGCGGGATCTGCTGCGCGAGAACCGCCGCCGGCTGTCCGAGCTGTCCGGGCGGTGGGGCTCGCCCCAGCAGTTGGTGACGCACCGGGTGACGGGCCGGGCCGCCCCGACCGGTGTGGCGAACGCCCGTTTCCGCGACATCCTGGTGCACGCCAACGGTCGGCACACACCCCGTGACATCGCCTTTCTGGTGGGGCGCGGCACCTTCGCCGTCGTCACCGACATCGTCTCCATGACCGCCCGCGGCCTGCTGGACGGCCGTCCCGCCCCGGCGCCCACGGGGGCCGGGGCCGCGGGCGCCGCGATCAGGACACCCGCGCGCGAGGGGGGCGCCCCCGCCGCCGTACCGCCCGCCCCGCTGCCGCCCGCCGTCCTGCCCCGGCGCCGGCCGGGCCAAAGCCGCCCCGCACCGACCGACAACTGAACACAGCAGCAGCAACCCCCCGCACACCGCGCAAGGAGTTCTCTTAGTGAGTGATGAAGGACTGGCCCAGGAGCTGAAAGACCTGCGGGAACGAGTACTTGGCGTGAGTGACACCCTCATCGCCACCGCGGACGGCCTTCTCGTGGCGTCCGACAGCCACGAGATCCACGCCGAGTCGGTGGCCGCGCTCGCGGCCGCCTCGCTGGGCCTCGCCCGGCGCACCGCGGGGGAGCTCGGCATCGGCGGGCTGCGGGAAGTGGTCACCCGCGCACAGTCCGGGTACCTGGTCGTCTATGCCATCGGGGAACAGGCGCTGCTGGCGGTCAGGGGGGACGAAGGGCTCGACGTGGACGGGCTCCATGTGACATCCCGCGCGACCGTCGAGCGCCTTGCCGAGCTGATGTCCGTGGATCTCGGGGTCTGAGCAGCCGTCCGGTCAGGCGTCTGGCCGGCCGTCCGGTCAGCCGTTGAGACGGCGGCGCTCCTCGATGCGGTTCAGTACGGCGCGCAGCGCCAGTTCGTAGCCGAAGACGCCGTGGCCGCAGAGATACCCCTGGCTCACCGCCGCCGTCACCGACGTGTGCCGGAACGGCTCGCGGGCGTGCACATTGGAGATGTGGACCTCGATACAGGGCACACCCAGCCCCGCCACGGCGTCCACCGCGTCCCGCAACGCGTAGCTGTAGTGCGCGTACGCACCGGGGTTGAAGATGATGCCGTCGTCATGACGGGCCTGGTGGACGAGGTCGATGAGCACGCCCTCGCTGTTGCTCTGCGCACACCGCACCTCGGCACCCAGCTCCTGCCCCAGCGCGGCCGTACGCTCCTCGATCTGCTCCAGCGTGGTGGCCCCGTACGTGGCGGGGTCGCGCTCGCCGAGGAGGTTGAGGTTGGGACCGTGCAGCAGCAGGACGCGGGGGCGGGGGGCGGTCATCGTCAGGGGTGTCCGATTCGTTCGTCGAGGGCGCGGCGGGCGCCTTCGAGGGCGGGGGCGGTGGCCCGGCGCGCCGTCTCAGCGTCGGGGAGGCCGAGGGCGGTGGCGATCTCGTCCCAGCTGCGGCCCGAGCCGAGCAGCGCCTGGACGGCGGCGCCGAGGGCGGAGTCGGTGGCGCGGCGGGCCTCGGCGATCTCGCTGAGGGTGGCGAGCAGATCGGGGGCGGTGTGGGCGGCGCCGGTGTGCCGGCCGACGAGGGTGAGCGACTGGTCCGCGGTCACCCACCAGTCGGCCGGGGTGGGGGGCTGTTGAGTCACTGTCACCCGGCCATGGTAGCTCCGTGGACCGTTGAATGGTTTACTTGGTCCGCTGCACGGACCATGATCCGCGATAGGCCGGCATACCGGTGGCACAGCGGCGGCACACCGGCCTTGGTGAAGCGCGGCGGGCCGGATCACGGGCGCGGCGGGCCGGATCATGCTCCGGCCCGCTCCACGTCACATACCTCACGCCTCGACGCGCTCCACCTTGTCGATGAGCAGCGCGTACGCCAGCAGCCCCACGGCCACCACGATGGCGATGTAGCCGAGTGCCCACGCGAAGGAGCCGGTGCCGTCGACGATGACCCCGATCACCAGCGGGGTGAGCACCCCGCCCGCGTTGGCCATGAAGTTGAACACGCCGCCGCCGGTCCCGGTGAGCCGGCGCGGGACGGCGTCCGAGAACAGTGCCCAGCTGTTCTGCATCAGCCCCTGGGCGAAGAACGCGATCGACATGAAAGTGATCACGAGCGGAACGGAGTTGGTGAAGTTCGCGCAGACGATGATCGAGGCCAGCACGAAGCCGATCATCACGGGCGTCTTGCGGGCGAACGTACGGGACTTCCCGCTGTTCAGCATCCGGTCCGACCAGGCGCCACCGACCAGGGTGCCGACCAGCGCCGCCAGATACGGCGCGGAGGCCCAGAACCCGGCCTTGATGACACCCATGTCCTTCTCCTCCACCAGATAACTGGGGAACCAGGTGAGGAAGAAGAACAGCACGGAGGCGCTGGCGAACTGCCCGATGTACATGCCCCACAGCCGCCGGTTGGTGAGCAGCACCCGCAGATCGGCCCAGATGTCGGTGGGCTCGCTCGCCGCAGCCTTCTCGGCGGCGTCGGCGGTCTCCTGCTCGTCCGCCTGCCGGATGTGGGCGAGTTCTTCGGCGCTGACCCGCGGACTGTGCTCCGGACGGTCGTACACCCGGCGGAACCAGACGACGGAGAAGAGCAGCCCGATGGCACCGGTCACCAGGAAGACCGAGTGCCAGCCGAAGTGCACGGTGAGCAGCGAGAGCACGGGCGCGGCAATCGCCAGCCCGATGTACTCGCCCGCGGTGTATGTGGCGGTGGCCCGCCCGCGCTCGCGGCCGGGGAACCAGTTGACGACGAGCCGGTTGTTGGACGGGAAGGCCGGGGCCTCGAAGGCGCCGAGCGCGACGCGAACGCCGACCAGCGAGCCGAAGCCGCGGGTCAGCGCCATGGCGGCGGTGGCCAGCGACCAGCCGATCAGCGCGTATCCGAAGGCCAGCTTGGCGCCGACCTTGTCGATGAGCCGCCCGGTGGGGATCTGCAGCAGCAGATACGCCCAGCCGAAGGAGGACAGCAGCACGCCCTGTTCGGTGGCGCTGAGGTGGAAGTCGTCCTTGATGTGCGGGAGGGCGACCGACAGGTTCGTACGGTCCAGGTAGTTGATCGCGGTGATGACGAACAGCGACGCGAGCAGGCCGTAGCGGGCACGGCTGACCGCCGGGCGGGCGCTGTCGGGGACGAGGGGTGGGGCGGCGGAGGGGTTGGTGTTGGTGCTTGTGGTGCTCACGAAGACTCCTTTGTCCCAGCCGGGGGACTCGGCCGGGGGACTCAGCTCGGGGCTCAGCTGGGGGCTCAGCGGGATCTCAGGCCGCGGGGGCGGCCACGGCGGCCGTGGCCAGGACGCGACACGCGGTCCGGTAGGCGCGCGCGGCGGTCTCCGCGGGTGCGCGGGCGTCGAGGTCGTCGGAAAGGACCTCGACCGACACGGGAGCCCGTACGCCGGCTCGGCGCAGCAGACGCAGCAGACCGGTGAGGTCGGCCGCTCCCTCTCCCGGCAGCTGCCGCTGGTGGCGGGCTTCGTGCAGGGTGTCGGACAGGGGGGTGGGCAGAACGTCGTCGAGCTGGACGCTCACCACGGCGCCGGGCGGCAGGGCCGCGATCTCCTCGGGGCGGGTACGGCCGCGGGTGAGGTGCCAGGCGTCGAGGATCAGCCCCGGGGAGGCGGCCCCCGCCGGGCGCGGGGACCGTACGGCGGCCACGACGCGCGCCGCGAGGCCCAGGTCGCGGATGCCGGAGAACGGCATGAACTCAAGCCCCAGCACCGCCCCCGCCCGCTCGGCACGCTCGGCGGCCGCACGGAGCCCGTCGACGAGGTCCTGGTACGGGTGCTCATCGAACATCCCGGCGTTGATGCGCCGGGCGCCGAAGGTCTCCGCGATATGGAAGACGGTGTCGTCCTCACTGCGGCGCCGCTCGTCGTAGCGCCGTGGCCGCGCCCAGTGGCGCAGCAGCTCAACCTCGGTGAGCCGCAGGCCGTACTCGGTCAGCAGGCCCGTCATCCGGGCGTCGGTCCAGCCCTCCGCGCGGGCCTGCCGGTACTGGTGCACGGCCAGGCCGATGCCGGTGAACCCGGCCTGCGCGGCGGCCCGGACGCGCTCGTCGAAGGAGGCGGTGCGCAGGGTCAGGGCAGACAGGGTGAGCCCGGGTGCGTCAGTCGCCGTCATCGGAGCAACCACCGTCGTCAAGGCGACCCGCGTCGTCGGAACTACCACCGGCGTCGAAGCAACCGCCGTCATCCAGGGAGATCCACGTCTTGCCGGCCCGCTCGCGCGCCCCGGCGAACGCCTCCTGCGCACGCTCCAGCGAGAAGCGGTCGCAGATCGCCGCGCCGGGCCGCACCGCGCCGGAGGTGATGTCGGCCAGCGCGGCCGTGAAGTCGCCGGGGTGGTCGTAGATGAGCGAGCCGCGCAGGGTGAGCTGGGAGCGGACCAGCTGGTTGACGCTGAGCGGCAGCCCCGCCGAGCCGAGCCCGACGAGGACGGCGGTGGCGCCGGGGACCGTACGCTCCAGGGCCGCGCCCAGCCCGGCAGCCACCCCGGAGGACTCGAAGACGTAACGGAAGCCCCCCTCGCCGTCGGCCGCCGCGCGGGCGCCCAGCGCCTCGGCGTGCGCCAGACGGCTGGGGCGCGGCTCCACGACGGCCGGGCGGATGCCGATGGCCAGCAGCGCCTGGCACAGCAGCAGGCCCTGCGCACCCGCGCCGACGACCAGCGTCTTGTCCCCGGCCCCGACTCCCCCGCGCCGCACGGCGGTACGGGCCACCGTGTACGGCTCGGCGCAGGCGAGGTCGGCGGGGTCGGCGGTGTCGGGGACGGGGTGGGCGAACGGGGCGGGGACGGCGATCCGCTCGGCGAGGAGACCGGGCGCGTTCATGCCGACGATGGCGCGCTTGGTGCAGGCGGAGGTCAGGCCGCGGGCGCACTCGGGGCAGTCGAGACAGGCGTAGTTCGGCTCGATGACCACGCGCTGCCCCGCGGCGCGGTCCACGACCCGCTCGCCGACGGCGACCACCCGGCCGAAGCCCTCGTGGCCGACGACCCATGGCAGCGCCGGGACGGCCCGGTCGCCGTCGAAAACGGCCAGATCGGAGCCGCAGATGCCCATGCCTTCGAGGCGGACCAGGACATCGTGGGGGCCACACTCGGGTTCCGGCCAATCGTCGACTGTCTCAAGGCGGCGGGGAGCGGTGAGGACGGCTGCTTTCACCGTGTCTCCTACGTGGGGAGGGGAGGGCGGACGGGGGAGTTGGTCCGCTGAACGGACCTTGGGGTCCGTGTGCCGGTGACGATAGAACGTATGCTGAGCATCGACAAGAGGTTGCGGGCGAGTAACCCCGGTGTAAAACGGAGGGCCCGGCCGGAAACCCGGGCCTGACAAGCCAGAAAGCCCTTACCCACCCGCCCCCGGCCCTGGTCCGCGCAGCGGACCTCGGTCCATACTGGGCGTCCCCATCGGGCCTGGACAGGTCCGCCGAGCGGGCCGAACGGCGAGGAGCAGCGGGATGAGCGAAGACAGCACGGGCGGCACGGACGACAAGGGAGGGAAGGAGGGGAAGGAGGGGAAGGAGGGCGGCGAGGCCCGGGGAATGCGGACGGTCCAGCGGACCATCGACATCCTGGAGCTGTTCAACGAGCACCGCCCCGCGCTGTCCCTCCGCGAGATCGTCACCGCCAGCGGCCTGCCCAAGACCACCGTGCTGCGGATCCTGCAGACCCTGCGCCTCAACGGGCTGCTCTGGCTGGACGAACACGGCCGCTACACCGCCGGCCCCGCCTTCCTGCGCTGGGTCCGCATGGCGGACCAGGGCTGGCGGCTGCCCGCCCCCGCTCGCCGGGCGCTGCGCGAACTGGCCACCGAGCACCGGGAGACGGTGCACCTGTACGTACGGCGCGATGTACACCGCATCTGCATCGCCCAGGAGGAGGGGCCGCAGGCGCTGCGCCATGTCGTCCAGGTCGGCGACGAACTGCCGCTGTGGGCGGGCGGGCCCTCCAAGGTGCTGCTGCTCGGGGCGGACGACACGCTGCTCGACCGGGTCGCCCGCCGCTCCCCGCACGGCCCGGACCACACCGCGACGCTGCGCCGCTGGGTGGCCGAGACGCTGCGCAACGGGTACGCGGTCAGCCACGGTGAGCACGAGGAGGGGCTGTCGGCGGTGGCCGTCCCGGTACGGGCGCGGGGCGGCGAGGTGGTCGCGGCGCTGTCCTTCGGCGGCCCCTCGGCCCGCTTCACGGCGGAGCGGCTGCCACGCTTCGTCAACGCACTGACGATGGCGGCCCGCACGGTCGGGGGAAGCGGAGGGTTCGGCGGCCTGCGGGGGTAGGCGCCCTACGCCCGCAATGGACAGGGCCACTCACGGCCGCGGCAGGCAGGGCCACCGCCGCAGCGGGCAGGACGACCTACGCCCGCAGCTCCTCCGCCGCGTCCGCGACCCGCGCGATCAGCCGCAGCAGCGTCTCCCGCTCCCCCTCGTCCAGCGGCGCGAGGAAGACCCTGTTCATCCGCGCCGTACGCGTCACCAGCTTGCGGTGGACACGCACGCCGTCGTCCGTCAGCGTGAGCACATTGCGGCGCCCGTCGCGCGGGTCACGCACCCGCTCGACCAGCCCGCGCCGGGCCAGCCGGGCCACGACATCGGCGATGGTGGAGCGGTCGAGGTGGACGTGTTCGCTGAGGGTGCGCTGGTCGATGTCCGGCTTCTCGACGAGCGCGTTGAGCACCGCGAACTGCGGCGAGGTCGTCTCCTCCGAGACCATCGCCCCCCACAGCAGGGAGTGCGCCTGCTGCAGCCGGCGGGCCAGGTGCCCGGGGTGAGTGCTCAGATCGACCGCGCCCATGCCCCGTCGCCCCTCTCCGCGTCCGGCTCCTGCGCGCACCTCTTGCGCACACCCCGCATTTGATTCGTGCACGGAACAATTCTGCCCCGCGGAAGCACCCGTGTCGAGCGCCAAGGTTTCTTCCTAGACTCTCTTGACTGAGGCCCCGTGGCGATGGCAGCGTTCTGGGACGACAAAAATAATCAGCACACTGAGCATCTGGGCTCGCTGTGCGAGCACCGCGGAGTGACGATGGCCGACATCCGAAGCCTGCACGACGCCGTGGCGGACCTTGTCCACGATGGGGACACCCTCGCGATGGAGGGCTTCACCCACCTGATTCCGTACGCCGCCGCGCACGAGATCATCCGTCAGGGCATCACCGACCTCACCCTCGCCCGGATGACCCCCGACGTCATCTACGACCAGCTGATCGGCGCCGGGCTCGTCCGCAAGCTGATCTTCTCCTGGGGCGGCAACCCCGGCGTCGGCTCGCTGCACCGCTTCCGTGACGCCGTGGAGAACGGCTGGCCGCGCCCCCTGGAGCTGGACGAGCACAGCCACGCGGGCATGGCCAACCGCTATGTGGCGGGCGCGTCCAAGCTGCCGTTCGCCGTGTTGCGCGGCTACCGGGGCAGCGATATCCCCTCCCGTACGGAGACGGTCGCCACTGTCGTATGCCCCTTCACCGGCGAGGAGCTGGCCGCGGTGGCCGCCCTCAACCCGGACGTCACCGTCATCCACGCCCAGCAGGCCGACCGGAACGGAAACGTCCAGCTGTGGGGCCTGGCCGGTGTGCAGAAGGAGGCGGCGCTCGCCGCCGACCGGGTCCTGGTGACCGTGGAGGAGATCGTCGACACCCTGGAGCCACGGCCGGGCGGGGTCACCCTGCCGACCTGGGTCATCGACGCGGTGGCCCACGTCCCCGGCGGCGCCCACCCCTCGTACGCCTCCGGCTACTCGACCCGCGACAACGCCTTCTACCAGGCCTGGGACCCGGTCGCCCGCGACCGCGAGGCGTTCACGCGATGGATCGAGGAGAACGTGCGAGGCAGCATCGGCAGCGGCATCAATGGCGGCGGCAGCGGCAGCGGCGACAAGGTTGGCGCGCGATGACCGACCACACCACACGCAACGGCTTCACCCGCGACGAGCTGATGGAGGTCAACGCCGCCCGCGCGCTCGCCGGCGCCAGGACCTGCTTCGTCGGCATCGGCCTGCCCAGCACCGCCGCCAACCTCGCCCGCGCCACCGTCAATCCGGACCTGGTCCTGATCTACGAGTCGGGGACGATCGGCTCCAAGCCGACCCGGCTGCCGCTGTCCATCGGCGACGGCGAGCTCGCGGAGACCGCGGACGCCGTGGTGCCGGTGCCGGAGATGTTCAACTACTGGCTGCAGGGCGGCCGGATCGACGTCGGCTTCCTGGGCGCGGCGCAGGTCGACCGCTACGCCAACATCAACACCACGGTCGTGGACCGCGGCCCGGACAAGCCGGAGGGGCGGCTGCCCGGCGCGGGCGGCGCGCCCGAGATCGCCTCGAACTGCGGCAAGGTGCTGATGGTGCTGCGCCACTCCCCCCGTAACTTCGTCCCCAAGCTCGACTTCGTGACCACCCTCGGCCACGGCGCCGGCCCCGGCGACCGCAAGAAGCTCGGCATGCCGGGCGCCGGCCCGGTCGCCGTCATCACCGACCTCGGCGTGCTGCGCCCCGACCCGGCGACCGCGGAGCTGGTGCTGACCGAGCTGCACCCGGGGGTATCTGTCGAGCAGGTACGGGCCGCCACGGGCTGGGAGCTGCGGGTGAGCGACGGACTCGGCGTGACCGAGCCGCTGACGCCGCAGGAGCTGGCCGCGCTGCGCGCGCTCAAGAACGCCGGAAAGAACGCCGGAAAGGACGCTGAGGACAGATGAGCAACGGCACCCTGCGCGAGGTCTACATCGTCGACGCCGTCCGCACCCCCGTCGGCAAGTACGGCGGTGCGCTCGCGGGTGTGCGCCCCGACGACCTGGCCGCCCATGTCGTACGCGCCCTCCTCGCCCGTTCACCCGAGTTGGACCCGGCACGGATTGACGACGTCTACTTCGGCAACGCCAACGGCGCGGGCGAGGAGAACCGCGATGTGGCCCGGATGGCCGTCCTGCTGGCGGGGCTCCCCGTCAGCGTGCCCGGCGCCACCGTCAACCGGCTGTGCGCCTCCGGCCTGGAGGCCGTGCTGCAGGCGGCCCGCGCCATCGCCGTCGGCGACGCGCACATCGCGCTGGCCGGGGGCGTGGAGTCGATGAGCCGCGCCCCCTGGGTGCTGCCCAAGCCGGAGCGTGCCTTCCCGGCCGGACACCAGCAGCTGTACTCCACCACCCTCGGCTGGCGCATGACCAACCCCGGCATGCCGCCGGAGTGGACCGTCGCCCTCGGCGAGGGCGCCGAGCTGATCGCCGACAAGCACGGCATCAGCCGCGAGGCGCAGGACGCGTACGCGCTCACCAGCCACCAGAAGGCGGTACGGGCGTGGAAGGAAGGGGCGTACGACGCGGAGGTCGTGCCGTACGAGGGCGTGGACCTGCCCCGGGACGAGACCATCCGCGACACCACATCACTCGAGTCCCTGGCCAAGCTGAAGCCCGCCTTCCGCAAGGACGGCGGCACGGTCACCGCAGGCAACTCCTCCCCGCTCAACGACGGCGCGGCCGCGCTGCTGCTCGTCGACGAGGAGGGGCTCGCGGCCACCGGGCGCGAGCCGCTGGCCCGTATCGGCGCCTCCGCCGTCACCGGTATCGAGCCGCAGTACTTCGGCCTCGGGCCGGTCGAGGCCGTGAACCGCGCGCTCGCCAAGGCCGGCCGCGCCTTCGCCGATCTGACCACCCTGGAGCTCAACGAGGCCTTCGCCGCGCAGGTGCTGGGCTGCCTCGCCGAGTGGCCGGACCTGGACCCCGCCCTGCTCAACCCGCGCGGCGGCGCCATCGCCATCGGCCACCCCCTCGGCGCCTCCGGCGCCCGGCTCGCCGGAGCCGTCGCCCACCAGCTCGCGGCGGCCGGCTCCGGGGTGGGCCTGGCCACGCTGTGCATCGGCGTCGGGCAGGGCCTCGCCCTCGTACTCGAAAGGTAACGGTGACTCAGATGCCCGCCCAGATACCTGAGGTGCCCCTCACCCAGTCCGACATCGACGGCGAACTGGCCGCGATCCACGAGGAGTACGGCAAGGCGCGCGCCGGCGGGGCGCCCGCCGCCCACCACCCGCCGCGCGACTTCCCGCCGTACCGCAGCAGCCTGCTGCGCCACCCCGAACAGCCGCTCGTCGCCGTCCAGGGCGACCCGGAGACCGTCGAGCTGCACACGCCGGTCTTCGGCCACACCGACATCACCGCGACCGACAACGACCTCACCGTCCAGCACCCGGGCGAACCCCTCGGCGAGCGCATCACCGTCACCGGACGGCTCCTGGACAGCCGGGGCCGCCCGGTGCGCGGACAGCTCATCGAGCTGTGGCAGGCCAACGCGTCCGGCCGCTACGCCCATCTGCGCGACCGGCACCCCGCCCCGCTCGACCCCAACTTCACCGGCGTCGGGCGCACCCTCACCGGCGACGACGGGGGCTACACCTTCACCACGATCAAGCCGGGCGCGTATCCGTGGCGCAACCACGTCAACGCGTGGCGCCCCGCGCACCTCCACTTCTCCCTCTTCGGGACGGCGTTCGCCCAGCGCCTGGTCACTCAGATGTACTTCCCCGGCGACCCGCTCCTCGCCTACGACCCGATCCTGCAGTCGGTCGCCGACGAGCGGGCGCGGCAGCGGCTGGTCGCGGCGTACGACCACACGCTCTCCCAGCCCGAATGGTCACTCGGCTACCGCTGGGACATCGTCCTGGACGGGCCGTCCGCCACCTGGATCGAGGAAGGCCGCTGATGCCGACCCAACCGCCCTTGTCCCCCACCCCCTCGCACACCGTCGGCCCCTTCTACGGCTACGCGCTGCCCTTCACCGGCGGCGGCGACATGGCCCCGGCGGGGCGCGCGGACGCGATCACCCTGCACGGACACGTCTACGACGGCGCGGGCGCCCCCGTCCCCGACGCCCTGGTCGAACTCTGGCAGGCGGGCCCGGACGGCTCCCTGTCCGGCGCCCCCGGCTCGATCCGCCGCGACCCGGTGACCGGCGGCTACGCCGGACGCAACGGCGTGGACTTCACCGGCTTCGGCCGGATTCCCACGGACGCCGACGGCCACTGGACCGCCCGCACCCTCCCCCCGGGCGCCCCCTCCCCGGCCCCCTACATCAGCGTCTGCGTCCACGCACGCGGCCTGCTGCACCACCTCTTCACCCGCGTCTACCTCCCCGAGAACGCCACCGCCAACGCCGCCGACCCCCTCCTCGCCTCGCTTCCCCCGGCCCGCCGCGAGACCCTGGTGGCAACGGCCGGGCCGCAGCCCGGGACGTACCGCTTCGACATCCGCCTGCAGGGCGAGGGGGAGACGGTCTTCCTTGAGTTCCGCTAGCCCCCACGACGCGGCCGCTTCCGCCGGCGACAGCGGGCTGCTGTCACCGGTGCGGGTCGGGACGGCCGTCGAGGAGGCCACCGGGGACTCGGCGTTTCTGCAGGCCATGCTGGACGCGGAGGCCGCGCTCACCCGGGCGCAGGCCGCGCTCGGCCAGGCGCCCGCCGCGGCCGCGGCGGCGGTTGGGGGCGCGGCCCGGGTCGAGCTGTACGACGTGCGCGACCTCGCCGTACGCGCCCGCGCCGGGGGCAACCCGGTCATCCCCCTGGTCGCCGAGGTGACGGCGGCGGTGGCCCGTGCGGACCGGGAGGCGGCCGCGTACGTCCATCGCGGCGCGACCAGCCAGGACATCCTGGACACCGCCACCATGCTGGTCACCGCCCGCGCCCTGCCCCTCATCCTGGCCGACCTCGCCCGCACGGCCACCGCGCTCGGCCGCCTCGCCGCCACCCACCGCACCACCCCCATGCCCGCCCGCACCCTCACCCAACACGCCGTCCCCACCACCTTCGGCCTCAAGGCAGCAGGCTGGCGCGCCCTCACCCTGGACGCCCACGACCGCCTCACCGCGCTGCGACTGCCCGCGCAGTTGGGTGGTGCGGCCGGTACGCTGGCGGCCTTCGCGGCGCCGGCGGAGGGGCCCGGTACGGGGTCGGCAACCGCGCCCCCGGCCCCGCCCGGCCGGGGCCCGCTCCCGCCGACCGCGCCCGACTCGGGCCACGCGCCCGGCGGCATGTCCGGTGACGATCCCGGGGTTCGGCTCATGGCGCGATTCGCCGCCGAGTTGGGGCTCGCCGAGCCCGTGCTGCCGTGGCATACGCTGCGTACCCCCGTGGCCGACCTCGGGGCCGCGCTGGCCTTCGCCGTGGGTGCGTTGGGGAAGGTCGCGGCGGATGTCCTGGTGCTCTCCCGGACGGAGCTCGGGGAGGTCGCCGAGGGCAGCGGGGGCGGCTCGTCCGCGATGCCGCACAAGAGCAACCCCGTGCGCGCCACGCTCATCGCCGCCGCCGCCCGGCAGGCGCCCGGGCTCGCCGCCACGCTCCTCGGCTCGCTCGCCGCCGAGGACGAGCGGCCCGCCGGGGCGTGGCACGCCGAGTGGCAGCCGCTGCGCGAGCTGCTGCGGCTGGCGGGCGGGGCCGCGCGGGAGGCCGCCGAGCTGGCGGAGGGCCTGCGGGTGTTCCCGCGCCGGATGGGCGAACACCTCGCGCTGACCGACGGCCTCATCGTCAGCGAGCGGATCGCCGCCGCGCTCACACCCCTCGTCGGCCGCTCGCGCGCGAAGGAGCTGCTGGCGTCGGCGTCCCGGCGGGCGAGGGAGGAGGGCGTCGGGCTGGCGGCGGCACTGGGCGCGACCCTGGCGGAGGAACCGGGGCTCGCGGGCGTGCTCTCCGAGGCGCGGCTGCGGGAGCTGACGGACCCGGCGCGCTACACCGGCTCCGCCGCCGCGCTCGTCGACCGGGCGCTCGGGCGCCCGGGCCCTGACCTCCCCAGCCCGCCGCACGCCGGCGATGCATGACCCTGGTCCCTCGTCTCAGCCCGTCTCCAGCCCGCCCAAAGCCGTGCCGGCACCGGATTCGGCTCACCCTCGCCCCATGCCCACCGCCGCTCGGAGCGCCGACCATGACTGACCTCCCGCACCACCTCCTCGACGGCCCCGCCACCGCCCCTCCCCTCATCCTCGGCCCGTCCGTCGGCACCTCCCTCGCCGTCTGGGAGCCCCAACTGCCCGCCCTCGCCCGCACGCACCGCGTGCTGCGCTGGGACCTGCCGGGGCACGGGCGCTCCCCCGCCCAGCTGCTGCCCTCGGACGGCAGCGCCACCGTCGGTGACCTCGCCGCCCTCGTGTTGCGGCTCGCCGACGCGCAGGGGTGGGAGCGGTTCGCGTACGCGGGGATCTCGATCGGCGGGGCGGTCGGCCTGCACCTGGCCGCGCACCACCCGGAACGGGTCGCATCGCTCGCCGTGATCTGCTCCTCGGCCCGCTTCGGCGAGCCCGCGGCCTGGCGCGAGCGGGCCGCGCTCGTACGGGCCGAGGGGACGGAGGCGATGGTCGCGAGCCGCCCGGGCACCTGGTTCTCGCACCGCTTCGCCGCCTCGCCCCGCGCCGTCGCGCTGCTGGAGGACCTGCGGGCCTGTGACCGCGCGGGGTACGCCGCCTGCTGCGACGCGCTCGCCGCGTACGACCTGCGCCCCGCGCTGCCGTCCGTCGAGGGCGTGCCCACGCTCGTCGTCGCGGGCCGCGACGACCCCGCCACCCCGCCCGCGCACGCGCGCGAGATCGCGGACGCGGTACCGGGGGCGAGTCTGCTGGAGGTGGCGGGGGCGGCGCATCTGGCCGGGGTGGAGCGGCCGGAGCCGGTCACGGCGGCGCTGCTGGCGCACTTTGCCGCGGGGGCAGAAGTCAACACCAATGCCGGCGACGACGCCTCCCGCCGCGCCGCCGGATTCGCCGTCCGCCGCGCCGTCCTCGGCGACGCCCACGTCGACCGCGCGATCGCCCGTACGACCCCCTTCACCGCCCGCTTCCAGGACTTCATCACCCGCTACGCCTGGGGCGAGATCTGGACCGGCGACGCCCTGGACCGCCGTACCCGCAGCTGTATCACCCTCACCGCGCTCATCGCCCACGGCCACGACGCGGAGCTGGCCATGCACATCCGGGCCGCCCTCACCAATGGCCTCACCCGCGAGGAGATCGGCGAGGTGCTGCTGCAGAGCGCGGTGTACTGCGGCGTCCCGGCGGCGAACTCCGCGTTCGCCACGGCGCAGCGGGTCTTCGACCAGCTCGACGGCACGGGCCCCGACGGTTCATCAAACGCCAATCGGACAGGCTGACATACGGCCGCAACAGCGCTGTCGCAATACACCTCCATGGTTGATCATCGGGTCGGTACCGTGGTTGGTTGCACGATCCGGTCACAGGGAGCGATGGCGCGAGGGGGCGCAGCATGTCCATCAGCCGCAGAAGACTGTTCGGCACCGGCGGGAGCCTGGCTCTGACAGGGGTTCTGGCCGCCGCGTGCGGGTCGAACACCGGTCGGGAGTCGGATGACTCGGATGGTAAGCCGGTCATCGAGCAGTGGTACCACCAGTACGGCGAGGACGGCACCGAGCAGGCGGTGAAGCGGTACGCCGCCGCGTACGGCAAGACCGGCAAGGCCAAGGTCGAGGTGCAGTGGCGGCCGGGGAACTACGACCAGCAGACGGCCGCCGCGCTGCTCACCGCGTCCGGCCCGGACGTCTTCGAGGCCAATGGCCCGACGCTGGACCAGATCCAGGGCGGCCAGGTGGTGGATCTGACCGATCTCCTCGACGGGGTCAAGGACGACTTCAACCAGGCGGTCCTGGCCCCCAAGACGTACGAGGGCAAGATCTGGGGCATTCCCCAGGTCGTCGACATGCAGTTGCTCTACTACCGCAAGAGCCTGCTGGAGGACGCCGGCGTGGAGCCGCCGCGGACGCTGGACGCGCTGGTCGACGCGGCGAAGGAGCTGACGGACAAGAAGACCAAGGGGCTGTTCCTGGGCAATGACGGCGGCGCGGGGGTGCTCGGCGGCACCCCGCTGCAGGCCGCGGGGTTGCGGCTGGTCACCGACGAGGGTGAGGTCGGTTTCGACGACCCGGCCGCCGCCCGCGCGCTGGAGAAGATCCACCGGTTGTACGCGGACAAGTCGCTGCTGCTCGGCGCGCCCTCGGACTGGTCGGATCCGTCGGCGTTCATCCAGGGGCTCACGGCCATGCAGTGGTCGGGCCTGTGGGCGTTGCCGCAGATCAAGAAGGAGCTGGGCGACGACTTCGGGGTGCTGCCGTTCCCGAAGGACGGATCGGCGGGGAAGCCGTCAGTGCCGGTCGGGGCGTATGGCGCGGCGGTCAGTGCCAAGGCGAAGCACAAGGAGGAGGCGAAGGCCTTCGTGAAGTGGCTGTGGGTGGACAGGACGGAGTATCAGGAGGACTTCGCGCTGTCGTACGGCTTCCACATCCCGGCCCGGATCTCGCTCGCCAAGAAGGCCGAGAAGCTGCGCGACGGCGCGGCCGGTGACGCGGTGCGCTACGCCACCGACCACGGGTTCGCCGAGCCGCTGCTGTGGACCCCGGCGAGCCGGACCGCCTACCAGGACGCGCTCAGCCGGATCATCAAGGACGGTGCGAGCGCGGATCAGGAGCTGCGGGGCGTGGTGCGCAAGGTGGGCGCGGAGCTGCGGCGCGTGAAGAAGAAGAGCTGACGCCCGCGATGGCGCAGGACACTCTTTCGCACCCACGTCAGGACGGGCCCGCGCCGGACGCGTCGCGCACACCGCGGCGCACGCTTGGGCGCAGGCTGCTGGGCAAGCAGAACCGCACGCTGTGGTTCTGGGTGTTCGTCGGTCCGTTCGCGATCGGGCTCGGCCTGTTCACGTACGTACCGCTGGCCTGGAGCGTCTACCTCAGCTTCTTCGACGCGCACAACACGGTCTCGCCGACCGACTTCGTCGGCCTGGACAACTACACGGCGATGCTGCGGGACGACGCGTTCACCGACAGCCTCGTCACGTTCCTGGTCTTCACGGCCTTCATCGTCCCGGCCACCTACGTCCTGTCGCTCTCGCTCGCGCTGATGGTCAACCGGCTGCGCTGGGCGCAGGCGTTCTTCCGTTCGGTGTTCTTCCTGCCCGTGGCGTGCTCGTATGTCGTGGCGGCGCTGATCTGGAAGATGTCGATCTTCAACGGGGTACGGTTCGGACTGGCCAACACCGTGCTCGGCTGGTTCGGCGCGGATCAGATCGCCTGGCTGTCGACGACCGATCCGCCCTGGTACTGGCTGGTCATCGTGACGGTGCGGCTGTGGCTGCAGGCGGGCTTCTACATGGTGCTGTTCCTGGCCGGGCTGCAGCGCATCCCGCGCCATCTGTACGAGGCGGCGGCGGTGGACGGGGCGCGGCCGGGGTGGCAGGTGTTCCGGTACATCACCTTTCCGCAGCTGCGGGCGACGTCGATCGCGGTGACGCTGCTGCTGGTCATCAACGCGTTCCAGGCGTTCGACGAGTTCTACAACCTGCTCTCGGACTCGCGCGGCTATCCGCCGTATGCCCGTCCGCCGCTGGTGTACCTGTACTACACGGCGCTGGGGCAGGGGCAGAACCTGGGGCTCGGCAGCGCGGGCGCGGTGATCCTGGCGCTGATCATCGCGGTGGTGACGGTGGCTCAGGCCCGCTGGTTCGGGCTCGGCCGGAAGGAGGACTGACCGCGATGAGAGAACGCCTCGTCCGCGAACCCCTCGTGCGCGAACCCCTCGTGCGCGTCGGCCGCGCGCTGCGGCTCGTCCTGCTGATCGCGCTGGCGCTGCTCTTCCTGATCCCGTTCTATCTGCTGGTGCGCAACGGGCTGTCGCGCGAGGAGGACATCACCTCCGCCGAGTGGACGTTCTTCCCGAGCGAGCTGCGGTGGTCCAACATCGGCGAGCTGTTCGACGACCCGAATGTGCCGATGGCGCACGCGCTGCTCAACTCCTCGCTGATCGCGGTGGCGACGACGCTGGGCACGCTGCTGCTGGCCTCGCTCGCGGGGTACGGCCTGGCCAGGATTCCGTACCGGTACGCGAACGTGGTCTTCTACTGGATCCTGGGCACGCTCATGGTCCCGGCGGCCGTCACCTTCGTGCCGACGTTCGTCCTGGTGTCCTCGCTGGGCTGGGTCTCCACGCTGCGCGGGCTGGTGGTGCCGACGCTGTTCAGCGCGTTCGCGGCGTTCGTCTTCCGCCAGTACTTCCTGGGGTTTCCCCGGGAGCTGGAGGACGCGGCGCGGGTGGACGGGCTCGGCTACTGGCGCACGTACTGGCGGGTCGTGGTGCCCAACTCGCGGCCGGTGTTCGCCGCCGTCGGCACGATCGTCTTCATCGGCGCCTGGAATTCCTTCCTGTGGCCGCTGGTCATCGGCCAGGACCGGGACGCGTGGACCGTCCAGGTCGCCCTGTCGACGTTCACCACCGCCCAGACCGTCAACATCCACGAGCTGTTCGTCGCGGCGGCCGTCTCGATCCTGCCGCTGCTGGTCGTCTTCCTCTTCCTGCAGCGCTACATCGTGGCGGGCGTGGAGCGCTCGGGCATCGACGACTGAGCGGGGGCGCCGCCGCGCAGCAGGGCGGCGCCCAGCGGGGTCAGGGTGTGCAGTACGGCGCTGCCCCGGCGCAGGGTGAGCACCAGGCCGGCGTCGCGCAGCACGCTGGCGTGCTGGCTGGCGGAGGCGATCGACACGCCCACGCGGCGGGCGAGTTCGCTGGTGGTGCAGCCGCCGCCGACCCCTTGCAGCACGGCGGAGCGGGTCTGCCCGACGAGCTTGCTCAGCGATCGGGCGGCCCCGGGGCCCGGAACGGGCACGGGGGCGGGGGCAGGGCGGGACGTCGGCGCGGGCCGGGTGCGGGGGGCGGTGGCGGGGCGGGCCGTGGGGCGGGGCGCCGTGGGGCGCGGGGCGTGTTCGACCGGGTAGACCAGCACCGGTCTCAGCTCGGGGTCGTAGAGGGTGACCGGGGTTCTTCGGCAGAAGAACGACGGTTGGAGCAGCAGCCCGCGCCCGCCGAGCTCCAGGTCGCGGTCGACCGGGTAGTCGACCTCCAGGACCGGCGGCCGCCAGCGCATCGTGGGCGGCAGGGACGCCAGCAGCCCGTCGGCTCCCCCGTCCAGCAGGGCGCGGCCCCGCACGGCGCGATCGGCCTCGATACGGGCCTGCAGACGCGGCCAGTACGGGGCGATGGCGGCGTGGTGGTAGGAGGTCAGCGCGGCGGTCAGCCGGTCGAGCGACCGCCGCTCGCCCTGGCCGAGGTCGCGCACCCAGCCGGGGAGCCGGGCTGCGGCCGGGAGGCGGGAGATCTCGGTGTGCAGCCGGGCCTGTGGGGTGGCGCGCAGCGCCTCCATGCCGCTGTCGCAGCCCATTCCGCCCTCGACGGGGGTCAGGAAGTCGGGGAAATAGCCGCGTGAGGGAATGAGCGGCGCGAGCAGCCGCGCTTCGCCGTTCAGCCTATTTCGCGCCAGTGAACGCCATTCTCCGTATACGGTGGCGGCCCGGTGTTCCCGCAGCCGGTGGAAACTCAAAACCGTTTCCCACAGCGCGTCCGGGCGGATGGCCATCCGCAGCCGGGCCAGATCGAGCTCGCCGAAATGCACACGCAGCACTGGACCCCCCACCAAGTGACACCCGTGATCGCCCCCCGACCACGGAAGAGTATGCACGGTGCCACCGTCAGTGACCACGTCCTTTTGGCCAGAGTTGAAACGGGGCGCGACAAGCCGCGCGGGGCCGGAATGCTGTTCCTCGTTGAAAGCGCGGCCCCCGGGAAAGGCCCCGGAGGGACGTCCGCAATTCAACAGGCGGTGCTCACGACCGGATTGCTCGTTCCCGTGGGGGGTGACGAGTGTGTTACGGCCGTCTGGGCACTTCTGTTGCCGCACGAGCCGATGCGAGCGGCAACGGCTCCCGTGGGGGGAGTGAGAGGGGGCGGCGCCCGGCCAGGTGCCGCCCCCTCGCCCGCTATGCGGTCCGCTGTCGGATCGATAGAGTCGCCCAGCGGCTCTCACGCGATCTGTTCCCCGTCGGGGTAGTCGGTGGACTTCGACAGCTCGCCCCAGGCGGCTGTCTCCGCATCGAAGGCGGAGCGCGCGTCGGCGACGAGGCGGAGGGCGTCGCTGCCGAGGATGAGGTGGGTCGGCGGCTTTTCGGCCTCCACGACGGCGAGCAGGGCGCGGCCGGCTTGGGCGGGATCGCCGAGCTGCTGACCGCGCATGTCGAGGCGGCGTTCGCGGATCGGGGCGAAGAGCGGGTCGTAGTCGGCGATGGTGCTTTCCACGCGGTGCATGGAGCGGCCGGCCCAGTCGGTGCGGAAGGAGCCGGGCTCGATCGCCGTGACGTGAATGCCGAAGGGTGCGACCTCTTGGGCGAGCGTGGCCGCAATGCCCTCGACGGCGAACTTGGAGCCGTGATAGGCGGCCAGGCCGGGGAACGCGCGCAGACCTCCCATGGAGGTCACGAACAGGATGTGCCCGGCACGGCGCTCGCGCATGCGGGGCAGAACGGCTTGGGTGAGCGCGATGACGCCGAAGACGTTGACGTCGAACTGGTGGCGGAAGGTGTCGAGCGGGGTTTCCTCGAAGGTGCCCTCGACGCCGTAGCCGGCGTTGTTGACGAGTACGTCGATGGGGCCCACCTCGCCCTCGACCGCTGCGACGGTCGGCGCGATGGCATCGGTGTCGGTGACGTCCAGCACGCGGGCGTGAGCGCGGCCCGGAGCGAACTGCTCGAAGGCGGCGATCTGGTCCGGGTTCCGAACGGTGCCGATGACGGTATGACCGGCCTCGAGGGCGGCGGTGGCGAAGGCGCGGCCGAGGCCGCTGCTCACGCCGGTGATGAGAAACGTGCGGGACATGGGTCTCTCCGTGGGAATCGGAAGTGTCGGACGGTGGAGCGCATGGGGACGTCTCCCGGCCGAGGTCGGTGGCGCCGTCAACGGCTGTTCGCGGACACCTCGTCCGACGTGGTGACCGCCTCCGGATCGAGGGACCGGCGCGGCACCGCCGAGCCTTCCGCGGGCCTGGACCTCGCCAGCCACAGGCCGGTGAACACGGCGGTGGCCAAGGTGACGGCGCCGGCGACGACGAAGGCGCTGTTGAGACCGGCCTCGAAGGAGGCGCCGCCGGATTGCCGGGTACGGACGACGGCGCCGAGCACCGCCACGCCGAGCACCGCGCCGATCTGCCGGGTGGTGCTGCTGACGCCGGAGGCGAGGCCGCCTTCCTGCGGGCTGACCGCCTGGATGGCGGCGCCGGTCAGTGGGGACATGGTCAGGGCGAAGCCGATGCCGACGACTCCCAGCCGCCACCACACGTTCCCGTAACCGGTGTCGGCGTGCACCATGCCCAGCGCCAGCAGCCCCCCTCCGGCCAGGGCCAGGCCGATGGTGACCACGATCCGGAAGCCGTACCGGGCGGCAAGCCGGCCCGCGAAGGGGCTGACGATCACCATGGCGAGGGTGGTGGGAAGGGTCTGCAGGCCGGCGCGCAGGATCGAGCTGCCCTGGACGTACACGAAGAACTGGGAGAAGAAGAACGACGAGCCCATGAGCGCGAACCCCACCACGACCATGGCGGTGTTGGACACGGTGAACAGCCGCTGCCGGAACAGCCGCAGCGGCAGCATCGGAGCGGAGCGACGCGCTTCGACGGCGACGAAGCCGGCGAAGAGGATCGCCGCGGCGGCGAAGCTTCCCAGGATGACCGGTGAGGTCCAGCCGCGGGCGCCACCCTCGATCAGCCCGTAGGTCAGTGCCCCCACCGCCAGGACGGACAGCACCGTCCCCGGGATGTCGATCGCGGGGGCGTTCGGGTTGCGGGACTCGTCGAGGTGGCGCAGGCCGGCCAGCAGCAGGATCACGCCGATGGGCAGATTGACCAGGAAGATGGCGGGCCAGCCGAAGGCCTCTGTCAGCATGCCGCCGGCCACGGGTCCGGCGGCCAGGCCGATTCCGCTGAATCCGGCCCACAGCCCGATCGCCTTGACGCGCTCCTGGGGAACGGGATAGGCGGCGGCGAGCAGGGCCAGCGAGGCGGGGCTCAGCGCCGAGGCCCCGATGCCCTGCAGCACCCGGCCGGCGATCAGCCATCCGGCCGAGGGCGCGAGGCTGCACAGCCCCGATGCGGCGGTGAACACCACCGCACCGGCCAGGTACACCCGCTTGCGGCCGAACCGGTCGGCGAAGACGCCGCCGGACAGCAGCAGCATGGCGACCAGCAGCACGTACGCGTCGACGATCCACTGCAGACCGGTCAGCTGGGTGTGCAGCCGGTGCTGCATATCGGGCAGCGCCGCTCCCACGATCGTGTTGTCGAGCAACACCATGAATTGGCCCAGGCAGGTCACCGTGAGCAGCACGACCCGGTTTGGTCGACCGCCTGCGGCCGCAGCCGATGCAGCCATGGGGATTCCTCTCAATCGGTGGTCGCGCCTCTCCACGACCGATGTGGTCAGCCTTGGGACGCTCTAACGCAGCCGTTGACTGCGTTAGGCGACTGTAAGGAGGCTCGCCCACAAACGCAAGCCTCGACTGCGTTAAGGTGGGGGCATGGAGGAGCGACAGCGAGCCCGGCGACCCGGCGGGCGCGGCGCCCGCGTCCGCGCGGCGGTGCACCAGGCCGTCACCGACCTGATCAGCGAGCGCGGCTACGGCAAGTTCACCGTCGGCGAGGTCGCGGCCCGCGCAGGCGTGGCCGACAGCAGCATCTACCGCCGGTGGGGCAACCTGGAGACCCTGCTCACCGACGTGGCGCTCACCCGCCTCAACGCTCGGTCGCCGATGCCCGACACCGGGAGCCTGGCCGGTGACCTGCGCGCTTACGCGGCCCAAGTGGCCCGCGAGATCACCGGACCCGAGGGCCTGGCGTTGCTGCGCCTGGCCGTCGCCCTGTCGGGCAACGGTCAGCAGGGCCGGCGGGCGCTTGACGACCTCCTCGCCGAACGCGCCCGGCAACTGCAGTCCATGCTCGATCGCGCCGGCGAACACGGCGAGCACGCACCCGACGCGTTGGGCGTGCTGGACCACGTGATGGCCCCGATGTACATCCGCGTCCTGTTCGGCCTGGGCCCGCTCACCCCGGAGTACGTCGACGGGCTGGTCGACCGATTGCTGCGGCCTCAACCCGGTCCCCGGGATCAGGAGCCGGAGTTGCCGGCCGAGGGGTGAGCCCAACGGCGGTCGCGGCCCCCGGGCCGCGACCGCCGTCATCACCCGGTCACTCCCGCGGTGCGGTTTCGGCCTGCCTGTTCGCGGTGGGTTCGGCCGCCGGTTTCCGGTGCGGGCCGAACAGGAGACAGAAAGCGGCGGCGGCCACCAGGACCACGGCGCACGCCACCAGAGTGGTGCGCATGGCGTGGACGAAGCCGGCGGCGAACGTGTCGGCGGTGACGCGTTCGTACAGGCGGGTCGCGGCGGGGGTCAGGCCGTCGGGCGCCGTGGGTGGACGGAAGTGCTGCGCCGCGGTGGCGCTGTCGTCGATGAATCGCGCACGCAGTTGCTCCGGCAGCCGGCCGGCGCGCTTCCCGGCTTCGCCGCGCAAGGCCGAGGAGAGCCGACTGGACAGCAGGACGCCCAGTACGGCCGTGCCGAGGACGCCGCCGATCTGCCGCGTGGTGCTGGAGACACCGGAGGCCGCCCCGGCCAGCCGTGGGTCGACGCCGTCCATGGTGGCCTGCTGCAGGGGTGCGAACGTGGCGCCACTGGCGATCCCAATGATGATCAGACCCGGCAGCAGACTCCATGCACTGCCGGCGGGGCCGGCCATCGCCACCAGGACGAGCAGGCCGACGGCCAGCAGCGTCACCCCGGCCATCAGCACGTACTTGCCGCCGAACCGGTCCGACAGCCGTCCGGCGTACGCGGAGCCGACCGCGGTGAGCACAGCGTTCGGCAACACCACCAACCCGGTTTCCAGCGCCGAGTACCCGCGCGCCATCTGCAGATACAACACCAGCACAAACATGATGCCGACCATGCCGAGCTGGAAGACGAAGCCGACCCAGTTGCCGACCGCGAAGTTGCGCGCCCGGAACAACGCCGGCGGCATCAAAGGCTCTTCCCGCTGCCGCTGCTGCCAGAGGGCGAACACCACCAGCAGCGCGACGCCCGCGACGACGACCGAGGTGATGCTGATCGGCCCGGTGATGGTGCCCCAGTTATAGCGCTCCCCCTCGATCAGGCCGAACACGATGCCGCTCAGCCCGGCGGTGGCCAGCACGACGCCGACCAGATCGAGCCGGTGGGTACGGCCCGAGCGCATGGGCGGCGCGAGGGTCAGCGCCAGCACGGCGGTGGCGATCCCGATCGGGACGTTGATGAAGAAGATCCAGCGCCAGCTGAGGTGAGCGAGCAGAAAGCCGCCGACGACCGGGCCGACGACCGGGGCGAAGCCCACGATCGCCCCGAACACACCGAACGCGCGGCCCCGCTGCCGTGGCGGGAAGATCGTCAGGATCGACGAGATGACCTGCGGAAACAGCAGCGCCCCGGCCAGCCCCTGCAGCGCCCGGGCGGCCAGCAGCCGGCCCGGCGAACCGGCCAGCCCGCACAGCGCCGAGGCGATGGTGAAGGTGACGACGCCGATCACATACAGCCGCCGGTATCCGAAGATGTCCCCCAGCCGCCCGGTGGTGATCAGCAGCACCGAGAAGACGAGCAGATAGCCGTCGATGACCCACAGCACCTGGTCGTACGAGGCGTCAAGGCTGTCGATCAGGGTGGGGACGGCGACGTTGACGATGGACCCGTCGAGCAACGACATGAAGAAGCCGATGCACATGATCGCGAGAACCAGCCACGGACGCCGTGTAGTTGGCTCGTCGGCGGATGTGACTGCGGACTTGACTTCCGACACTCCCAAGACCTCCCTGAGGGAAGGGAGAACCGGAAGAGCCGACTGACACACGTCGCCACCGTCACAGAACACCCATCCCAGGATGTGGTGAGGTGACTTCCACCTTCCCCGTGTCATCGGGACCCGGGTGAAGCTGGTTGGCGAGGCGTAAGGCCCAACGGTGAGAAGCCGTCAGGAGCGTACCAGCAGTGCGGCGAGCGCGATGGGTACCGCCGCCTGGTATCCGATCCACACCTCGCCCCCGGCACCGCTGCCCCGCCATGCCAGCAACAGGCCGACAAGCGTCGCCAGCACCCAGCCGCTGTCGTAGGCGACCATGAGCCGCGTGTATGTGGACATCGGGCGGCTGCGCACATACCGGATCTCGATCCCGCCGCCGATCAGCAGGGCAACCCCGGAGACCACCATCAGCCACGCGGACACACCGAGCAGATCGCCGAACCGGGCAGCGCCGATGGCGAAGGCAGCACCGAGCAACACCTTGACGACGCCATCGGCGATGGCCCCCGCCAACCGGCGCGTCGCTGACGATGTCGCAGCCTGGGCCTGTGTCATGAGCGTTCCTTCCTGATGCCTATCCGCCCTCGTAACGAGATTACTAGGATAATGAGATTATGAGAATGACACGAGCGGAGACCAAGGAACGCAACCGCCGCGCCTTGCTGGACGCGGCGTTCGAGATCGTCTCCCGGGATGGGTACCGGGCCAGACTGGAGGAGATCGCCGAGCGGGCCGAACTGACCACCGGCGCCGTCTACTCACTCTTCGGCAGCAAGAGCGGCCTGGTGGTAGCCCTGGTCACCGACTACCTGCGACCGCACTACGAAGAGGTCGAACAGGCGATTCCCGCCGAAATGGATCTCCTTGAAGCGGTCGACGCCTTTGCCCGGCACTACCGGCGCAGCTGTGACGCTCCCGACGCGCTGCCCGCCCTGTCGCTGCAGATCACCCTGCTGGACATGGCCCTGCACGACCCCGAACTGGGTTCCCGGCTCGCCGCGTCCGTCCGGACCCAGGAGAGCCACCTGGTCGCGTTGTTCACCGGCAGATCACACAACGGGAGGGTGGTGACGTCGCATCAGGCGCAACGTCTGGTCACCGCGCTCAGGGCACTGTTCGTCGGCCTCACCCAGGGCGTCCTCCTCGGCCTCGCCCCCGGCGCCGACGAACAGTACTTCGCCGACGCCGCCCGCGCGCTGGCGTCCGGCGCGACCCTGGTCGACCAGGTCGCCGGCCCGGTCAGCGGATGAGGGGGCGGCACCTCCGCACAGGTGCCGCCCCCTTCGCGGTCCGGAGTCAGCGCTGGGGTGAGGGTAGGAGACCCCAGCGTGACTCCGGTGGTCGGGTTACCGCCCCATGACCGCCGCGCGGCCGGACTCCAGGCGGGCGACCGGGATGCGGAAGGGCGAGCAGGAGACGTAGTCCAGGCCCACCTCGTGGAAGAAGTGGACGGACTCCGGGTCGCCGCCGTGCTCCCCGCAGACGCCGAGCTTGAGGTCGGGGCGGGTGGCGCGGCCGGCCTCGGCGGCGCTGCGGACGAGGGAGCCGACGCCGTCCTTGTCGATGGTCTCGAAGGGGCTGACGCCGAAGATGCCCTTCTCCAGGTAGGCGGTGAAGAAGCTGGCCTCGACGTCGTCGCGGGAGAAGCCCCAGACGGTCTGGGTGAGGTCGTTGGTGCCGAAGGAGAAGAAGTCGGCGGACTCGGCGATCTGACCGGCGGTCAGGGCGGCGCGCGGCAGCTCGATCATGGTGCCGAGGGTGAGCTTGAGGTCCACGCCGCGGGCCCGCTCCACCTCCTCGATGACCCGCTCGGCCTCCTCGCGGACGATCTCCAGCTCCTGGACCGTGCCGACCAGCGGAATCATGATCTCGGCGCGCGGATCGGCCTTGGCGCCCCGGCGCTCCGCGGCGGCCTCGGCGATGGCCCGTACCTGCATGGCGAACAGGCCCGGGATGACGAGGCCGAGGCGCACCCCGCGCAGGCCCAGCATCGGGTTCTGCTCGTGCAGGCGGTGTACGGCCTGCAGCAGCCGCAGGTCGTTCTCGTTGTGGTCCTTGCGGGATTCGGCGAGCGCGACGCGCACCGACAGCTCGGTGATGTCGGGCAGGAACTCGTGGAGCGGCGGGTCCAGCAGCCGTACGGTGACGGGCAGGCCGTCCATCGCCTCGAAGAGCTCGACGAAGTCGTCCTTCTGGAGCGGCAGCAGCGCGCCGAGGGCGGTCTCGCGCTCCTCGTCGGTGTGGGCGAGGATCAGCCGCTCGACCAGCTCGCGCCGCTCGCCGAGGAACATGTGCTCGGTGCGGCACAGGCCGATGCCCTGGGCGCCGAACCGCCGGGCGCGGTTGGCGTCCTCGGCGTTGTCGGCGTTGGCCCGCACCCGCAGCCGGCGCACCCGGTCGGCGTAGGCCATGATCCGGTGTACGGCGCCGACCAGTTCGTCGGCGTCGTCGGCGCCCGCGTGCATCCGGCCCTCGAAGTACTCGACGACCGGGGACGGGACGACCGGCACCTCGCCCTGGTAGACCTTGCCGGTGGAGCCGTCGATGGAGACGACGTCGCCCTCCTCGATCACCAGGCCGTCCTTGCCGTCGAGGCCGGGCACCGTCATCCGGCGCCGCTTGGTGTCGACTTCCAGCTCCTCGGCGCCGCAGACACAGGTCTTGCCCATGCCGCGGGCGACCACGGCGGCGTGCGAGGTCTTGCCGCCCCGGGAGGTCAGGATGCCCTCGGCGGCGATCATGCCGTCGAGGTCGTCGGGGTTGGTCTCCCGGCGGATGAGGATGACCTTCTCGCCGGACCGGGACCATTTGACCGCGGTGTACGAGTCGAAGACGGCCTTGCCGACGGCCGCGCCCGGCGAGGCGGCGATGCCCCGTCCGAGCTTGCGCACGCTGCCGCTCTCGGCCGCCTCCTCGTCGAAGCGGGGGAACATCAGCTGGGCGAGCTGGGCGCCGTTGACCCGGCGCAGCGCCTCGGCCTCGTCGATCAGGCCCTGGTCGACGAGTTGGGTGGCGATCCGGAAGGCGGCCCCGGCGGTGCGCTTGCCGACGCGGGTCTGCAGCATCCACAGCTTGCCGCGCTCGATGGTGAACTCGATGTCGCACAGGTCCCGGTAGTGCGTCTCCAGGATCTCCATGATCCGCATGAGCTCGTCGTACGAGCCCTTGTCGATCTCTTCGAGGTCGGCGAGCGGAACGGTGTTGCGGATACCGGCGACGACGTCCTCGCCCTGGGCGTTCTGGAGGTAGTCGCCGTAGACGCCCTGCTGGCCGCTGGCCGGGTCGCGGGTGAAGGCGACGCCGGTGCCGGAGTCGGGGCCGAGGTTGCCGAAGACCATGGAGCAGATGTTGACCGCGGTGCCCAGGTCGTGAGGGATGCGCTCCTGGCGGCGGTAGAGCTTGGCGCGGTCGCCGTTCCACGAGTCGAAGACCGCCCGCACGGCGAGGTCCATCTGCTCGCGCGGCTCCTGCGGGAAGCCGCGGCCGGTCTCCTTGGCGACGATGTCCTTGAACTGGCCGACCAGCCGCTTGAGGTCACCGGCGTCCAGGTCGACGTCGACGGTGACGCCCTTGGCGCGCTTGGCCTCCTCCAGCGCCTCCTCGAAGAGGTCGCCGTCCACGCCGAGCACCGTCTTGCCGAACATCTGGATGAGGCGGCGGTAGGAGTCCCAGGCGAACCGCTCGTCGCCCGCCTGGGTCGCGAGGCCCGCGACCGAGTCGTCGGAGAGCCCGATGTTCAGGACGGTGTCCATCATGCCGGGCATCGAGAACTTCGCCCCGGAGCGTACGGAGACCAGCAGCGGGTCGTCGGCCTGGCCGAGCTTCTTGCCCATCTTCCGCTCGAGGGCGTCGAGGTGCGCACTCACCTCGTCGCGCAGGGCCGCGGGCGCCTCACCACTGTCGAGGTAGACCTTGCAGGCCTCGGTGGTGATGGTGAAACCCGGTGGCACGGGGAGACCGAGATTGGTCATCTCGGCGAGGTTGGCGCCCTTCCCGCCGAGCAGGTCCTTGAGATCCTTGTTGCCCTCGGTGAAGTCGTAAACGAACTTCTGCTGATCTTGTGTTTCCGGCACGGGACTCGATCTCCTCGGCTCGGCTGCCCTGACGGCGGGGAGCGTACCCAGATCAAAGGCGTCTGAGCATGTGCACTCCCCCGTCATTCGGCCGTAACCACCCGCCTGCCACGAGTTCGAAAGTCACTCGTACGAAGGACGCCGCTATTCGGCTACTTCAAGAGCCGAACGCACGCCCACGCTGCGCCCACGCCAAAGCGCGCGATTGTCGCTGTGCGTAGTCAATGGTTCGAGCTGTCGAACATCAACAGGTGGCACGGAGTGCCATGTCTTGGAGAGGTGAGCGCAGCTCCGGACGCCGGATCGCCTCGCGATATTTGCTCATCTGAGCGTCGGCGCTATCAGAGTGGCGAGAATCACGCGCTCTGACGGGGCTCCATCTCGCCTTTTGGATACAACGAGTGGAGGCCCGCTCAAAAGAGCATCAGGCGAGTGCCGCGAGCCGGGCGTCCGCCCGCTCCGGGGAGTACAGCGACTCCACGACCATCGCGGTGGCCCCGAGCAGGCTCGCGCGGTCGCCGAGCCGCGAGGTGACCACCTGGAGATTCGCCGTGGTTCGCGGCAGCGCCCGCTGGTAGAGCAGCTCCCGCACCCCGGTCACAAACGGCACCCCGGCCAGGTCCCCGCCCACCATCAGCACCCCCGGGTTGAGCAGCGTGACCACGGTGACCAGCACCTCCCCGACCCGCCGCCCGGCCTCCCTGGCCATCCGCACCGCCGTCGGGTCGCCCTCCGCGAGCAGGTCGCGCACATCCGAGCCGGAGGCGGCGGGCCGCCCCGCCGCACGCAGGTCCCGGGCCAGCGCCCGCCCGCTGGCCACCGCCGCCAGACAGCCGTACGAGCCACACATGCACAGCGCGTCGGGGCGGTCGTGCAGCCGGATGTGGCCGATGTCCCCGGCCCCGCCGTCGATGCCGCGGTAGATCTCGCCGCCGACGACCACCCCGGCGCCTATCCCGGTGGAGACCTTGACCAGGACGAACGCCGAGCAGTCGGGATAGCCGGAGCGCTGCTCCCCGTATGCCATCAAATTGGCGTCGTTGTCGACCAGCACCGGCACCGGGGCGGCCCCCGCGACCTTCTCGGTGAAGGCGCGCCGGGTCCGCTCCCCGATCGGGTAGCGGTCCCAGCCCGGCATGATCGGCGGCTGCACGGCCTGCCCGCTCTCCCAGTCCACCGGGCCCGGAACGGAGAGGCCGATGCCGCAGACCCGGCCCGGGTCGCTCCCGGCCCGCTCCAGCAGCGGCCCGAACCACCCGCCGACCTCGTCCAGCACCCGCTCGGGGCCGTCCGCTATGTCCAGTGGCGCGGTGTGCTCGGCCAGCGGGGTGCCCGCCAGGTCCAGGACGGCGGCCCGCCCGTGCCGGGTCTCCAGGTTGACGGCCAGCACCACGGCATGGCCGGGGTCGAACTCCAGCCGGGCGGAGGGGCGCCCCCCGGTGGAGGTGGAGCCCGCGCCGCCGCGCACCCAGCCCGCCCGGAAGAGCTGGTCCAGGCGGTGCCCGACGGTGGACCTGGACAGCCCGGTGGCGGCCTGCAACTCACCGCGCGTGGTGGCCCGCCCGCTGCGGATCAGCTGAAGCAGGTGGCCCGCGCTGGCCTGGGTCCCGGTGCTGCCCGCCATCTCGCTCCTCGCGGCCGTCGGTCGTCGGTCGTACTCGGTCCTCTGCCTAACCCTTGTCCGCGCCGCTGGTCAGGCCCTCGGTCAACAGTCGCTCGGCGGCGAGGAACAGCAGCACCACCGGGAGGGTGAGCACCACCGATCCGGCCATCAGGACCGTCTTGGAGACCTCGACGCCACCCGCGAGCTGCTGGAGGCCCAGGGAGACGGTCCACCGGTCGGGTTCGGCGGCGAGGAAGAGCAGCGCGAAGAGGAATTCGTTCCAGGCGATCATAAAGATGTACAGGCCGGTCGCCATGAGGGAGGGCAGCGCGAGCGGCAGAACGACCTTGCGGACCGTCTGCAGCCGCGAGCAGCCGTCCAGCGCCGCGGCCTCCTCGACGCTGGACGGGACGGTGGCGAAGTAGTTCTTCATCATGTACACCGACACCGGCACGGTCTGCGCGACGTAGACGATCGCCAGCCCCACCAGGCTGCCCTGGAGTCCCAGCTTGGCGAACATGACGAACAACGGCACGGCCAGCAGCGTCGCGGGGAACAGGTACACCGCGAGGAACAGCGCCCCGACCTGGCGGCTGCCGAAGAACCGCAGCCTGCTGACGGCATACGCACCGGGCACCGCCGCCAGCAGGGTCAGCGCGACCGTGCCGAGCGAGACCAGCGCGGAGTTCAGCAGCATCCCCAGAAAGCCCTGGCCGCCCTCGTCGGCGGGTTTCAGGACGCTGCGGTAGGTGTCGAGGGTGAAGTCCTTCGCGGACACCCACAGGCTGCCGGGGTCCAGCAGCAGCGCGTCGATCGGCTTCACCGACAGCAGCAGCATGTAGCCGAACGGCACGACGGTGATCAGCGCGAGGAAGGCGATCACCACCCAGCGGGCGACGGCGAAGAAGCGCTCCTCGAACTGCGCACGGCTCATCGGGGGGCTCGTCGGGCGGCTCATTTGGCTGCCTCCTCCTGGGTCTTACGGGCGAAGAAGGCGAAGTAGACGCCGAGCAGGACCATCAACACCACGGCGAGGACGAGCGCCTGGGCGGAAGCCGCCCCGACGTCGTAGCGCGAAGTGAGGAAGTCGTAGACCCGCACCGCGACCACATCCGTCCCGGCGCCGCCGCCGGTGAGCAGATAGACGTCGTCGAACTTGTTGAAGGTCATGATGAAACGCAACACGCTCAGCAGCGCGATCACCGGCATCAACTGCGGCAGGAGGATGTGCCTCAGCCGCTGGCTGGGCGTGGCGCCGTCCACCTTGGCCGCCTCCTCCAGCCCGGGCTCCACCGCCTGAAGCCGGGCCAGCAGGAACAGGAAGGCGAAGGGGAAGTAGCGCCAGGTCTCGAAGGCGATGACGGTGAGCAGGGCCAGCGGCACGTCGAAGTCCGACCCCAGCAGGTGCACGGTGTACTGGCGGGTGGACAGGAAGGCGATCGGGTCGTCCCAGCCGAAGAGCTTCGCGCCCCACGCGTTGACGATGCCGTACTGCGGGCTGAGCGCGACCTGCCAGACGAAGGCGACGGCGACGACCGGGGCGACGTACGGCAGCAGCATGGCCCCGCGCAGCAGCCCCCGGCCGCGGAACGGCCGACGCAGCGCGAGGGCGGCGACCAGGCCGAGGGCGATCGAGCCGAAGGTGGCCCCCACGGTGTACAGGAGGGTGGTCCACAAGGAGGACCAGAAGCCGGGCGAGTCGAAGACGGAGGCGAAGTTGTCCATGGTCCAGTGCCCGAACAGGCCCATGCCCTGGATGTCGATGAGCCGGGCACGCTGGAAGGCCAGCAGTACGGTCCACAGGATGGGCAGCACGACCACGACCAGCACCACCACAAAGGTGGGGGTGACGAAGGCGAGGCCCGCGCGGTTCTCGCGCCGGGCGGCGGTGTGGCGTCGCGGGCCGGGGGCGGGCGGGGTCTGCGCGGGGCGGGCGTCGGGTGCGGGGCGGGGGTCGGAGGCGGGGCGGGGGTCGGAGGCGGGGCGGGGCGCGGTCATCGCAGGGACCTCCGCAGGGCGGTGACTTCCTCGGCGGCGTCATGCGCGGCCTGGTCAGGTGGGAGCTGGCCGCCGGTCATGGCGGAGATGATTTTGGGGATGGGCAGTTCGCCATTGAGCGCGCCGACCAGGGCGCCCTCGCCCTGCTCGATCCCCCAGCGCTTGATCCTGCCGACGCCCGCCGCGAGCTGGTCGAGCAGCGCGTCGGGGAAGACCTCGTTCATCGGCTTTCTGACATCGACGCCCATGTCGCTGGCCCGCCAGGCGCGCCGGTAGCGGTCGGGGGAGGCGGCGGTCCCGGTGCGGACGGGGATCTTGCCTTCGGGCGCCATGCCGAACCAGTCCTCGTAGCCCGAGGTCATCATGTAGGTGAGGAAGGTCTTCGTCGCCTCGGTCTCGGCGGTCTTGGTCACGGTCCAGGAGGTGACATCGCCGAACTGGGCGGCCTCCTTGCCGTCGGGGCCCTTGAGCGCCGTGACGATCCCGCTGTTGTCGGCGAGGAACGAGCGGTCGCGCGCGCACTGGGGGCAGCTGGGCAGAGCGTCCTTGCGCAGTCCCGCGAGTTCGTCCAGGAGGAACGACGACCAGACGACCATCGCCGACTTCCCGGAGAAGTAGGTGGCGCGGGTGGAGTCGACGGTCTGAGTGCCCGGCGCGCCGTGCCGCCGGGCCAGGGTGTCGTACGCGGTGAAGGCGGTGCGGCAGGCCGGGGAATCCAGCGCTACGTCTCCCTCGTCGTCTTTCCTGTCGTCGATGAGCCGGCAGCCGTTGGCCAAGGCGAGGCTCTCGAAGCTCTGCTGGGTGAAGACGTCCGCGGGGTCGGTGGCGGCGGAGATCCCCTCCCGGCCGCGGACGTCCAGCCGGTCGGCGGCGCGCAGCAGGTCGCGGTAGCTGTCGGGGGCCGGCAGACCGTCCCGCTCGAACAGGTCCTTGCGGTAGACGAGCAGCTGGAGCCAGGCGTCGGACGGTACGCCGAGCCGGGTGCCCCGGTCGGAGGCGAGGCGGAGGGCGTTGGCGTCGAAGGTGTCCGGGCCGAGCCGCCTGATCACCTCGGCCGGGACGCCGGTGTTGACCAGGCCGTTGCTGTACATCTGCCACATCTGGCCCAGCGGAAGGGCGGCGATCACATCGGGCAGTCGGCCGGCGGCCGCCGCCGACATGATCATCTGGGGCAGCTGGGCCTCACTCACCCCCACCAGCTTGACGTCGATGCCGGTCTTCTCCTCGAACCGGTCGACGATCTTCTGGGTCGCCGCCATGCGCGGGGGCAGGCTCTCCAGTGACCACACGGTGAGCTTGTTGTCGGGTTTGCCCGTCGCGCCGCCCGAGCACCCGGCCAGTAGCCCGATGCCCAGTGCGGCGGCTATCCCTGCCGTGGTCGCCTTCGACCGCCGGGTCCACAGTCGCATCTCTGTCCTCACGCCCTACTTATGCTTGTGAGTAACGCATCACAGCAGCAGTTTTGCGTATTGACAAGACATAAGTCTGAGATACCTTCGCCACAACGACATTCGCCGTAGCGACGACGGCGAGCCATGACCCCCTCGGAGTCCTTTCGTGGAAAGCGGCGAGCTCTTCCAACCCGTGCCGATGCGGCTGCTGCGCGGCGCCCGGCGGGTGCTCCTGGAGAACTGGACCGGCACCTCCACGGTCCCCTCGCGCGGCCTGTACCCGCACCAGTGGAGCTGGGACTCGGCGTTCATCGCCATCGGACTGCGCCATCTGTCGGTACGCCGCGCCCAGCGCGAGCTGGAGACCCTGCTGGCCGCCCAGTGGGGCGACGGCCGGATCCCGCACATCGTCTTCAACCCGGCGGTGCCACTGGACGCGTACTTCCCGAGCCCCGACTTCTGGCGCTCCTCCAGCGCGGGCGCGGCGCTCGGCGCGCCCGCGGCCGTCGAGACCTCCGGCATCGTCCAGCCGCCGGTCCACGCCCTCGCCTGCCTGCTGGTCCACCTCGCCGACCCCCGGACCTCGGCCCGCCGCTCCTTCCCGGCCCGCGTCTACCCGCGGCTCGCGGCCTGGCACCGCTACCTCGCCGAGTCCCGGGACCTGGGCGGCCACGGCCTGGTGTCCGTGGTCCACCCCTGGGAGCCCGGCATGGACAACAGCCCCTGCTGGGACGCCCCGCTGGCGCGGGTCGAACCCGCCCCGCCCGGCACCTTCCGCCGCGCCGACCTCGACCACGGCGCGGCCGCCGACCGGCCCACCGACCTGGACTACGGGCGATACGTCAGGCTCGCGGCCGACTACCGGGACCGCGGCTACCGCGACGGCGCGGCCGGTTCGGCGTTCCTCGTCGAGGACCCGGGCGTCAACGCGCTGCTGATCGCCTCCGAGCACGCGCTGGCCGAGATCGCCGCCGTCGCCGGCGCCGACCCGGCGCCCCACCGGTCGCGGGCCCGCCGGCTCACCGCCGCCCTGGTCGAGCGGCTGTGGGACCCGGCCGCGGGCCTGTTCCTCTGCCGCGACCTGCGCGGTGACGGGCCTGAGGGAGGCGGCGGCGCGCTGGTCCCCGAGCTCAGCGCCGCCGGCCTGCTGCCGCTGATCGTGCCCGGCCTGCCGCGCGAGATCGCCGCCGCCCTGATCCGCACCGCGTCGGGCCCCCACTTCGGCCTGGGTACCTCGGTGCGTCTGGTGCCCAGCTACGACCTGCTGGGGCGCGCCTTCGACCCGTCCCGCTACTGGCGCGGCCCCGCCTGGTTCAACGTCAACTGGCTGGTGGAGCGCGGTCTGCGGCAGCACGGCGCGGTGGAGCGAGCCGACGCGCTGCGCTCCGCCGCCCTCGATGTGGCCGTCTCCTCCGGCTTCGCCGAGTACGTCGACCCGTACACCGGCGAGGCGCGCGGCACCCGCGACTTCGGCTGGACGGCGGCGCTGGCGCTTGACCTGCTGGTGACCTCGGGCGGAGCGGGTGCGGATCTGGGGGCGGCGGAGCGGGAGATGGCCGCCGGACCGGAGTGAGGGAGCATCAGAGGGAGGGAGCACCAGAGGGAGAACCGGGGGTGAACCAGGGGGAGAACCAGGGGCGCGCTCAGCCGCCGGAGGTGTCCAGCTCCGCGTCCGCGCTCACGCCCGCGCAGTCGTACGGGTCGTCGAGCCAGCCGTCCGGCAGGACGACCCGGTTGCGGCCGGAGGTGCGCCCGCGCGGGCCGTCCGCGCCCGCCGGCCACTCCTGGTCCAGGTCCAGCTCGCCGAGCAGCGCGTCCAGCTCGTCCAGGGACGAGGTGATCGCCAGCCGCTTGCGCATCTCGGAGCCGACCGAGAAGCCCTTGGTGTACCAGGCGACGTGCTTGCGGAAGTCGATGACGCCCCGCTCCTCGTCCTCCAGCCACTGGGCCAGCAGCTCGGCATGGCGCCGCATGACCGCCGCGACCTCCTTGAGGGTCGGCCGGGCCGGCGCGCCGCCGCCCTCGAAGGCCGCCACCAGGTCGCCGAACAGCCAGGGCCGCCCCAGGCAGCCGCGCCCCACGACCACGCCGTCGCAGCCCGTCTCGCGCATCATCCGCACCGCGTCGTCCGCCGACCAGATGTCGCCGTTGCCCAGCACCGGGATCTCGGGGACGGTCTCCTTCAGCCGGGCGATGGCCTCCCAGTCGGCGGTGCCGCCGTAGTGCTGCGCCGCCGTACGGCCGTGCAGCGCGATCGCGGTCACGCCCTCCTCGACCGCGATCCGGCCCGCGTCGAGGTAGGTGATGTGGTCGTCGTCGATGCCCTTGCGCATCTTCATCGTCACCGGCAGCGGGCCCGCGCCGGTCACGGCCTCGCGCAGGATCGAGCGCAGCAGATGCCGCTTGTACGGGAGCGCCGAGCCGCCGCCCTTGCGGGTGACCTTGGGCACCGGGCAGCCGAAGTTCAGGTCGATGTGGTCGGCCAGGTCCTCGTCGACGATCATCCGTACGGCCTTGCCGACGGTCACCGGGTCCACCCCGTACAGCTGGATGGAGCGGGGCTTCTCGGTCCCGTCGAAGTGGATCAGCCGCATGGTCTTGGCGTCGCGCTCGACCAGCGCCCGCGTCGTGATCATCTCGCTCACGAACAGCCCCTTGCCACCGGAGAACTCGCGGCACAAGGTGCGGAACGGCGCGTTGGTGATCCCGGCCATGGGTGCGAGCACCACCGGCGGGGTCACCGTGTGCGGTCCGATCTGCAGCTGCGTGGCGGTCATGGAAGCGGCTTCCTCAGGTATGCGGTAGGTGTGCGGTCTCGGAGAGGCGGAATTCTCAGAGGCGGAATTCTCATTGTCCCGCACGGTGCCGCACGACCCGACCCGGCTTGTCGATGTAGCGTTCAAGCATGCCTGAGCTGAGCCAACGGCGGCGCCTGCTCGTGCTGGCGATCTGCTGCATGAGCCTGCTGCTCGTCAGCCTCGACAACACCGTCCTCAATGTGGCGCTGCCCTCGATGCGGCGTGAGCTGCACGCCTCCGTCTCCGGGATGCAGTGGACCATCGACGCGTACACGCTGGTGCTCGCCGCGCTGCTGATGCTCGCGGGCTCCACGGCCGACCGGGTGGGGCGCAAGCGCACCTTCCAGACCGGCCTGGTGGTCTTCTCCCTCGGCTCGGCGCTGTGCAGCCTCGCGCCGAACCTGGAGGCGCTGGTGGCCTTCCGCATGGTGCAGGCGGTCGGCGGCTCGATGCTCAACCCCGTCGCCATGTCGATCATCACCAACACCTTCACCGAGCCCAGGGAGCGGGCCCGGGCCATCGGGGTGTGGGGCGGGGTCGTCGGCATCAGCATGGCGGCCGGGCCGCTGGTGGGCGGGGTGCTGGTGCAGTCGGTCGGCTGGCGCTCGATCTTCTGGCTGAATCTGCCGGTGGGGCTCGCTGCCCTGGTGCTGACCGCCCGGTACGTGCCCGAGTCACGCGCGCCGAAGCCGCGCCGGCCCGATCCGGTGGGCCAGGTGCTGGTCGCCGCGCTGCTCGGCTCGCTCACGTACGCGATCATCGAGGCGCCCGACCGGGGCTGGGGCTCCCCGCTGATCGCCGTGTGCACCACGGTCGCGGTCCTCGCGCTGGTCTCGCTCGTGGCGTACGAGCGGCGCCGGACCGAGCCGCTGATCGAGCTGCGCTTCTTCCACAGCGCGCCGTTCAGCGGGGCGACAGTGATAGCGGTGAGCGCCTTCGCGGCGCTGGGCGGGTTCCTGTTCCTGAACACGCTGTATCTGCAGGATGTACGCGGGCTCGGCGCGCTGCACGCCGGGCTGTGGATGCTGCCGATGGCGGCCATGTGCTTCGTCTTCGCGCCGCTGTCCGGGCGGCTGGTCGGCAGCCGCGGGCCGCGGCTCTCGCTGCTGCTGGCCGGGGCGGCGATGGGGGCGAGCGGGGTGCTGTTCGCGGCCTTCGACGCCCAGGCCACCGACGCCCTGCTGCTGATCGGCTATGTGCTGTTCGGCATCGGCTTCGGCCTGGTCAACGCGCCCATCACCAACACCGCGGTGTCCGGGATGCCCCGCGCCCAGGCCGGGGTCGCGGCCGCCGTGGCCTCCACCAGCCGCCAGGTGGGCCAGTCGCTCGGCGTCGCGGTCATCGGCGCGGTGCTGGCCTCGGGCGCGGCGAGCGCGGCCGGTGGGGCGCACTCCGCCGCCTCGGACACGGCCTTCGTGACCGAGACATCAGCGGCTTACGCCGCGGGGGCCCGCCCCGCCTGGTGGATCATCGCCGGGTGCGGGGCCTCCGTACTGCTGCTCGGGATGGTGACCACCGGCCGCTGGGCGGCCGGCACCGCCCGCCGCGCGGCCGCGCTCTTCGGCGACGAGCGCGCGCCCGCTCAGGCCTCGGCGAGCACCAGCGCGTGAAGCCGCTCCAGGCGCTGGTGGGTCTCGGCGTCCGCCGGGGTGTAGACCTGCAGCTTGGGGCCTGCGTTCGGGCCGGTCCACAGGCTGGTGCCGGTGACCCGGAGCGTGCCCACCTGTGCCTGCCGGAAGACCTTGACCTTGTCGCCGGGCCGCAGCACCTCGTGCCGGGCCCAGACCTCGCGGAACTCCGGCGAGGCGTCCTGGAGCCGCTTGAGCAGCGCCTTCCACGGCGGCTCGGCCAGGTGCTCGGCCATCGAGGCCCGGAACTTGGCGGCCATCAGCCGGATCGACTCGTCCCGCTCGACCATGCTGGCGCGCCAGTCGTCGTGGGTGAGGGACAGCCACAGGCAGTTGCGGTCCTCCGGCGGCACCGCCTCCAGGTCGCACAGCAGCCGGCCGTAGGTGCGGTTGTACGCGAGGATGTCGAACCGCGAGTTCTGCACACAGGCCGGGAACGGCTCCAGCTGCTCCAGCATCAGCTCCAGCGCCGGGGTCACCCCCGTGCACTGGCTGCCGGGGCTCGGGTCGACGGCCCCCGAGAGCGCGAACAGGTGCTGCCGCTCGCTTCGGTCGAGGAGCAGCGCGCGGGCGATGGAGTCGAGGACCTGGGTGGAGACATGGATGTCCCGGGCCTGTTCGAGCCAGGTGTACCAGGTGACCCCGACGGCGGCGAGCTGGGCGACCTCCTCGCGGCGCAGCCCGGGGGTACGCCTGCGCCGCCCGCGCTCCAGACCGACCTGCTCGGGGGTGATCCGCTCGCGCCGGCTGCGCAGGAACGCGGCGAGCTCGCCGCGGCGTATGCCGTCGGTGGCGGCGGTCGCGGTCTCCCGGGCGGGCGCTTGATCAGTTGCCTGGGCGGTCACCTGCGCGGTCTCCTGGGCCATGGTGGTCATGGGACCAGGGTGCCTGAGGGCTCAGCCGGTTTCCAGGTACTTCTTGTACCAGGATAAGAAGACTCTGGTACCCGGCTGAGCCGGGCGCGAGGGTCGTATCCGTGAGCCAGACAACCATCCGCACCCAGACACCGGCCGCCAGGGCCGTCGGGACCCCCGGTCCCGGCGGGGCCACGCACGACGTCGACGGGACCCTGAACGCCCTCGGCCTGTTCACCGTGCTGCTCGGCGCGGCCCTCCCCCTCATCGACTTCTTCATCGTCAACGTCGCCCTGCCCGCCATGGACCGCGATCTGAACGCGGGCCCCGCCCTGCTGGAGCTGGTCGTCGCCGGGTACGGCGTCGCGTACGCCGTGCTGCTGGTCCTCGGGGGCCGGCTGGGCGACACCTTCGGGCGGCGCAGGCTCTTCCTCGCCGGCATGGCCGCCTTCGGGCTGACGTCCCTGGCCTGCGGGCTCGCGCCGAACGCCTGGACCCTGGTGGCCGGCCGCGTGGCGCAGGGCGCCTCGGCCGCGCTGCTGCTCCCCCAGGTGCTCGCCACCATCCACGCCACCACCTCCGGGCCGCGCCGCGCCCGCGCGGTGAGCCTGTACGGCGCCACGGCCGGTCTTGCCATGGTGGCCGGGCAGATCCTCGGCGGCGTGCTGGTGGCCGCCGACCTCGCGGGCACCGGCTGGCGCGCGGTGTTCCTGGTCAACGTCCCGGTCGCGCTGGCCGGCCTGGTCCTCGCGGCCCGCGCGATCCCGGAGACCCGCTCCGAGCGCCCCGCGCCCGTCGACACCCCCGGCACCGCGCTGCTCGCCCTCACCCTGGTCGCGCTGCTGCTGCCGCTGACCGAGGGCCGCGCGGCCGGCTGGCCGCTGTGGACCTGGCTGCTGCTGGCCGTCTTCCCCGTCGCCGCCATCGCCTTCTACGCCGTCGAACGCCGCCTGGAGTCCTCCGGCCGCACCCCGCTGCTGCCGCCGAGCCTGTTCGCCCTGCCCGGGCTGCGCCGGGGCCTGCTGATGATCCTGCCGTTCAGCGCGGGCTTCGGCGGCTTCATGTTCGTCATCGCGGTCGCCCTGCAGCAGGGCCTGCGGTACGGCCCCGTCGAGGCCGGCCTCGCGCTGACCCCCATGGCCACGACCTTCTTCGTCGCGTCCCTGATGGGCCCGCGCCTGGTCAGCCGCTACGGCAGCCGGGTCGTGACCACGGGCGCGGTGATCCAGGCCCTGGGCATCGCCCTGCTGATCTGGGCCGTCCACCAGGGCTGGACCGACCTGTCCCTGACCGACCTGCTGCCCGGTATCGCGGTCGCCGGCTTCGGCCAGGGCCTGCAGCTGCCCGTACTGATCCGCGGCATCCTCGCCGAGGTCCCCGCGGAACGGGCCGGGGTCGGCAGCGGCGTCATGGTCACCGCCCAGCAGTCCGCCCTCGCCCTGGGCGTGGCCACCCTCGGCACGCTCTTCCTCACCCTGGCCCCCTCCATGGGCATGGGCGACGCGATGGTCAGGACCCTGGCCCTGCAGCTCGCGGGTGTCGTGGTGACCGGTCTGCTGAGCCTGCGGCTGCCGCGGATGCTGGGGTGAGTGGCGAGGCGGGGCGGCGCCCCGGTCGCTCACCCCACGCCGAGGAAGCGCAGGACCGCCAGGACCCGCCGGTGGTCGCCGTCGGCCACCGGCAGGTCGAGCTTCACGAAGATGCTGTTGATGTGCTTGGCCACCGCCGACTCGCTGATCACCAGCCCCTCCGCGATCCCCGCGTTGGACCGCCCCTGGGCCATCAGCTCCAGTACCTCCCGCTCGCGGGCGGTGAGCCGGTCGAGGGGGTCGCGGTGGCGGCGGACGAGGAGTTGGGCGACGACCTGGGGGTCGAGGGCGGTGCCGCCGCCCGCGACGCGGTGGAGGGCGGCGATGAAGTCCTCGACGTCCGCGACGCGTTGTTTGAGGAGGTAGCCGATGCCGCTGGTGTGCGTGGTCAGCAGGTCCGCGGCGTAGCGCTCCTCCACGTACTGGGACAGCAGCAGCACCGCCGTGTCCGGCCACTGGCGGCGGATCAGCAGCGCGGCCCGTACGCCCTCGTCGGTGAAGCCCGGGGGCATCCGGACGTCGACCACGGCGATGTCCGGGCGGTGTTCCTCGACCGCCGCGAGCAGGCCGTCCGCGTCGTCCGCCTCCGCCGTGACCTCGAAGCCCGCGGTCTGGAGGACCTTCACCAGGCCGATCCGCAGCAGGACCGAGTCCTCGGCGATCACAGCACGCACGGCAGCTCCACGGTGAGGACGGTCGGGCCCCCGCGGGGGCTGCTGAGGTCGAAGGTCCCGTCCACGGAGCCCACGCGCCCCACGAGCCCCGTGAGGCCGCTGCCCTGGGCGGGGTCGGCGCCGCCGACCCCGTCGTCGGCGATCACCACCCGCAGTATGTCGCCCGTTCTGACGACCGTGACGTCGGCCCCCGTCGCCTGGGCGTGCTTGGTGGTGTTGGCCAGGGACTCGGAGACGACGAAGTAGGCGACGGCTTCGACGGTGGGCGCGGGGCGTTCGGGGATGTCGATGTGCAGCCGTACCGGCAGCGGGGCGCGGGCGGCGATGCCGGAGAGGGCGGCGTCCAGCCCGCGGTCGTCGAGGACGGCCGGGTGCAGCCCGCGCACCAGGTTGTTCAGCTCCTCGATGGCCTCCTTGGCCTCCCGGTGCGCCTCGTCGATGACCTTGCGGGCCTCCTCGGGCAGATCGCCGAGCGTGGCCTTGGCGAGGCCGAGGTTGACCGCCATGGAGACGAGCCGCTGCTGGGCGCCGTCGTGCAAGTCGCGTTCGATGCGGCGGCGTTCGGCGTCGGCCGCGTCGACGGTGCCCGCGCGGCGCTCGGTCAGGTCCTCGACCCGGCGCTCCAGCTCCTTCGCCGGGTCGGGGCCCAGCAGCGCGGTGGCGGCGCGGACGTCAAGCCGTACGAGGGCGCCGGTGAGCCAGTACGCGAGGGCGAGCAGGGCGAGGCCGAGCGCGGTGACATACGTGGCCGCCATGGTGGTGGGGAGGAACTTCAGCCGCCCGCCCAGCGGGCTCCAGGTGAGCACGGTCGAAGCCGCCAGCCCCACCACCAGAGCGAAGCACCAGACGAGTGCCCCGCCGCATGCGATGGCCGGGCCGACCAGCAGGTTGTAGCGCAGCTGCCGTTCCCAGCGTGCCGGGCCGGGGATGTCGACGTCCAGCAGACCCTTGAAACGGCGCCGCTGCATCCGGGTGAACGCCGGGCTGACGGCGGCCAGGGCGCCGACCGGCAGGGCGACCGCGACCAGGACACCCGGCAGGGACACGATCTGGTCGTCGACCAGCCACGGCACGCTCAACACCAACAGGGCCAGGAACTGCACGGATATGCCCGCGAGCAGGAATACCGCGTCGCGCCGCAGCCGGGCGAGCGCTGCTCGTGGCGCGGTGGGGAGTCTCATGCGCCGACCTTAAACCGCCGCCTCGGGGCCGGTCGCTGACGCCCGTACCCGGATCGGAGGTGCAACTAGTGCCACCCCCAATCGGCAACTCGCGTTACCGACAGGCGCGATCGCGCCGGGGAGGCTGGTGGCCGTGCCCGAGACGCAGCCGACACGCAGCCGAGCCGAGTCGGGCCGGAAGGAGATCAGCCCTGATGAGCGCCCTGTACGCCCCCACGGCCCGCCCTGCGCGGACTGCCCGCCCTGCCCGCCCTGCACGGGCCGCACGGGCCGCCCGCGCGACTCGGGCCGGGCTCGGCGGCCCGGCCCGCCGCAGCCGCCGGGGCACCCGGGCCGTGGAGTGCGTGCTGCTCGGCAGCGGCGTCGCGCTCGTCCCCTGGCTCGTCGTCCTGGCGACGACGCTGCCGCCCACCGCCCAGGTCGGTCACTGGAACGTCGCGTGGGTGGGCCTGGACGCGCTGGAGGCGGTTGGGCTGGTGGCCACCGGGCTGCTGCGGCGGCGGGGCGACGACCGCCACCGGCTCACCGCGGCGGCGACCTGCGCGCTGCTGGTGGTGGACGCCTGGTTCGACACCGTGACCGCGGCCCCGGGCGCCGAGCTGGCCGCGGCCCTGGCCATGGCCGTGGGCGCGGAGCTGCCGCTGGCGGCGCTGTGTGCCGTGCTGGCCCTGAAGCGGGCCCCCGGGACGCGCCGCACCGGCCCCGAAGCCGCCGACCTCACGTCCGGGACGTGGCCCACCACAGGATGACCGCGGCGATCAGGAAGCAGACCGTCATCGTCCACAGCACCTGCCGCCGCGCCCGCGCGTCGGCCGTCATGGTCGGGCTGCCGACCGCGCCGTGTGCCTGCGCGAGGTGATCGAGCGCCTTGTGCCGGACGCCGCCGTAGGTGATCTGTTCTTCCCAGTCGCAGTGCAGACAGCTGAGCATCCGCCGCTGCCGCGCGCCGTATCCGTAACTCACCTCGAAGACGGTGCCGTCCTCGCGGGTGGCCGTGATGTGGTGCGTCACGCCTCGCAACACGATTCCAGAACCCCCGTTCCCGCAGAGCCGACGGGCCCTGGCGCCGCGGCAGTCTACCCGCGGCGCCAGGGCCCGTCATGGCCTGATCGCTTTATGAAACGCCCTGGTCAGCAGCCGATCAGTCGGCCGCCCAGGTAGGACTGGATCTGGTCGAGGGAGATCCGCTCCTGCTTCATCGTGTCGCGCTCACGCACGGTCACCGCGTTGTCCTCAAGGGTGTCGAAGTCGACGGTGACGCAGAAGGGCGTGCCGATCTCGTCCTGGCGGCGGTAGCGACGGCCGATCGCGCCCGCGTCGTCGAAGTCGATGTTCCAGTGCTTGCGCAGGTCCGCCGCGAGCCCCTTGGCCTTCGGCGAGAGCTGCGGGTTGCGGGACAGCGGCAGCACGGCGACCTTGACCGGCGCGAGGCGCGGGTCGAGCCGCAGCACCGTGCGCTTCTCCATCTTGCCCTTGGCGTTGGGCGCCTCGTCCTCGACGTACGCGTCGAGGAGGAAGGCCAGCATCGCGCGGCCCACGCCCGCCGCCGGCTCGATGACGAACGGCGTCCAGCGCTCGCCGGCCTCCTGGTCGAAGTACGACAGGTCCTGGCCGGAGACCTGGGAGTGGGCCTTCAGGTCGTAGTCGGTGCGGTTGGCCACGCCCTCGAGCTCGCCCCACTCCGAGCCGCCGAGGTTGAAGCGGTACTCGATGTCGGCGGTGCGCTTGGAGTAGTGGGAGAGCTTCTCCTTGGGGTGCTCGTACCAGCGGATGTTGGCCTCCTGGAGGCCGAGGTCGCGGTACCAGTTCCAGCGCTGCTCCATCCAGTACTCGTGCCAGGTCTCGTCCTCGCCCGGCTTGACGAAGAACTCCATCTCCATCTGCTCGAATTCACGCGTGCGGAAGATGAAGTTGCCCGGGGTGATCTCGTTGCGGAAGGACTTGCCCATCTGGGCGATGCCGAACGGCGGCTTCCGGCGCGAGGTCTGCTGGACGGCGAGGAAGTTGGTGAAGATGCCCTGAGCGGTCTCGGGGCGCAGATAGGCGACCGAGGCGGAGTCCTGGGTGGGGCCGAGGTGCGTGGAGAGCAGGCCGGAGAACTGCTTGGGCTCGGTGAAGCTGCCCTTGGTGCCGCAGTGCGGGCAGTTGAGGTCCGCCAGCCCGTTCTCGGGCAGCCGGCCGTGCTTGGCCTCGTACGCCTCCTCCAGGTGGTCCGCGCGGAACCGCTTGTGGCAGGAGGTGCACTCGGTGAGCGGGTCGGTGAAGGTGGCGACGTGGCCGGACGCCTCCCAGACCTCGCGGGCGAGGATCACCGACGAGTCGAGTCCGACCACGTCGTCGCGCGAGGTGACCATCGAGCGCCACCACTGGCGCTTGATGTTCTCCTTCAGCTCAACGCCGAGCGGTCCGTAGTCCCAGGCAGCTCGCTGCCCGCCGTAGATCTCGCTGGACGGGTAGACGAAGCCACGGCGCTTGCTCAGGCTGACGATGGTGTCGATCTTGTCGGCGGCCACGGTGCTCTCTTCATTGATGACGGCTGATGACGACTGTGTGAGACGACTGTGTGTCGGCTGATGGCGGCTTTGCGGACGGCGAGCGGACGACAAAGCGAATGCTTCAGGTTACCGGCGGCTCCACCCCTCGGATCAAATCGGTATGCGAAACGATCGAGAAAACGATCAAGAAGAGACCCTTTGTTGACAATCGTTTCCATCTTTGTTGAAAATGAGAGTCATGAACATACGCCGCTCCACCTTCCCGGCCGCCGTCGCCGGAGCCGCTGTTCTCGCTCTGACCACGACACTCACAGCCTGCTCCGCCGATGCGACAGACGGCCGTACGGACGGCAAACTCGATGTGGTGGCGTCGTTCTACCCGATGCAGTTCCTCGCCGAGCGCATAGGGCGCGGTCACGTCCATGTGTCCAGTTTGACCAAGGCCGGCGCGGAACCGCACGACCTGGACATCAGCGCCCGGCAGACCGCGGACCTCAGCAAGGCCGGACTGGTCGTCTACCTCAAGGGTCTGCAGCCGGCCGTCGACGCCGCCATCGTCCAGGCCGAGCCGAAGCACGTCGCCGACGCGGCCTCGTTCACCACCCTGGAGGACCACGGCACCGAGGTGGACGGCGACCACGGGCACGACGAGCACGAGCACTCCGGCGAGGACGCCGGTTCCGATCCGCACATCTGGCTGGATCCGGTGCGTTACGCCCAGGTCGCCGAGGGTGTCGGCAAGGCGCTGCAGAAGGCCGACCCCGACAACGCGGCCGACTACAAGAAGAACACCGCCGCGCTGGTCAAGCAGCTCGGCGCGCTGAACGACGACTTCAGGACGGGCTTGAAGGGCCGCACCTCGGACACCTTCATCACCACCCACGCCGCCTTCGGCTATCTCGCCGAGCGCTACGGGCTGCGCCAGGAGGCCATCTCCGGCATCGACCCGGAGTCCGAGCCCAGCCCGGCCCGGATGAAGGCCCTGCACTCGGTCGCGGAGAAGGAGAAGGTCGGCACCGTCTTCTTCGAGACACTGGTGAGCGACAAGACCGCCAAGACCCTGGCGGGCGATCTGCGTCTGCGCACCGATGTGCTCGACCCGATCGAGGGCATCAGCGACAAGTCCAAGGGTGACGACTACTTCGAGGTCATGCACGCCAACCTCAAGGCGCTCGAGACGGCCCTGGGCGCCAAGTGAGGCGCGAAACGACGAGCGGAGGAAGCCGCATGAAGCCGGAACCCGCCACACCCCCCGAGACCGCCACCAAGACCTCCGACAAGGCCCCGGCCGAGACCCCTGCCGAGACCCCCACCAAGGCCTCCGACGAGGCCCCGGCCGTCATATCCCTGCGGGGCGCCACCGCCTCGCTCGGCGGCCGCCCCGTGCTGCGCGGCGTCGACCTGACCGTACGGCGCGGCGAGGTCGTCGCGCTGCTCGGCGCCAACGGCTCCGGCAAGTCCACGGCGGTGCGCTCCGTCGTCGGCCAGGTGCCGCTGTCCGGCGGCGAGCTGAAGCTGTTCGGCGCCCCCAGCCGCCGCCTCCGCGACTGGGCCCGTATCGGCTACGTACCGCAGCGCACCACCGCGGCCAGCGGTGTGCCCGCCACCGTCCGCGAGGTGGTCTCCTCCGGGAGGCTGGCCCGCAGGCGGCTGGGTCCGCCGCGCGCGGCGGACCGGGCGGCGGTGCGCCGGGCGCTGGAGCTGGTCGGGATGGCCGACCGCGCCAAGGACTCGGTGAGCGCGCTGTCCGGCGGCCAGCACCAGCGGGTGCTGATCGCCCGTGCGCTGGCCGGCGAGCCCGAACTGCTGATCATGGACGAGCCGATGGCCGGGGTCGACCTGGCCAGCCAGGAGATCCTCGCCCAGACGCTGCGCGAGCAGGTCGCCCAGGGCGTCACCGTGCTGCTGGTGCTCCATGAGCTCGGCCCGCTCGAGCCGCTGATCGACCGCGCGGTGGTGCTGCGCGACGGCTGCGTGGTCCACGACGGCCCGCCGCCCAAGGCCGTGGGCCAGCACGCGCTGCCCGGCCATGACCACGTACACCCGCACGCGGCGCACGACGCCGAACCGATCCGGACGGGATTGCTGACCTGACATGTTGGAAATCCTCGACTACCCGTTCATGCAGCGGGCCCTGATCGCCGCCGTCCTGGTCGGCATCACCGCCCCCGCCGTCGGCATCTACCTCGTCCAGCGCCGCCAGGCGATCATGGGCGACGGCATCGGCCATGTCGCGCTCACCGGCGTCGCGCTCGGCTTCCTGACCGGCACCAACCCGGTGTGGACGGCCGTCGCGGTCTCCACGCTCGGCGCGATCCTCATGGAGCTGATCCGCTGGTACGGCAAGACGCGCGGCGACCTGGCCCTCGCGATGCTCTTCTACGGCGGTATGGCCGGCGGTGTGCTGCTGATCAACCTCTCGCCGACCGGCTCCAACGCCAACCTCACCACGTATCTCTTCGGCTCGATCACCACCGTCTCGCCCGAGGACGTGACCGCGATCAGCTGCCTGGCGGCCTTCGTCGTGCTGATCACCCTCGGGCTGCGCCGCCAGCTGTTCGCGGTGTGCCAGGACGAGGAGTTCGCGCGGGTGACCGGCCTGCCGGTGCGCACCCTCAACCTGCTGCTGGCGATCACCGCCGCCGTCACCGTCACCGTCGCCATGCGCGTCGTGGGCCTGCTGCTGGTCAGCGCCCTGATGGTGGTCCCGGTCGCGGCCGCCCAACAGGCCACCCGAGGCTTCGCGATGACGCTCGCGCTCGCCGTCGCCATCGGCGTCGTGGTGACGCTCTCCGGCACGGTCTTCTCCTTCTACGAGGACGTCCCGCCCGGCGCCAGCATCGTCGTACTCGCCATCGCCGTCTTCGCCGCGATCACCGCGCTCGCCGCCCCGTTGGCCAGAAGTCGCGCCCGCAGGGCCGCCGCGGCCGAGGAGCGCTGCACCCTCCCGCTCCCCGGCGCCCGCGCGGCCGCACCGGGTGCGGGGACGGGCGAAGCGGACGATGTCCTCGTCTAGTCCGTGCGCTCAGCTTTCCCTGGCACAATGGCCACGCGGATGCGCGACGTACGAGCAGGCGACGAGCAGGCGATGTTGAGGAGGCAACTGTGGTGACCGCCGGTCCCCCAGTACGCGGCCGGTCCACCAGGCAGCGGGCAGCGGTGGCTGCGGCGCTGGACGAGGTGGACGAGTTCCGCAGTGCGCAGGAGCTCCATGACATGCTCAAGCACCGCGGCGACTCCGTCGGCCTGACCACGGTCTACCGCACGCTCCAGTCCCTCGCCGACGCGGGCGAGGTCGACGTCCTGCGCACCACCGACGGCGAGGCCGTCTACCGCCGCTGCAGCAGCGGCGAGCACCACCACCACCTGGTCTGCCGCTCCTGCGGGAAGGCAGTCGAGGTCGAGGGCCCGGCCGTGGAGAAGTGGGCCGACGCGATCGCGGCGGAGCACGGCTTCGTGGACGTCGCCCACACGATCGAGATCTTCGGCACCTGCGGGGACTGCGCGGCGGCGCCCCAGGCGTAACCGGGCCCGGGGCGGCCTCACGCCCCTGAGCGGCCTCACCGCTTGAGATAGGCCAGGACCGCCAGGACACGGCGGTTGTCGTCGGCCGACGGTTCGATCCGCAGCTTGTCGAAGATGCTCGCGGTGTGCTTGGCGACCGCGCTCTCGCTGACGTGCAGGGTGTGCGCGATGGCGGCGTTCGACCGGCCCTCGGCCATCAGCTTCAGGACGTCGTGTTCGCGCGGGGTGAGGCCGCCGGTGCGCCCCCTGGCGTCGCTGCGGGCCAGCAGCTTGGAGATGACCTGCGGGTCCATGACCGTGCCGCCGGCCGCGACGGTGCGCACCGCGTCGATGAACTGCCCGGTGTGGGTGACCCGGTCCTTGAGGAGATAGCCGATGCCGCCCTCGCCCCCGGCCAGCAGCTCATGGGCGTAGAGCTGGTCCACGTACTGGGAGAGGATCAGCACCGGCAGCGCGGGGCGGGTGCGGCGGGCTTCCAGGGCCGCCTGCAGCCCCTCATCGGTGTGGGTCGGCGGCAGACGGATGTCGACCACGGCGACGTCCAGGTCCTCCTCGCGCAGCGCGCGCAGCAGGGCCGGGCCGTTGTCCACGGAGGCGATCACCTCGCAGCCGTGCTCCCGCAGGGTGCGCGTCAGCCCGTCCCTGAGCAGGAAGAGGTCTTCGGCGAGGACGACGCGCACGGGATCTCCAAGGTCACGGTGGTCGGGCCGCCCCGCGGGCTGCGCAGGGCGAGGGTGCCGTCGAAGGTACCCAACCGGCGCTGTACGCCGCGCAGTCCGGTCCCCCGCGCCGGGTCCGCGCCGCCCCGGCCGTCGTCGGTGACGGTGACCCGCAGCCGTGCGTCCTCGTGCGTCAGGGCGATGCGCACCTCCTGGGCGCCGGAGTGCTTGGCCGCGTTGGCGAGCAGTTCGCTGACCGCGAAGTAGGCGGCGGACTCGACCGGCGCCGGAAGCCGTCCGGGCAGCCGGGCCTCGACATGGACGTCGAGGAAGCTGTCGAGCGCCAGCGACCGTACGGCATCGCCGAGCCCCCGGTCGGCGAGCACCGGGGGCTGGATGCCGTGGACCAGGTCACGCAGGTCCTGGAGCGCCCGCGCGGAGGTCTCGCGCACGTCCAGCAGGAGCCCGCGAGCGGCTTCCAGGTCGACGTCGAGGAGCCGGGTGGCCTCGTCCAGCGTCATGCCGAGGGCGACCAGCCTGGCCTGGGCGCCGTCGTGCAGGTCCCGTTCGATACGGCGGAGTTCGGCCGCCTGCGCGTCCAGCGACTCGTCGCGGATGCCGGTGAGCCGTTCGACGCGCCGGGCCAGTTCGGTGCTGCGCGGCGCGGACAGCAGCCGGCGGCTCCAGCGGGCGTGCAGTCCGAGCACGCCGGGGGCCAGGCGCACCCCCGCCGCGATGAACGCAAGGCCGAGGGCCAGGGCGGCGAGCATCGTCGGGGTGGAGCGCACGGGGATGAAGGCGTACCAGTTGCCGTCGTCGACGATCCGCCAGATGAACGGCTGCACCAGCGCGCCGAACGCCCCGTACTCGACGAGGGCGAGCGGCAGCGCGACCAGCAGCCCCCCGAGCCACGGCTCCAGCCAGGCCCACCGCAGATCGCGCCAGAACCCCTCGTCGCCGAGGACCGCGGCCGCCCGCCGTCGGGGCCGCTCGGACGCGGACCGGTCCGGCGCGAGCGGGTCCGGCGGGCTGATCGCCGTGCCCGTCCAGCGGGCGGTCCAGGACCGGTACCGGTCGGAGAGCCCGCGCAGGGCCGCCGCGGCGGGCGGCAGCAGCCGGAACCCGGCCCCGATCGGCAGCAGCAGCAGCGCGCCGATCACCAGAGCGCCGACGGCGGCCACCGCCAGGGCCACCAGCCCGAGCAGCTGACACCGGACGAGGGCGCGCAGGCCGCCGGCTCCCCATCCCCCCATGACCGCTCATCGCTCCCGTCGAATCAGCGCGCCGAGTGCGCCATGGCGGGGATCGTAGCCACCGGGGCCCGGCGCACCCATGGCACCGCCGCCACCAGGCACGCGGCCCCGAAGAGCACCATGGGCAGCACGGCGCCGGACTCCTCGTCCATGAACAGCAGCATGCCCAGGTTGACCAGGGCGTGGAAGCCGCCCGCCAGCAGCAGCCGGTTGGCCCGTACCCGCTCAAGACCGAGCCCCAGGACGACCGACATCGCCACCGTGCCCAGCAGAAACCCGGCCGCGTACGCCGGGGCCTGCGCGAACACCTGGACATGCCACACGCCCCACACCGCGCCGATCGTGGTCGACGCGGCGAGCGGGCCGAAGCGGGTCCGCAGGAGGGGCTGGAAGAAGCAGCGCCAGCCGATCTCCTCCCCGCACGCGCCGGCCAACTGCGCCACCACGATCAGCGCGAAGGGGTGGTCGAGTGTGCGCGGGTCGGTGGCATGGGCGTCACCGGTGGCGAGGGCGTACGCGCCCGCGCTCAGCGCGGTGATCAGCAGCGCCGTGGCGAACAGCGGCAGGGCACGGCCCGCCGGCCGCGCCGAGGGGCCCGCCGGTTGCGCTGAAGGGCCCGCCGGCCGCCCCGCCCGGCGGCCGGGCCACGCCCCGGCGAGCAGCGCCCGCACCGGGGAGGGCCACAGCAGCGCCACCGCCGCCACGCCCAGCGCGGGCCCGAACTGGGTCAGCTCGATGACCTCCACCGGTATCCCCGTCGCGGGCTGCGCCCCGCCCAACGCCCCCGCCGTCACGAACGTGACCGCGAGGAACACCCCCGCCTTCGCTTTCCACGTGTGCATACCGCCAGGCCCCCGATCGGGTCGAACCGGATCTCGTCGCTGTCGACGATGCCGGTCGGGGAGCCCGCCGGCTTTGCACACAGCTGCCGAACAGGGGTGTACCTAGGTGCAGCTCATCGCCTGCCCAGCCGCAGCCAGTCCCGCACCTTGCGGACCTCGAGCACCTTGTCCGGGGCCCATAACACAGGTTGTGGAGAGCGCGACCGGCGCGGCCGTTCCGGCGGCGGAGCTCAACGCACCGGCTCGGGCTGCCTCTCCAGGGCCGAGCGCATGAAGTGGCAGCGGTCGAACGAGCGGCGCCGCATCCACAGCACCCAGGAGCAGAGGCCGGCCATGAAGACCGCGTAGACCAGCGGGAAGAGCCAGGAGCCGGTGGCCACCCCGACCGCGAGGATGCCGACCGCGATCAGGCCCATGAAGCCCAGCCAGTACGGCAGCCACCGGCCCGCCCGCTCCATCCGCCTCAGATGGTCCGCGACGAGCCGCCGCATGGCTTCCCGCTCCTCGGGCTCGCTCGGCACCTCACGGTGCCGGAGCTTGCGGTTGAGCTCGGCGAGTCCGCGCGCGTCGGTGCCCGCCGCACGGCCGGCCCTGCGGCGCTGCGCGGCGACGATCGCGATGCCCACGCCGGCGTAGAGCACGCCGTGAACCACCCACGACGCCGGAGGCTCGTCCCGGCGCACCAGGGCGGAGATACCCACACCCAGCAGAACGATCAGGGCCGCCTGAGCGGTCAGACTACGGTCGAGCCAGCGCTTTAAGCCGCGCACGGCACGCACCTCCTCTGGATCGACGGATTACCGCTGTGGCTACCCGAGTACCCCGTCAACGCCCGTCGGCACAGGACGACGACGGCCGGCGCCACCGTCCGTGTGGACGGCGGCACCGGCCGTGAGGAGTGTGAGCGTGGTCGGCGTCAGCGCGGACCCGGCTGGGAACCGTCCTTCTCCCGCACCTCGTTCGGGATCGCCCCGCCGAAGCGGCGGTCGCGCGAGGCGTACTCCAGGCAGGCCCGCCACAGGTCGCGGCGGTCGAAGTCCGGCCAGAGCACGTCCTGGTAGACCATCTCCGCGTAGGCGCTCTGCCAGATCAGGTAGTTGGACGTGCGCTGCTCGCCCGACGGCCGCAGGAAGAGATCCACATCCGGCATGTCGGGGTAGTAGAGGTACTTCGCGAAGGTCTTCTCGGTCACCTTCGCCGGGTCGAGACGGCCCGCCCTGACGTCCTCCGCCAGCGCCTTCGCCGCGTCCGCGATCTCGGCCCGGCCACCGTAGTTCATGCAGAAGTACATGGTCATGGCGTCGTTGTCCTTGGTCTGCTCCTGCGCGACCTGGAGCTCCTGCGCCACGGACTTCCACAGCTTCGGCATCCGCCCCGCCCAGCGGATACGGATGCCCATCTCGTCCATCTCGTCGCGGCGGCGGCGGATGACGTCCCGGTTGAAGTTCATCAGGAAGCGCACCTCGTCGGGCGAGCGCTTCCAGTTCTCGGTGGAGAAGGCGTAGAGGGAGAGGTTCTTGACCCCGATCTCCAGGCACCCCTTGAGCACATCGAGGACCACGCCCTCGCCCACCTTGTGCCCCTCGGTGCGCGGCAGCCCGCGCTCCTTGGCCCAGCGGCCGTTGCCGTCCATCACGACGGCCACATGCCTGGGCACCAGCTCACCGGGGATCTTCGGCGGACGGGCACCCGAAGGGTGCGGGTCCGGGGCCCGGTACTCGCGCCGCTGTCGGCCCAGAATCCCGCGTCGTGCCATGTGCCTGCCGTCTCCCTCTGAATGCTTCCGCGCTCTATTTCTCTACATACCGCAGCGACCGGAGCCCCCGCTCCAGGTGCCAGTGCAAATACGCCGCCACGAGCCCACTGCCCTCCCGGGCATGCCGGGCCTCGCACCCGTCCGCCGTCTTCCAGTCCCCGGTCAGCAGCGCGCCCAGCAGCGTCAGCGCCTCCGCCGAGGGTACGACGCTCCCGGGCACCCGGCACTCCCCGCAGATCACCCCGCCCGCGCCGACCGAGAAGAACCGGTTCGGCCCGGGCATGCCGCACTTCGCGCAGTCGTCGAAACTCGGCGCGTAGCCGTTGACCGCGAGGGAGCGGAGCAGGAACGCGTCCAGGACGAGATGCGGCTCGTGCTCCCCCGAGGCGAGCGTGCGCAGCGCGCCGACCAGCAGGAGGTACTGCTGCACGGCGGGCTCGCCCTCGTGGTCGGTGAACCGCTCGGCGGTCTCCAGCATGGCCGTACCGGCGGTGTAGCGGGCGTAGTCGGTCACGATGGCGCTGCCGTACGGAGCGATGGTCTCACTCTGTGTGCACAGCGGCAGCCCGCGGCCGACCAGCTCGCCGCCCCCGCGCGAGAAGAACTGCACGTCGACATGGCTGAACGGTTCGAGCCGCGCCCCGAACTTCGACTTCGTCCGCCGCACTCCCCGGGCCACGGCCCGTACCCGGCCGTGACCCCGGGTGAGCAGCGTGATGATCCGGTCCGCCTCGCCCAGCTTCTGGGTGCGCAGCACGATGCCGTCGTCGCGGAACAGACTCATGGCCCTCATTCTCCATGACGGCGGACACCGCGGAGAACGCCGTCCGCTCAGGCGGTGGCGAAGTGGGCGACGAGTGCCGACGCGATCGGCTCGACCACCTCCGGCGCGATCATGTGGCCCATCAGAACCTAGCCAGGGGACGCCCCGCTTTGGCGGGGTGGGGAATGGCTTCTGAGCCCTGCTCTGACCTCAGCTGTGTGCATGGATCCGCACTGTTCACCTGAGCCGACCTTTCTGCCGCACTAGACCTGTGGCGCGTGTATAGTGATCGCGTGACTGTGACCAGGAAGGTTCGCCGATTCTCCGGCGGCGTGTACGACCTCGGGCTCCACGTGGTGTGGTGCCCGAAGTACCGCCGTCCGGTCCTCGGCGGCCGGGTCGCGGAACGACTGGACGAACTGATCCGGCAGAAGGCGGAGGAGCGCGGCTGGGAGATCATCGCCCTTGAGGTGATGCCCGACCACGTCCACCTGTTCGTGAAGCACGACCCGAAGTCGTCGGCCTCGTACGTGGCCAACCAGTTCAAGGGCTTCACCTCCCGCGTCCTGCGTGAGGAGTTCCCGCATCTGAAGTCGCGGATGCCCACCTTGTGGTCGTCGTCGTACTTCGCGGCGTCGGCCGGCGCAGTCTCGGCGGCGACGGTCGAGAAGTACATCAACACCCAGTGGGAACGCCCGTGGAAGAAGGGGGACGGCTCGTGATCCGCGCGTACAAGTTCCTCCTGCGTCCCACGGCCCGTCAGGCGGTCGCGCTGGGCGAGATGCTGCGTGACCACTGCTCGCTCTACAACGGCGCCCTTCAAGAGCGGCGCGACGCCTACCGGCACGCCTCGAAGACGAGCGTCAAGTACGGGGATCAGTCCGCGCAGCTCAAGGAGATCCGCGCGGTTGACCCCGAGCGCCAAGGACGCTGGTCGTTCTCCTCGCAGCAGGCCACCCTGCGCCGCCTGGACAAGGCGTTCCAGGCGTTCTTCCGCCGCGTGAAGGCCGGGCAGACCCCGGGCTACCCGCGCTTCAAGGGCGTCGGGCACTTCGACACTGTCACCTTCCCCAAGGACGGTGACGGCTGCCGCTGGGACTCGACGCCCCACGACCCGCAGACCCGCGTCCGCCTCCAGGGCGTGGGGCATGTCCGCGTGCACCAGCACCGGCCCGCGCAGGGCCGCGTCAAGACGATCAGTGTGAAGCGTGAAGGAAACCGCTGGTACGTCGTCCTCGCCTGCGACGAGGTGCCCGCCGAGGAGCTGCCGCCCGCCGGGGCGATCGTCGGTATCGACATGGGCGTCGCCCACTTCCTGACCACCTCGGACGGCGAACACGTCGGCAACCCGCGCTTCCTTCAGGCGATGGCCGATGAACTGGCCGGAGCGCAGCGGCACCTCGCGACGTTCCCCAAGCGGACCCGGCGGCGCACCAAGGCACATCGGGCCGCCGCCCGGAAGGTCGCCAAGCTGCACGGCAAGATCCGGCGTCATCGCGCCGACTTCCACCACAAGACCGCCCGCGCGCTCATCACCGACCACGACGTGATCGCGCACGAGCGGCTGAACACTGCGGGCATGACCAAGAGTCCCGCACCCAAGGCCGACCCTGAGCAGCCCGGAAGCTTCCTGCCGAACGGTGCTGCCGCGAAGGCCGGGCTCAACCGCAGCATCCTCGACGCGGGTTGGGCGCAGTTTCTCGGAATCCTGGCGAACAAGGCTGAGAGTGCCGGTCGCCTGGTGGTCCCGGTGGACGCGCGCAACACTTCCCGCACGTGCCCCGAATGCGGGCATGTCGCAAAGGAGAACCGCGTCACCCAGGAACAGTTCCAGTGCACGGCGTGCGGGTTCGCGGCGAACGCGGACCACGTCGGCGCGACGAACGTCCTCAACAGGGCCGGGCTGGTCCTCTGCGCGGCGGCTTAGCCACCGACGCAGGAAGCCCGCGCGTTTACGCGTGGGTGGAGTCACGTCCTGGACCATCAGCAGCCGGGCCCCGGCGACCGCCTCCGCGATCAGCTGCCCGTGTCCGGGTTTGGCCGGTTCGCAGGTGCCCTCGACAACCAGGGTGGGCGCCTGCACCTTGACCAGCGCGCCGACGGGTTCGACCTCCAGGTTCGGCCCCGGCCGGCCTCGGGGCGGCGGCTTCGGCCGGCTCCAGGGCGCGCTCCATGGCCCCGAGCCGGGCGGCGGCGGCCAGCACCACACGGGGGTCGCCCCGCCCGTCGAGCGCGGCGGTCAGCAGCACCCGGCGGGTCCCGGCGGGCAGCGCGGCGAGCTGGCCGCCGTAGACGGCGGTGACCTCCTCGCCCAGCGGAAGCGGGTCGGGCAGCGGCTCGTGACCCGCCAGTTGACCCGCCGTCAGCAGCTCGGCGGTCTCCTGGAGGGCGAGCGGGTTGCCGCCCGTGGCCTCGGCGATCAGCGCCGCGACCCGTGGCGAGGGCTCCACGGCCGCCCAGTCGGCGAGGGCGGCGGCCGCGTCGGCGGCGTCCAGCCCGGTCAGCCGCCGTTCCGGCAGGTCGCGCAGCGCGTACCGGGTGTCGGGGGTGTCGCGCGTGGCGATCAGCAGCCCCACGCCGTCGGTGTCCAGGCGGCGCGCGGCGAACAGCAGGGCGTCGGCGGAGGCCCGGTCGACCCAGTGGAAGTCGTCGACCACGCACAGCAGCCCGTGCGGCCCCCCGGCCTCGGCCAGCAGCGACAGCACCCCCGCGGCCACCAGGAACCGGTCCTGCGCGGCGGGCGGCACGGCCAGCCCCAACGCCCCGCGCACGGCGTCCCGCTGCGGACCGGGCAACGCGTCGATGAGCCCGGCGACCGGCCGCAGCAACTGGTGCAGGGCGGCGAACGCGAGGCCCGTCTCGGGTTCGGCCCCGGTCGCGCGCAGCACCTTGGCGGGGGCGGCGAGCTCCGCGGCGTGCCGCAGCAACGCGGACTTGCCGACGCCGGGCTCGCCACGCAGTACCAGGACCCGCCCGGCGCCGGCCCGGACGCCGTCGAGCAGCTCGGTGAGCATCGCGCGTTCCGCCGCGCGTCCGGCAAGTCGGCCCCCTGGCATGCGTGTCCCCCTGTGCGTGTGCCTGTTCTCGCGGCGGGCCCGGCGCCGCGCGCGGGCCCGGCGCCGCGCGCCGGGCCGACTGTAGCGGTCCGCTCCACGGGGAGGCGGGGCCTCACGCCCAGGCCCTGTCCGGCGGCTCGTGACGCCTGCGGCGGGCCTCAACCGGGGCTCCGCCCCAGACTCCGGTGTCCAGGGGCGAAGCCCCCGGACACCCCCTAGTGGGGCAGGCGATCGAACCGCCCGGCCTTCACGGCGCGGGTGAGGGCGCGGAGGGCGGCGGGGGGTGGTTGCGATCACGGTGTGCGGTTCGTCGCTCTCCCGCAGGAGGACGGTGTCCGGCGCTCGGGCGAGCTCGACGCAGGCGTTGTCTGGGGCGTCAGCCGAGTGGGAGGACTTCCGCCAGCCCTCAGCCGGCCAGTGCGTCGAACTCACCGGTCTTGACCCCTCGTATCAGCGCCCGGAGAGCAGCCGGGGTAGTCGCAATGATCACGTGCGGGTCGTCGCTCTCCCGCAGGAGGATTGCCGCGTCAGGTACGTGAGCCAGCTCGACGCAGTTGTTGCCGGGGCCGTCCGCCGAGTAGGACGACTTCTGCCACCGTATGCCGGACATGCCGATGCCTTCAGCCGGCCAGGGCATCGAACTCACCAGTCTTGATCCCTTGCGTCAGCGCCCGGAGGGCGGCCGGGGAGGTCTCAATGATCACCTGTGGGTCGTCGCTCTCACGGAGCAGGATCGTCGAGCCGGGAGCGCGAGCCAACTCAACACAGGCGTTGCCTTCAGCATCGGCCGAGTACGAGGACTTCTGCCACTGTATTCCAGACATCTCCACGCCTTCAGAGTTGATGCGCGATGGCGAGAATGAAGTCACGTGAGTCTTCAGGGGACAGCGCCATCGCTTCCGTCCGATCCAGAACTCTTCGATAGTTGGCCAGGTATGTTTCCGCGTCGAGGAGAGCGCTGCCGGTCGGCGAATCGATCTGCACCGTATCCAGCTGTGGCACGGGCCCCGTGACGTATGTCGTGGAACTGCCCGCGTTCGGAAACCCTCCCGCCGAGAACGGGATGACGCGTACGGTCACATTGTCTCGCTCCGACGCCTCTACCACGTACTCCAGCTGTCGCAAGGCCACCTTGGCCCCACCGAACTGCAACCTCAACGCCGCCTCATGGATGAGAAACGTGCACTGCGGCGGCTCCTCGCGATCCAGCACGTCGCGACGCCGCAGCCGATGGGACAGCCGACACCGGAGTTGTACGGGCGTGGGTTCGGGCTCCGCTGTAGAGAACACGGCCCGCGCGTAATCCTCGGTTTGCAGAAGCCCAGGAATATGCATGATCTGTGCCAAGCGCAGCCGCACCGCGTGGTGTTCCAGCTCAGCCAGATCCAGTGCACTGGCTGCGAGCTTTCCCCGGTACTCCTCCCACCAGCCATTGCCGCGCTCGGTAGCCATGGATACAAGGGCGTCGACGTAGACCTGATCCCCGCACGAATAGATCGCGGCAAGCGCCCTGACACGTTCCTCGCTCACGCCGAAGCGACCGGCTTCCGTATTGCTGATGCGGGTTCGGTCCACCCCCAACTGCTGGGCGGCCTGGGCCACGTTCATTCCGGCATGCTCGCGCATTTTGCGCAGCTCCGCTCCGAGCCGTTGCTGCCGCGCGGTCGGGGCCGTCCTCGGCATGTACGCCCTCCCCTTCACTCCCGAACACAGTGTCGCGTGAGACGTTCCCACACGTCCAACGAGAGCACCAATACTACGTAGCTATAGCACCTGTGCTCATCTATGCCTTATGGTCTCGATAGCACAACGCATCGGAACCATCACGCACCGCGTTGGGAGACACCGCCATGCCCGAAGCCGCCGAAGCCGCCGTCGAACCCGCCTACGCCTACCGGCTCAGCGCACCCAACTCCCCCAAGAGCCCCAAAGCCTGCCGAGACGCGATCGCCGCCCTCCTCCAGGCCAACGGACTGGACGACCTCGCGGACACGGCCCGCCTCCTGGTATCGGAGGCGGTCACCAACGTCAATCAGCACACCACCACCCCCGTCATCCACATCGACACCCTCGTCCGCGACCGCATCGCCACCATCGCCGTACGCGACAGCTCGCCGGACGACCTCCCCCGCCCCCGCAGGGCGGAGGCCGACGAAGAAGGCGGCAGGGGCCTCTTCCTCATGAAGCAACTCGCCCACGCCTGCGGCGTCACCTGGGAGAGCGGGGCGCACCCCACCGGCAAACACATCTGGTTCGAGCTGCGCGGCCCGCTCGCCGAATGACGGCAGCAGACGGGTAAGTTCCCGACATGAGCGATGACGGCGAGGCTCGAATCCGATGCGCCGAGGAGGCGGATGCAGCCGTGATCGCGCGCATCCATATGGCCTCACGGTCGGCGACCATGCCCTATCTGCCCCCGCAGAAGCGCGATCACGAGCAGGTGACCCGATGGGTCCGGGACGTCCTGCTCAAGCAATGCCGTACCTGGGTCGCCGTGCGTGATGCGGAGATCATCGGCTATGCGGCCCTTGACGGCGACATGCTTGAAGACCTCTATCTGCGCCCGGACGTCCGTCGGCAGGGCGTCGGCACGCTACTGCTCGATGAAGTCAGGCGGCACAGCCCTGGCGGGGTGTCCCTGCACGTCTTTCAGCAGAACACCGACGCCCGCGCGTTCTACGAGCGCCACGGGTTCACCGTCGTCGACACCAACGACGGTGATCGCAACATGGAGAACCTGCCCGACATGACGCTTCGCTGGATGCCGAACAGCGCGCGGTGAACCCTGTGCATGAACCGGATGACCAGGCGGGAGTTACACAACCAACAGTTGTGGATGACCAGCAGGTCAGTTGTTTGACCTGCTTCTGCCCTACCCGGTTGGCTCTCCCTGGTCAACGTCGGCTTGTTCGGGTGGGACTGCAAGGGGAGCGCGCTGAGCATGGTGGGCAGGAGACCGCTGGGCCGGCAGTTCGGCTGGCTGTGGGCGGCGTACGCGGTGAGTGCGTATGGGTCCGGGCTGGGGTTCGGGGCATTGCCGCTGATCGCCGTGCTGGTGTTGCATGCCGGACCCGCTGAGGTGTCCGCGCTGTCCGCGGTGGGGCCCGCGGTGGGTGCGCTGATCGCGGTACCGCTCGCGCCGTGGGTGGAGTTCCGGCGCAAGCGCCCGGTCATGATCATGATGGACCTGGCCCGGTTCGCCGCCATGGCGACGATCCCGGTCGCCTACGCCTTCGGCCGGCTCAGTTTCGTCCAGCTGCTCGTGATCTCGGCCGTGGTCGCCGCAGCCAAGATCGCGTTCAACGCGGCGAGCGGCGCTTACCTCAAGGCCCTCGTCCGACCGGATGACCTGCTCGTCGCCAACGCGCGGTTCGAGTCCACGAACTGGAGCTCCATCGCGGTCGGGCCACCGCTCGGCGGAGCGGCGATCGGTCTATTCGGACCGGTCACCACCGTGGTGGCCGATGCGCTCAGCTACCTCCTCTCCGCACTGGGCATCACCGCGATCCGCGGCCAGGAAGAAGCGCCGCGAACGACCGGCAAGAGCCCGGTGAGGGCGGGCGCGCTGCTCGACGGCTGGCGACACATCATGGGCCACCCCGGTCTGCGGCCGCTCTACCTCAACAACATGCTCGTCGCCGGTCTGATCATGGCCACCGAGCCGCTGCTGGCCGTGCTCCTCCTCCGCCAGCTCGAGTTCCCGCCCTGGCAGTACGCCCTCGCCTTCGCCGCCCCCTGCCTCGGCGGACTCATCGGCTCCCGGCTGGCCCGCCGCGTCGTGGCCCGCTACGGCCGGCCCACCGTCTTCCGGACCGTCGGCACCCTGCGCGCCATCTGGCTGATCGGCCTGGCCTTCGTCCGCCCTGGCATCGTCGGCCTCGTCACCGTGATGGCCGTCGAACTGGCGATCATCATCAACATGAGCCTGTACAACCCGGTGCTCGCCACCTACCGGCTCGAACACACACCCAAGCATCTCGTCGCCCGCACCCTGGCGGCCTGGTCGATCGGCCAGCAGGCGTCCATCGCCGTCCTCACCGCGCTCGCCGGGCTGCTCGCCGACGTCACCAGCCCACGCACCGCTCTCACCGTCGCGGGACTGCTCATCCTGACCACCCCGCTCCTGCTTCCCCGACATGACCAGACGCGAACACCATCAGCAAGGAGAACACTCGCGTGAGCACCGCCCCCGCACTCGACCCCACGCACACCGCGCTTCTCGTCATGGACTACCAGCCCGCGATCCTGGCCTTCGTGCCCGAAGGCGCGGACCGCGACGCCCTGCTCGGTCGCGTGGAAGGGGCCATCGCCGACGTTCGCGCAAACGGCGGCACCATCGCCTACGTACGCGTCGGCTTCACCGAGGCCGACTGGGGCGCGATCCCGGACTCCAACAAGTCCTTCGCTCCGCTGGCCCAGCACCGCGTCATGCACCACGAGGACCCCGCCGCTGCCATCCATGAGCGTCTGGCTCCCCAGGACGGCGACATCATCGTGCGCAAGGTCCGCTACGGCGGCATGTCCACCACCGACCTCGACCAGCGGCTCCGCGAGCGCGGCATCACCACTCTGGTCGTCTCCGGCATCAGTACCAGCGGAGTCGTCCTGTCCACCGTCATCGACGCGGCCGACCGCGACTACCGGCTCTACGTCCTGTCCGACGGCGTCGCCGACCCGGACACCGAGGTCCACGACGTCCTGCTCCGCCGGGTCTTCCCCTCACGGGCCCACATCATCGACACCGCCGAGCTGCGCGCCCTGCTCCGGGCCGGCTGACCGGCAGCGCCTCTCAGCGGGAGGCGACCTGCTGGTCGTGCTCGACGCGGGTGAGGAAGAAGTCCCGGATGTCCTCGGCGAGCAGCTCGGGCACTTCCATCGCGGCGAAGTGGCCGCCGCGCTCGAACTCCGACCAGTGCCTGATGTCGTACAGCCGCTCGGCCAGCGGTCGCACCGACTGCGTGATGTCGTGTGCGAACACCGCCACCCCCACCGGCACCGGGCACGACACGGGCCCACCCCGCGGAGCGTCGTGGTGCAGCCGCGCCGAGGACGCCGCGGTGGCGGTCAGCCAGTACAGCGAGATGTCGGTGAGCATCCGGTCGTCGCTGATCTGCGAGCGCGGGTCGGTCCAGTGGGCGAAGCGCTCGGCGATCCAGACCAGCTGGCCGACCGGCGAGTCGGTCAGCGCGTAGCCGATGGTCTGGGGCGTGAGGGCTTGAAGGGCCTGGTACGGCGGGCGGTTCGCCATCAGCTGCCTGACCTTGTCGAGCCGGGCCTCGTCGGTTTCGGACAGTTCGACGCCGGCGTCCGGGTCCGGCCGGGTCGGCAGGTAGTTGATGTGCGCCCCGACGACCCGCTCGGGTGCCACCGCGCCGAGCGCCAGGGAGATACCCGCGCCGAAGTCGCCGCCCTGCGCGCCGTAGCGCTCGTACCCGAGACGGTGCATCAACTCGGCCCAGGCCCGGGCGATCCGGACGGCGTCCCAGCCGCGCTCGTGGGTCGGCCCGGAGAAGCCGTAGCCCGGGATGGACGGAATCACCAGGTGGAAGTCGCGCGACAGCGGCTCGATGACGTCAAGGAACTCCAGGAACGACCCGGGCCAGCCGTGGGTGAGGATCAGCGCGAGCGCGTCCGGCTTCGCGGACCGGACGTGGACGAAGTGGATGTTCTGGCCGTCGATCTCGGTGGTGAAGTGCGGAAGCTCGTTGAGCTCGGCCTCGTGCGCACGCCAGTCGTAGCCCGTGCGCCAGTGCTCGGCGAGCTCCTTCAGCCGCGCCAGGGGGAAGCCGTAGTCCCACCCGGCGTCGGCGACCTCGTTGGGCCAGCGGGTGCGGGAGAGGCGGTCGGTCAGGTCGTCGAGGTCGGCCTGGGGGATGTCGATGTGGAACGGCTTGATCATGGTCTTCACTCCAGGGGGATTCACCGGAAGCCGGAACGTTAGGGACTTGAACGTTCGCGACACTAACGAAGATAGACTGTTAGTGGCACTAACGCAACAGAGGAGGACCCCGATGAGCCCGACCCCCGAACTCACCCCGGCCCGGCTGCGCGCCATCCCCAGCCGTCTGATCGCCGGGGCCGCGGCCGTCGCCGACCGGCTCGTCGGCGAGCGCCTGGCCGCCGAGGGCGCCCGCACCTGGCACTTCGCCGTACTGGTCGCGCTCGCCGAGGCCGGTGCCGCGAGCCAGGCCGAACTCAGCCGCCGCACCGGGGTCTACCGCAGCGACATGGTCGCCGTCCTCAACGAGCTCGCCGACGCCGAATGCGTCCGCCGCGAACCCGATCCCGTCGACCGCCGCCGCAACGTCATCACCCTCACCCCCGCCGGACGCCGCCGCCTGGAGCGCCTGGACACGCTCATCACCGACGCCCAGCGCGAACTCCTCGCCCCCCTCACACCCGGCCAGCAGGACGAACTCACCCGCCTGCTCACCCTGCTGACCGAGCACCACCGCCCCGCGCACCCCCGCCCGCGAAGCGAGGCCGGGACCAAGGTCGAGGGGCCGCGCCTTCCCGGGCCGCAGGCCGACGGCGCTGAGTAGGGTGTGTATACAGAAACGTGTGCGGATGGATCGACAAGGGGGGCCGGCGGCCCGGGCGACCGGCAAGAGCGAGGCCGTCTACGAGCGGCTGAAGGGCGACATCGAGTCGCTGCGCCTGAAGCCCGGGGCGAAGCTGAGCGAGGTCCAGCTCGGCGAGGAGCTGGGCGCCTCCCGCACCCCTGTGCGCGAGGCCATCCGCCGGCTGGCCGCCGAGGGGCTGGTGGACTTCGTGCCGGGCGAGGTGGCGCGGGTGGCCGCGATTTCACTGGGCGGAGTGCGGGCGCTCTTCGAGATCCGGATGCTGCTCGAGCCTCGGGCCGCCGCCCTGGTCGCGACCTCGGGGGCGGCCGACGAGCGCGTACTGACCCCGTTCCATGAGCTGCTGGCGCGGCTGGACGAGCACGAGGAGTCCTTCCGCGCGCTGGACGCCGCCGGGCAGTCACGCGAATACCAGGGCTTCTACACCCTGGCCGAGGACTACGACCAGGCGGTCATCGCCGCGTGCCGCAACCCGTACACAGACCCTCCAGGCGCTCATCGACAGCCTGACCAGCGGCGAGGGCGCTGCGCCCGGCGTGGAGATCCAGCTGGACATCGCCCGCCGAGCCACTGAGTCCACTGAGCCACTGAGTTCACTGAGTCACTGAACGGCTGAGCCACTGAGTCGCTGAGCCGCTGAGCCCTACGCCGGCGAACACCTCCCCGCGGTCGCGGCCTTGAGCTCTTCGAGCGATTCCCGGACGAGCCGCGTCAGGTCTCGCGGTTCCGGCTCCTCGACCCAGCGCTCGAACGCGACCTTGAAGACGGCGATCCCCGTCTCGGCGATCAGACTCGCGGCCGGTTCGGTGACGCCACGCTGACGCAGGCTGTCGGCCAGCGCCGCGGACCAGGACGCGAGCTTGATCAACTCGCGCTCGCGGAGCTCCGCGTTGGCGGCGATGACGGCCTGGCGCTTCCGGGCATAGGCGTGGCGCCCCTGGAACCCGGCGGCGACAGCTTCGAGGGCCGTGGCCACCGCGTCGATGGGCGCCACGGAATCGGGCACGTCGGCGACGGTGCTCACGAAGAGCTCCTGCAGCGAGCCCCCGGCCGCGAACAGAACCTCCCGCTTGTCGGCGAAGTGCCGGAAGAAGGTCCGCTCGGTGAGCCCCGCGCGCTTGGCGATCTCCGCCACCGTCGCCTGCTCGAACCCGCGCTCGCTGTAGAGCTCGAGCGCCGCCTGTTCGAGTCGCCCGCGCGCGTTCGGCTCCCATCGACCCATGGCGGTGATTCTACGTGATGGCAGTGACTGACATCAGGTGCTACGGTCGCAGTGATGACAGTGACTGACATCGATCGGTCCGTCCTGTCGCCGCGCCATGCCGTGCGGCAGGGACGAACGGCTTACTGGAGGTCTTTCTCATGCGCGTTTTCGTCACCGGTGCTTCCGGCTGGATCGGCTCGGCCGTCGTACCCGAGCTCATCGGCGCCGGCCATCAGGTCGTCGGGCTCGCCCGCTCGGACGAATCGGCCGCCGCGCTCACCGCGGCCGGCGCCGAGGTGCGGCGCGGCTCCCTCGACGACCTCGACAGCCTGCGGAGCGCGGCTGCCGCCTCGGATGGCGTGATCCACCTCGCCTTCAAGCACGACATCGCCTTCTCGGGCGGCTACGAGGAAGCCGGCGCGGCGGACCGCCGCGCCATCGAGACATTCGGCGACGCGCTCGCGGGTTCCGGGCGGCCGCTGGTCGTCGCCGCCGGGACGCTCGGGCTCGCACCTGGGCGCGTGGCCACCGAGGAGGACGGCACTTCCGAGGGCCAGACCTCGGGAAATCCGGGCGCCGGGCGGCACGCCAACGCACGGCTTGCGCTCTCGCTCGCCTCCCACGACGTCCGCTCGTCGATCGTGCGGCTCGCGCCGACGGTGCACGGCGAGGGGGACCACGGCTTCATCGCGATGCTGGTCGACATCGCCCGCACCCGCGGCGTCTCCGGCTACATCGGCGACGGCGCCCACCGCTGGCCCGCCGTGCACCGGTTCGACGCGGCGCGCCTCATCCGCCTGGCCGCCGAGAAGGCCCCGGCGGGATCGGCGCTGCACGCCACCGCGGACGAGGGCGTCCCCATCCGCGCCGTCGCCGAAGCGATCGGGCGCCATCTCGGCCTCCCCGTCGCCTCCGTCTCCCCCGAGGAGGCGGCCGAGCACTTCGGCTGGCTGGCCGGCGCCCTCGCGGTCGACGGCCCGGTATCGAGCGAGCTGACCCGTGAGCTTCTGGGGTGGCAGCCGACCCACCCCGGGCTCATCGACGACCTCGACAAGGGCCACTACTTCCGCACCCCGGCGAGCGCCTGACGGGCCGTCTGACCGACCCCGCCTGACCGACCGTCTGACCGACCGCCCGACGGCCCGCCTGACCGGCCCCGCCGGTCGGGCGGGCCGGGCGGGCCGGCCGGGTCAGCCGGGCTGGACCGCCGCGAACGCCTCGTCCTCGGCCGGCTCGTCCTGGGCCATGAGGCCGGCCACCCACAGCGGCATCAGCCAGTGGGCCACGAGGGTGGCGATGAGGACGGGCGCCACATACGCCGTGGGCGCGTCGCCACGGGCCGCGCCCGCGATCAGCAGGCCGGCCGCGAACATGACCAGCAGCAGGGTCATCACCCGGTGGGCGCGGGCCAGGACCCGGCTGCGCTCGGCCAACTGCCGCTCGTCCAGGGCGCGTTCGCGCAGTTCCAGCAGGCCGCGGGTGGCAGCGTTGATCACCCCCGTCGCGACCATCCAGGGCAGCAGCAGCACCGCCATCACGACGATGGTCCACATCGGCTCGGGCTTCGCGAGGTAGAGGTGGGCCATCAGCGCCCCGAAGGCCGCGGTCAGCGTGATGTGTACGGCGACGACCAGGCGCCGGCGTGCTGCCGTGGCGTACAGCGGCCGCCCCTGGGGGTTGTTCATCAGCCGCACCATGCGCTGGTCATAGCGCGTCATTCGCGTCGTCGGCATCGCTATTTCCTCCCGTAGACCTCGTCCGTGAGCGGCCGGAACGGCTCGAGTGAGAACAGCGCCTCCACCGGCAGCCCGAAGAACTTCGCGATCTTCAGCGCCAGGTCGAGACTCGGGTTGTACTGCCCTCGCTCGATGTAGCCGATGGTCTGGTAATGCACCCCGACCGACTCGGCCAGGCTCTGACGCGACACTTTCCGCTCGGCGCGCACCATCGCCAATCTGTTGTGCACCTGCTCGCTCATGTATAAGAAGTACTACATCCCACAGCATCCCTGCAACCACACTCCTGCCGTCGTGTGAGCTATCGCAGAGCCGCGGCCACCAGTGGGCGGATCTCCTCCTCGGACACGCTTCCGCCCCGCACCAGGCGGTCGAAGATCATGCCGTCCACGCAGACCAGCAGGGTGCCGGTGCGGTCCGCCGGGTCCGCGACGCCGTGCGCGGCCAGGAAGTCGCGCACGAGCTGCCGGCCGGCGTTCTCGCGGGGCTCCAGAATCTCCCGCAGCTCGGGGTGGCGCACGCTCTCGATGGCGCACGCGTAGCGCGCGAGGGTGCGCCGGCGGCCCTCTCCCGTGAGCCGCCGCCCGGCGAGCAGGGCGATCCCCGCCACCAGGTCCTCGGCGGTGCGTGGCGGCGGTGTCCGGGCCCCGAGCTCCTGGAGCTCCGCCTGGTCGAGCGCCACCAGCCGCCGCACCAGCGCGGTGAGCAGCGCCTGGCGGGTGCGGTAGTAGGCGGAGGTGGTGCCGGACGGCAGCCGCGCCGCCCGGTCCACCGCGCGATGGGTCAGTCCTCGCATCCCGGCCTCGGCGAGCACGCCGAGGGCCGTGTCGGCGAGAAGGGTGCGTCGGTCAGCGGGCACATCGGCGGGCACATCGGTGGGCACACCCCTTTCTACACCTGTAGAGGGGGCGGAGTACGCTCCTCCCGCATCCGCTTTCTACAGCTGTAGAAGGCGGTCGGGGCCGAGGGAGCGAGGAGCGGGCATGGGCGGTACTGCTGTGGTGGTCGGGGGAGGCATCGGAGGGCTCGCCGCCGCGATCGGCCTGCGGCTGATCGGCTGGGAGGTGACGGTCGTCGAACGCGCCCGCGTGCTCGACGATGCGGGCGCGGGCATCTCGCTGCACGCCAACGGCCTCCGCGCGCTGGACGCCCTCGGCGTGGGCGGGGCGGTGCGGGCGGCGGCCCGGCCGCAGTACACCGGAGGCACCCGTACCCCCGGCGGCCGCCGGCTGGCCCGGATGGACGGTGCCGCGCTCGAACGCGCGCTGGGCACACCGATCGTCGGCATCCCCCGGGCCGAGCTCCACCGCCTCCTGCGCGCCGCCCTGCCGCCCGGGTGCCTGCTCATCGGCGCCGAGGTGTCGTCCGTCGACCGCTCCCACCCCACCCGGGTACGGGTGCCCCTCGACGGCGGCGCCCTGGACGCGGATCTGGTCGTGGCCGCCGACGGGGTGCGCAGCCGGCTGCGCACCCAGCTGTTCCCCCACCACCCCGGCCCCGCCTACAGCGGCTCGACCGTCCTGCGCGCCATCACCGAGCGCCCCCTCGCGCTGCGCGCCGACTTCGAACTGACCTGGGGCAGGGGCGCCGAGTTCGGCCACATCGCCTTCGCCGACGGCCGGGCCGAGTGGCACGCGGTGCTCAACTCGCCCCCGGGCGTACGGCCCGCCGACGCCCTCGCCGCGGTGCGCCGGCGGTTCGGCGGCTGGCACGACCCGATCCCGGCGCTGCTGGAGGCCACCCGACCCGACGCCGTCCTCCACCACGACCTCCACGAACTGGCGGCGCCTGTGCCCTCCTTCGCCGCGGGCCGGATCGCCCTGCTCGGTGACGCGGCCCACGCCATGACCCCCCATCTGGGCCAGGGCGCCTGCCAGGCCCTCGAAGACGCGGCCACCCTCGCCGCCGCGCTCGCCGCCGAGCCCACCGTCCCGGCGGCGCTGTCCCGTTACGACACCGAGCGCCGCCCGCGCAGCCAGTCCGTCGCCCGCGCCGCCCGCCGGGTCGGCCGAATGGGGCAGCAGCTGACGCACCCCCTGGCCATCGCCGTGCGCAACACGGCTCTCCGGCTGGCCCCGCCCCGCGCGACCGTCCGGGCCGTCCTCCGACACGGCGACTGGACACCACCTCGGCTGCCATCCGCTCACTGATCATGTAAGACGATGGGGGCGCACGGGGGCACGAGCGCGCCCACCGGGTTCCGAGGCCGCCGGCCTCGGCTGTTCTGCGGAGTAACGGAGTACTCATGATCACAGTGCTGGGAGCCACCGGTGGACAGGGCGGCGCGGTGACCCAGGCGTTGCTGGCGTCGGGGCAAGGCGTCCGGGCCGTGGTCCGGGACCCCGCGGCGCCGCGGGCGCGCCGGCTCGCCGAGCAGGGGGTGGACGTGGTCCCCGGCGAGCTGTCCGATCCGGCGTCGCTGGCGGCGGCCTTCGACGGCTCGTCCGCCGCGTTCGCGGTGACCACACCGTTCGAGTCGGGCACGGACGAGGAGGTGCGGCAGGGCCGGGCGATCATCGAGGGCGCCGGCCGGGCGGGGCTGGCGCATCTGGTGCTCGCCTCGGTGGCCTCGGCGGACCGCTCCACCGGCATCCCGCACTTCGAGAGCAAGGCGCGGATCGAGCGGATGCTGGCGGAGGCGGAGCTGCCGGCGACCGTCGTCGCGCCGACGTACTTCTTCGAGAACACCTTCGGCAGCCTGGACGAGATCGCCCAGGGCACCCTGTCGCTCGCGGTGCCCGCCGACACCCCGCTCCAGCAGATCGCCCGCCGCGACCTGGGCGCGGTGGTGGCCGCCGTCATCGCCGACCCCGAGCGGTGGATCGGACGGAGGGTGGAGGTCGCGGGCGACGCGCCCACGCCACGGCAGATGGCCCAGGCGATCACCGCGGCGGCCGGCGGGCCGGTCGAGTACCGCCATGTGCCGCTGGACCTGATCCGGCAGGCGAGCGCGGACATGGGGGCCATGTTCACGTTCCTCGCGGAGACCGGCTACGCCGTGGACATTCCCGCGCTGCGCGCCGACTTCCCGGACGTCGCGTGGACCTCCTTCGCGGACTGGGCCGCCGACCAGCGGTGGCCGCGGCCTCGTCCGCTGGGCTGAGCCGGGTCCGTCCCACGTACTGATCAGGCGCGGTCAGGCGCGGACCAGGACGAGCGTCTCGGTCGGCGGGGCGGTGCCGTCGGCGCGACGCTGAAGCGCCAGAAAGCCGGCCGCGACCTCCCGGTAGGCGTCGGCCAGTACGGACTGCGGGAGGAACCGGTCCATCACCGCTGCCATGGTGAGCGCGGCGATCCGCAGGTACGGGCCGTCGGCGGGATCCATGGCATGCGGCGCCTCGGCGAGCACCCTGGCCCGGGAAGCGATGAACTCGGCCACTTCGCGGATCGTGGGCCGAAGCGGCTCCGGCACGTCGCCCGGGGGCAGAACGTCGAGGCGCCCCGCGCAATCGGCGGCCACCCAGTGACAGATGTCCGGGAAGTGGGGTTTGCGGTGGACGGTAAGGGGGCCCAGCCCGCTCAGGAGGGGTATGCAGCGTTCTTCGAAGGAGTCTCCTGTCGTAGCGGAGCGAGCGTTCCCGTCCACCGGCCCGCCCAGCGCGTACAGGAGCGCCACACACCGGGTGGCCCACTCGACTCGCGCCGGGAACCCCAGATCGGCGAATTCGCCGTCCAGGAGCCGCAGTCCGGCCTCGACGCCCGTGAGATTGATCCGAACTCCTCCCGCGCGAACCTGGGCCATGATGTCGGGGAAGTCCATCCCCGTGTGGATGAGCCTGACCTCGCGCCCGGCGCGAAGTTCATAGGCGACGTCGAAGCCGACTGCGTCACCGCCGCCCACGTCCGTCCGGAGGCTGATGGCGCGGGCGAGCCCGAGGCTCCCCTCGGAGAAGACGATGTCGTCCTGACCGCTCCGGCCGAGCCACGCACCGTCCGCCGCGCCCGCCGGAACCGCCCACGGATGCCCGGCCCCGTCCGGCACCCACAACAACGGTGGGGCGTCCGGCCCCGCCCCCGGGTCGTCCTGACACCACACCGGCCGGTCGCCCGGCCCGAGGACCAGACCGAACGCCTCGTCCTCGGCCTCCGCCCGGGTGGGCAGCCGGTAGCCGAACTCACCGCCCGCGCGGGCATTCACCCACCGCACAAAGGCCACCGCTTCCGTTCTGGTCATCCCGACCGCGACGTCATCGGCCGGGCCGTCGGTGAGCCCGGGGGCCGCGGGCGTGTCGCGCTCCGCCGCGAAGAGCCGGTAGACCTCCTTCGTCACCGGCCGCGCGCAGACCAAGGTGTCCTCACCGAGGCGTACGGCCTGGCGGAGCGAGCGGGCCAGGGTGACCCCCGTCATCAGCCTGCGCCGGGGGGAGTCCACCGGCCCCTCCATCAACTGGTGGCGCAGCGCCCCGAGGCGGACCGCCGTGGCCGGGGCGAGCTCGGTGGCCTCCTCCTCACAGTCGAAGGCGAGCGCGAGTTTGTTGATGGTGAGGGATTCCTCGGCGAGGCAGGCCTCCACCACCGGCGCCGGATCCACCCGCGCCGCGTACAGCAGCGTGGTCTCCCGCCACCAGTCGTCGTCGACGCCCGCGACCAGGACGTCGACCAGCCCCCGGTGCTGGATGTGCAGGGCCGCCAGGTGCTCCTGCAGGGTGAGATGGGCGAACGCGTACAGCCCGCGCTCCCTCTCCACCAGCAGCCCGCTCGCGGCCATCGCCTCCAGGAACTCCCGCGAGGACATGGTCGCGGCGACCCTCAGGAGGACCGGCCGCAGCACCTCGGACGCGTACTCGCCCCGGATGTCCCGTAGCCGGTCGGCCATCATCACATACGCCAACTCGCGCGCGACCAGCTCCTTCTTGGCCCCGCTCAGCTCGTCCGGCGCGGCCGTGGCCCCCTTCGCCTCCTGCCGCCGCCACAGCAACACCTCACAGATCTCGCCGTACAGCTCCGCACGGCTGCCCGGGAGCGCGCCCCGGTAGCGGTGGACGTTCGCGATCATCGTGAGCAGCAGGGGGTTGGCCGCGAGGTCGTACAGGACGGGGCGGGCGTGGAGGCGCGCGAGCAGGTCCCGGGCGCCCTCCTCCGCACGGTCCGCCACGGCCGCGTCGTCCGTGCCCGTGCTCAGCCGCTCGATGGCGCGGTACCAGCCGTGGACGAAGCGGGTGATCTGCTCCCCCGTGAAGCGGCGGACCTGCAGCACACGGGCGCGGTTGACCGGGGCGCTCGCATAGCCGTGGGGGCGGGAGGTGAGCACGAAGTCGTTCGGCTCGTACTGCTCGATCTGCTCCTCGACCCACTTGGACACGTTCCGCCGGTCCTCCTCGCGGGCCACCTCGTCCAGGCCGTCCAGCAGCACCACACAGCGCCCGTCCTGGAGCTGCCGGTCGAACCAGCCGGGCAGCTCGTCGTCCGGCGGGCGCCGCAGGGAGGCCCCGATCACCTCGGGGAGCGTGAGGGCGGGGTTCGCCGTAATCGCCCCGGCGTGGTCCCGCAGGAGCAGCAGCACGGGCAGGTCGCGGCGGCCGCGTCCGCCGCGCTCCCGGGCCAGGCCCAGCGCCAGGTGCTTGAGCATCGTGGTCTTGCCGGTGCCCGGGGCGCCGATCACCGCGAGCGCCGCGCCCTCCGGCCGGCCGATGAACTCCCGGATCGACCGGCGTACGGGGACGCCGCCGTCCGTGCCGCCCGGCAGCGGCCAGAGCACCGGGCCCGCCAGCGGCTCCTGTGACGCCTCGTGTGCCGGCCGGGGCACCAGGCTGACGTCGACGAACACCTCCTCGAGGCCCGGGGTGTAGTCCCCGCGCGTCGCCAGCCCCTTGAGGTCGATGAACCGGTGGTGCCGCAGCACATAGGCCCGGTAGTCCCGTTCGACGCGGGAGATCCGCCACTTCAGCCGCCGGTCGACGGCGTCGGCGGCCCGGTCCACCCACCGGTCGGCCACCTTGCCGTACACCTTCGCCGCGAACGCGACGGCGGCCAGCGCCGCCTCGTACGCCAGGAAGAGGAGCAACGCCGCGACCGGATGCGCGGCGGCGGACGACCAGAACTTGGCGCCCAACACCGCCGGCGGCCCCACACTGGCCGCCGCCAGGCCGATCCGTGTCAGCAGTTCCGCACCTTTGCCACCACCCGCCACAGCCGCTCCCCCCTTGGGCCCCGCCCGCTGTGCGTCACCTCGTGTGACAGTCTGTATAGCGCACGACCGCCCCTGATGGGTGGTCATGTTTCCTACGTGGTCGGCGAGATCGGAGCCGTGGGCGGGTCGAGGGGCCCGCCGCCGCCTCATCCCAGGGTCAGCAGAACGGTGGCGACGGCCGCGCCGACCAGGCCGGTTGTCTGCTTCGCGGTGACCTTCTCACGCAGCGCCGTCAGCCCGAGGACGATGGGAACGGCCGGGTAGAGGGACGCCAGGACGACGGCGATGGCGAGCATCTGCTGGTGGGCCGCCCACAGATACAGGATCAGCCCCAATGCCGCGCCGGCGCCGGTCAGGAGGGCCTGGGCCAGCAGCTTCGGCGGCTGGCGGAAGTCCGGAGCGTGCCGCCGGGCGCTGGGGAGCAGGACGGCGACGGCGGCGAGGCGGCCCGCGGCCACGGGCCACAGGCCGCTCGCCGCATCGGCCTGGGCGAGCCCGATGTACTGCACGGCCACTCCCAGGCTGGCGATCAGGCCGTCCGCCGAGGCCCGCGCCGTCCCGGGCCCGCGCTCGTCGCGGCCGAGGACGGTGCCGCCGGAGACGAGCCACAGGGCGGGGACGGTGAGGCCGATACCGAGCCAGGACAGCGCGGTGGGACGGTCGCCGAGGAAGCACACCCCGCACAGCACGGACAGCGCCACCCCGGTGACCGCGCTCAGCGGGATCACGATGCTCATGGCGCCGCGGCTGAGGCCGCGGTTGAGGAAGTGCATGGCCGTGCCGCTCCCGACGCCGGACAGCGCTCCCCACAGCAAGTCCTCGGGCCGAAGCGCCTCGGCGGGCACCGCGAGCGCGGCCACGAGGGCGAGGAACAGCCCGCCGATCTGGCCGAGGAAGGTGACGACGGTGAAGTGGGCACGCCGGGACAGGAGCCCGCCGGCGAAGTCGACGATGCCGTAGCACACCGCCGAGGCCAGTGCGAGGAGAGCAGCCATCCGGTACGACTGCCCCGGTACGGGATCTCAAGTCCCCACGAGCGGCCGCGTTCATGAACCGTGGTTCACGGGAGGCGCAGGCCGTGTCCGTCCGCCCACGCCGAGACGGCCGCGGCGATCAGGGCCGGCTGGTCCTCGGGGGTGTGGTGCCCGGCGACCGCCTCAAAGTGTTCGGTCTCCAGGGCGGCGATGTTCTTCGCACACCACGCGATGGTGTCCGGGGTCATCATCGCTCCCGGCCCGGGCGCGAACGTCAGCAGGAGCTTGGGCACTCGGGGGCTGGCCCCGAGCCACCGGTCGTACGCCTCGATCCCGGCCACGACGTCGGCGGGCTCGCCGCCCAGCGGCATCGAGCGCGGCCAGCGCAGGAGCGGCAGCCGGCTCTCCCGGGTGGGGTAGGGCTTGCGGTAGACGTCGAGGTCGCCCTGGCTGAGGGGGGAGGCGACGGTGCCGGGCAGGGCCTGCTCGATGAAGGCGTTGTCGTCGAGGATCATCGCCTCGCCGATGCCGTCCGTCTTGATCGCCCGGAACAGCTCCCGGCCGCCTTCGGGGAACTCCTCCCAGGCCATCGGCTTGACGATGGTTTCGGTGAACGCGATGCCGCGCACCCGGTGCGGATGGCGCGCGGCCCAGTCGAAGGCCAGCGCGCCGCCCCAGTCGTGGCCGACCAGCACCACGTCCTGAAGGTCGAGCGCGTCGAACCAGGCGTCCAGATAGCGGGCGTGGTCGGCGAAGGTGTAGTCGATCCCGGGTTTGCCCGACTCGCCCATGCCGATCAGATCGGGGGCCAGCAGCCGTCCGGGCCCTACGGCCGGCATGACATGCCGCCACAGGTAGGACGAGGTCGGATTGCCGTGCAGAAAGACGATCGGCACTCCGGTGCCGGACTCCCGGTAGTGGATGGTCGAGTCGTGGACGTGGACAACGGGCATGTTCGGGTCCTTTGACGGGGGAATCGGGGGCCTGGGACGGGGGAATCGGAGGCCTGTGACCGGGGAATCGGGGCCTGCCGACCCGCTCAGCGGAAGGCCGCGATGTTGCGCTCGGCCCAGGCGGCGAAGGTGCGCGGCGCCCGGCCCAGGACGCGTTCGGCGTCGGGGCTCACCCGCCGCTCGTCCTCGGTGGGTTCGCCGAGGATGGCGAGGGTGCCCTCGACCACGGGCAGCGGCATGAAGCGCGCCATCAGCTCATGGGCCTCCTCGCGGGTCTGTTCGGTGAAACGGACCGGTTCGCCGAGCGCCGCCGCGATCGCCGCGGCCCGCTCGCGCGGGGTGGTGGGGGCGGGGCCGGTGAGGGTGTGGACGGCGCCCTGATGGGGGGCCTGGTCGCGCAGGACGACGGCGGCGACCGCGGCCACGTCCTCGGGGTCGATGAACGGCAGGCCCACGTCGCCGAAGGGCGCCGCGGCCTCCCGCCGGGTACGGATCGGCTCGGCCCAGGCGAAGGCGTTGCTCGCCATTCCACCCGACCGCAGGACCGTCCAGTCCAGCCCGGACTCCCGTACGGCCGCCTCGAAGCGGCGCGGGTGCCCGTAGGCCTCCGGGCGGGTCCCCGCGCCCTGGGAGGACAGCAGCACCACCCTGCGGATTCCGGCGGACTTGGCCACCTCCAGGAGAGCGTCCGGGTCCTCCCCCGCCACCAGCAGGAACAGCGCCTCCGCTCCCTCGAACGCGCCCCGCAGACCGGCCGGGTCGGCCAGGTCGGCGGCCACCGCCCGCACCCCCGGGGGCACGTCGGCGTCGGTGATGTGCCGGGAGACGGCCGTCACCGGCACCTGGGCCTTGACCTCGGGCTCGGCCTCGGGCTCGGTGAGCATCCGTACCAGCGCCCGCCCGACGTTTCCGGTCGCACCGGTCACCACGATCATGTCGTTCTCCCTGTTCAGTAAGTTAGTTAGTTGACTGACTTATTCGGTACGGCGAGACGCTAGCACAGTCCGGCCCCCGGTTGTCTATAGTGAGTCGGGTGACTGACTCAGGAGATTCGCCGCCCCCTCCGCGCAAAGCCGCCGGCAAGCGGCAGCGGCTGACGGCCGCCGCGGCCCGGGTCTTGCACGAGCAGGGCGTGGAGCGCACGACCATCGCCGATATCGCCCGCGCCGCCGATGTCCCGGCGGGCAACGTCTACTACTACTTCAAGACCAAGGACGAGCTGGTCGAGGCGGCCCTCGCCGAGCACGTCTCCCATCTGCGGACCCTCACCGATCGGCTCGACCAACTCCCCGACCCGCGCGAACGCCTCAAGGGCCTGGTGGCCGCCTGGATCGGCCAACGCGACATCGCGGCCCGCTACGGCTGCCCCACCGGCACCCTCGCCACCGAGCTCGGCAAACGCGACGAAGGCGGCCTCGACCTCGCGGCGGGCCAGGTCGTGCGGCGGCTGCTGGACTGGGTGGAGCGGCAGTTCCGCGAGATGGGCGTGGCCGACCCCGCGGGGCCGGCGCTCACGCTCGTCGGCGCGTACCAGGGCATGTCGCTGCTCTCCAACGCCCTGCGCGACCCGGAGATCATGACCCGCGAGGGGGACCGCCTCACCCGCTGGCTGGACACCCTGAGCTGATCAGCCCTGATCAGCCTCGCATCAGCGGGTGTGATACCCGTCGCTGCCGGGCGCCGAACCCTGGACTCCGGCGCGCGGGTGTGTCACTGGTTTCTCCATGGACCTCAAAATCACCGCGACCTCCCCCGAGCACCCGGCCGCCCTCCTGGACCTCCCGTGGAGCGTCCCGCTGGAGCAGTGGCCGGAGGAGCATCTGGTCGCGCTGCCGCGTGGTATCTCGCGCCATGTGGTGCGGTTCGCGCGGGCGGGCGGGGAGGTGGTGGCGGTCAAGGAGGTCGGCGAGTGGGCGGCCGTGCGGGAGTACGGGCTGCTGCGTGACCTGGACCGGCTGGCCGTGCCCGCCGTGGACGCGGTCGCGGTGGTGACGGGGCGCACCGATGAGCACGGCCGGCCGCTGGAGCCCGCGCTGATCACCCGCCATCTGGTGGGCTCGCTGCCGTACCGGTCGATGTTCGAGACGACGATGCGGCCCGGCACCATCAAGCGGCTGCTCGACGCGCTGGCCGTGCTGCTGGTGCGGCTGCATCTGAGCGGCTTCGCCTGGGGCGACTGTTCGCTGTCCAACACGCTGTTCCGGCGGGACGCGGGCGCGTACGCGGCGTATCTGGTGGACGCGGAGACCGGGCAGCTCCATCCGCGGCTGTCGGGCGGGCAGCGCAGCTACGACCTCGAGGTCGCCCGGGTGAACATCGCGGGCGAGCTGATGGACCTGGAGGCGGGCGGGTCGCTGCACCCCTCCGTGGATCCGGTGCTGTTCGGCCGGGAGATCGTCGAGCGGTATGACGAGCTGTGGCACGAGCTGACCCGCGAGTCGGTCTATCCGCTGGCCAAGCGGCACTACATCGACCGGCGGGTGCGGCGGCTGAACGAGCTCGGTTTCGATGTCGCGGAAATGCAGATCCAGAGCTCACCGGACGGGGATGCGGTCACTTTTCTGCCGAAAGTCGTGGACGCCGGGCACCATCAGCGGCAATTGCTGCGGCTGACCGGTCTCGACGCGGAGGAGAATCAGGCGCGCAGCCTCCTCAACGACCTGGAGACGTGGATGGTCTCGCAGGACGACTACGCTCCGGGCGATCCGCTCGGCGCCCGCCCGGAAGTGCTCGCGCACCGCTGGGTCCGCGACGTCTTCCGGCCGACCGTGCGGGCCGTGCCCCTGGAGCTGCGGGGTTCCACCGATACCGCGCAGATCTACCACGAACTGCTCGAACACCGCTGGCTGCTGTGCGAGCGGGCGGGCCGGGACGTGGGGCTCGAGGCGGCGGTCGAGGACTATGTGCGCACGGTGCTCCTCCCCCGGCAGGCCGAATTCGGAAAATAATCCGCGGAACATTTCCACTGGAATTTGGATCAGTAATCTCGTGAACTGCGGTTTTCGGGAATCCGGGCCCCGCGGCGTGCATTAATGGCGCGCGTTTGATAGAAATCCTTCTCGCTGCCGGTTCACATGGTCGGTCCACATATTCGTGTGACCCGTGCGACCACCCCTGCGAGAAGGAGAATCGGGATGTCCCAGCCGCCCCCGCCGTCCGGATACGGCTATCCGCCGCCGGGCCCCCCGGGACCGCCGGCCCCACCGCAGACGCCGCAGCAGCCGTACATGCCACAGCAGCCCCAGATGCCGCAGCAAGGGCCGCCGCCCGGCCCGCCGCCCGGCGGGGGCCGGGCGAGCCGGAGGCGGCAGCAGTCGAAGTCGCCCGTCGGGATCGTGGTCGGCGCGGTGGTGGCGCTGGCGCTGGTCGCCGGCGGCGTCTGGCTGGCCGTGGGCAAGGACTCCGGCGGGGGCGGGAGCGACGCCTCGGCGGACGGGGCCGTCGAGGCACAGGTGCTGGGCGAGGTCCCGATGCCGAAGGTCGCCAAGATGGTCAACACCCCGGGCATGTGGGTGACCGACGAGAAGTTCGTCAAGGCGGACGTCAAGAAGATCGTCGGCTATCCGCTCACCGGGGGCTCCGCCTCGTGGCAGATCCCGCTCGACGGCGAGATCTGCTGGTCCTCGCCGCAGGTCACCGAGGCGGGCCTGACCGCGATCCTCTTCGAGGACGACTCCAAGGACCCCTCGGTCTGCACCCAGGTCGGCCTGGTCGATCTGAAGAAGGGCAAGCTGGTCTGGACGAAGCAGGGCAAGGAGACCGGTGAGTGGGCTTCCGACAGCCCGATCATGTTCGACGAGGTGACCATAGGCGGCGACACCGTCGCCGCGGGCGGCCTCTCCGGCGGCGCGGCCTGGTCGATCGACGGCAAGCCGCTGTGGATGCCGGAGTCGGACGAGGAGTGCTCGGACAACGGCTACTTCGGTGAGGGGCCGAAGCTGATCGCCGTGCGCGAGTGCGAGGTGTCCGGCAGCCCGCAGCTGGAGGTCCAGACCGTGGACCCGAAGACCCGGGCGGTGAAGTCCTCGTACAAGGTGACGTCGGGCATCGAGTACGCCCATGTGGTCTCCACCGACCCCCTGGTCATCGGGGTCAACGCGGGCGACTCGTCGGGCTCGGGGGTCTCCGACTTCCTGGCGGTCGACGACAGCGGCAAAGAGGGCAGGCTGCTGAGCAAGTTCGGCATGGAGGGCGGCAAGTACCAGGCCGACTGCGGGGCGACCGACGTCGGGGGCTGTACGCAGATCGTCGTCGACAAGGCGGCCGGTGTGCTCTACATGGGCACGGACTACCGCGCGGGCGCCGATTCGGGTCCGTCCAACGAGATCGTCGTCATCGATCTGAAGACCGGCAAGGTGACCGCCAAGGCCGACGGCGCCGAGGGCGGCCCGCTGGTGCCGCTCCGGCTCGACGAGAACGGCGCGTCGCTCCTGGCCTACCAGGAGCCCACGTTCACCCAGGGCAGTGCGGTCTGGCGCATCGACACCACATCACACGAGAAGAAGAAGCTGATGCAGAACCCGGAGGACACCGCGTTCGCCGAGAACAGCTACTCCACGGACGGGCAGATCATCTACGCGGGCAAGCGGCTCTACGTCGGCAGCAAGAACGCCATGAAGCCCTCGACCGAGTCCCACGAGAAGGTGCCGCTGGCCCTGGTGCTCGGGGCGAAGTAGCTCCCGGACCGTCGGTGTGCGGCTGCGCCGCGCGGATCGGGCTCCGCCCCTGGACGGGGGTCTGGGGCGGAGCCCGCTGTCCGGTCCGGCTCAGCCGCCCGCGGGCAGGTCGAAGGTCAGCCCCTTCAGCCGCCGCTGCTCGTACGCCTCCGCGATCGCCCGCCGCCGCAGCTTGCCGCTGCTGGTGCGCTCCAGCTGGCCGGGGCGTACGTAGTGCACATCGGTGGCCCGCACCGTCACCCCGACCGTGCGCACCAGATGGTCGACGATCGTCGCCCGGCTGCCCTGGATGTCGTCGCGTGCCGTGCGGTCCACCTCGGCCAGGACGACGATGTCCGCGCCGATCTGCACCACGGCCGTGCGGCCGTCGCGCACGAAGTCCAGCCGCTCTATCGCCTGTTCGAAGTCGGCGGCGAAGTAGCTCTGACCGCCCACCTTGATCCGGTCGCTGATGCGGCCGGTGATGAACAGCTCGCCGTCGTCGAGGAATCCGATGTCGCCGGTGGCGTAGTAGCCGTCGTCCCCTGTCAGCGGGGCCTGTTTGTCGAGGTAGGAGGCGGCCAGGCTGCCGCCGGCCAGTTCGATCTCGCCCAGTTGGCCGTCCTCGCACACCCGCCCCCGCTCATCGCGGAGGCGCACGGTGTACTCCGGCATCGGGCGGCCCACCGAGATGGCCGGCACTCCCGAGGGGGTCTCGACGACCCGGATCTCGCTGCTGACCGGGCGGCTGGAGACCAGCAGTACGGCCTCGGCCATGCCGTAGCAGGGCATGAACACATCGCGCCGCAGCCCCGCCGGGGCCATCAGGTCCAGGAAGGCGTTGAGGTTGGGCAGGTTGATGGGTTCGCTGCCGAGGTAGATCGACCGCACCCGGGACAGGTCGATCTCGGTCAGCTCCTCTTCGTCGAGGTCCTGCATCAGCTTGAGCGAGTAGTCGACCGCGAAGTTGGGGATCACCGTGCCGGCGGCCCCCTCCCTGGCCATGTGCTCCCACCAGCCACGGGCGTCGAACAGGAACGTCACCGGCTCGGCGAGCAGCAGATCGCACCCCACGGCCAGGCAGGAGAGCAGTCCGCCGACCAGTCCCATGTCGTGGTAGAGCGGCAGCCAGCTGCTGACCCGCTCCTCGGGCTTCCGGCCGTCCGTACGGGTGATCATGGTCAGGTTGGTGCGGAGCATGTCCTGCCGGACCGGGATGCCCTTGGGGAAGGACGTCGACCCGGACGAGAACTGTACGAAGGCCAGTTCGTCGGCGGCGGGGGTGCGCAGCCGGGCGCCGGGCCTGCGGATGCCGGCCGGCGGCAGCGGCAGGGTGGGGACGGGCAGGTCGAGGGTGGCGACGGTCGGGGTCTCCAGCACGCGGACCGCCTCGTAGTCCCGTGCGACCCGGCCCAGGAAGTCCAGATAGGCGTCCCTCGGCGTGTCCAGGACCAGCGGTTTGACCGACAGCGGGACGGCGCCGAGCTCCATGAGGCCCAGGAACGCGAAGATCACCGCGCTGGAGGTCTCGAACGGGAACAGCACCCGCGCCCCCGGTTCGACGCCCTGGTCGCGGAAGAAGTCGGCGTACGCGGCGACCTGCTCCGGGAAGCCCTGGTAGCTGATGAACTCGGGCGGGTCGATGAACTTGTCGTACAGGTACAGGCCCCGTTCGGGCGGGCACTCCTGGTTGCGCTGAATGTGCTCGAGCACCGCGCCTCTCCTACTCCTTGGTCGTGTCGTCGGTGGCGCCGCCACGGGCGTCGCCGGAAGGGGATGTCCCGCGCATCCAGGCCACCAGCTGGGGCAGCACCTGTTCCTGGGCGCGTGCGCCGCGGATCACATCGACATGGCCGGGGTCCCAGCTGAGCCCGGTCTCGCGGCCGAAGAGGGCGAACTCCGCGCCGCCGCCGAGGTGGTCGGCCAGCTTCCGGGCCCGGGCGGGGGACGCGTGGAAGGTGTCGCCCGCGCCGATCCCGACCAGCACCGGCAGCGTCACCTGTCCGAGGGCCTGCCAGTAGTCCGTCGCTCCGTCGGCGCTGCGGAAGGCGCCGGAGGGGGCCCAGGCGGCGAACTGCCGCATCAGGCCGGGCGGTTCGTCCCAGCGGCCCTGCTTGAGCGCCCGCGCCGGGAACCGCCCGACGAGCCGGGAGATCACCGCGGAGAACGTCACCTGGGCGCGTTTGGACAGTCCGCCGTCGCTGTAGTCGTTGACCGCCGAGGAGACGGTGACCACCCCGGCGAGACGTTTCTGCAGGTCGGGGTCGACGCCGAGCGCGGCCAGGGCCGCATAGCCGACCATGCTGTGCGCCAGGACGAACAGCGGCCCGTCGTGGACGGCGGAGACCGCCCGGATCAGATCCGGGACGTCGTGGCGCACATAGGTGTCGAAGTTCCAGTCGTAGGCCCGCCGCTCGGGCCAGCGGCTGGGGCCGTGGCCGCGCAGCGAGGCCACGTACGCGGTGAAGCCCTCGTCCAGGAACGCCTTCGCGGGCCCCTGCCCGGATCTGCCGAGGAAGAACCCGCCGTCCGCGAACAGGCCGGGCAGGAACAGCACTCCGGGCGCCGCCGCGCCGCCCGCCGCCGGCCGCACCTGCCTGAGGTGCAGCTCATGGCCGTCGGAGGTCGGCACCCAGCGTTCGGTCTCCGCCGGGTCGTCTGCCGTGCTCATCGCGCTCTCCAATCCTGCTCGTTCAGCCTCGCCCAGCCCGGTTCTGCCCCGTTCGGCGCTGTTCGGCCCGGTTCGGCGCCGTTCAGCGGGAGACGGCGGAGGCCGCGAGGAAGTCCTGCATCGAGACCAGGCACCGCTGGGCGGCGTCCAGGAAGGCCACGGTGACCAGGGCGTCCACCGCGGGGCGCGCCACGTCCGGAAGGTGGAGGCGCTGCCGGAACCGCGCCCGGAAGGTGAGGTCGTCCTCGTCGAACTCCTCCGCGGACGGCGATTCGAGGGACGTACGCACCTCGACCCGGCCACGGGGGATCTCCGCCAGGTAGTCGATCTCGGTGCGGGCGACCACCGCGATCATGCGATCGCCGTGCACCAGCCCCTGGCGGCCGAGCCAGTCCCACCGGCCGGCCTCCAGATATTCGAGCGCGACCGCGTTGTTCACATGCCCCAGCGCGTCGAGGTCATTGGGGCGCACCGGCAGGGTCAGCCGGGATTCGCCGAAAAACACGTCGTACCGCCCGATTGGTCGTGTCGAAGAAACGTGTCAGTGCGGAGGTCCCGCCGACCACCATGACCACGGCGGATACGAAACCGCCGCTGTGCGAGAGGGAAACGCTCACCCGCAGCCGGTGCCGGGCCAGATGGTCCGCCAGCGCTCCATGGGCCTGGAACCGCGGTGCGCCATGGTGGTCGTGGACCAGCTCGGCATCGGTCCAGAACCAGGTCTCGTCCGCCGCCGGAATTGCTTTGAAAAGAGCTTCTTTGGCCGCGAACGCCCCCGCCATGCTCTCCAGGGGAGAGATCTTGGATTCGAAGTGGCGCAGTTCTCCACGGGTGAAGAAGACATCGGGTTCGCGGAGAGAGGAGGCGACCTCCAGTTCACTGATCCGCTGGAGGTCGTGCCCCAGACCGATCAGCTCCCGACGAGATCCATCCACGTGTCCTCGACCTCTTCACGGGAATGGACCTCGATCCCGGTGATCTTCTTCAGGGCGCCGCAGATCAGCTGCTCCTTCTTCTCCAGCGCCTCGGGACGGAAGTCGCTGTCGCCCACTTCGAGCTGGTCCCACCAGTTCACATGCGAACCGCGCTGCTCCAGCTGGGTGCGGGCACTCCCCTGCAGTTCGCCGTCCTCGCGGAGGAAGAGGTGGGCCACCGCGAACGCGTCCTTGGCCGGGTATTCGCCGCTGTCCACCAGGGCCTTGGCGAAGGAGACGAAGTAGTTGCGGTGCTGGATCTCGTCGGCGGCGACCTGCTTGAAAATGCGGCGCAGCCCCTGGTCCTCGATGACGTGCTGGCACTGGCCGTAGTTGACCGCGGCCGTGATCTCGGAGATGGCGAGCAGCACCAGGGTGCGGAGCATGTCGTCGTCGGGGAAGACCTGGCGGAACTGGATGAAGGTCTCGTCCGAGATCGGCTCCATCCCGCTGAGATCGGCCAGCCGGTTGAAGACCGTCTCGTGGTGGGCTTCCTCCTCGTTCCAGTAGCGGCTCCAGGTGCCGCACGCCTCCATGATCGAGGCGACCGTAGGGTTCTTGTCCTGCCAGCGCCGGACCTCGGCCTCCGCCTGGCGCTCGAGGCGGTCCGCGCCCGGCTTGGTGGTCAGCTCGGCCCGGCCCGCGTTCCAGACCAGGTTGCGGTCGAGCGGGGTGAGGCTGTCCAGGTCGACGGCCGCCAGCATCTCCACGACGCTCCACCGCCGGGACTCGTGCAGCCGCTGCTGCTCCCAGGTGATGTCGACCAGGGACATACCGCGCTCGGTCAGCGCGCCGTAGAGGTCGGTGATGATGGCGGGCGGCCCCTCCGAGGCGGCCGACCGGCGGATGACCGGGGACGAGGCGCGGTCCGTCTCGGCGATACTCATGCGGCCGCCTCCTTTTGCTGACGCTCGAATTCGTCGAGGAAGGTCTTCAGCACGGTCGTAATCGGGGTGTCGAGAGGAAGCGCCGGGAGGCGCACCCGCACGCCGTAGTCCTTGCGCAATGCGTTTGCGGTGCGCGCAAACGCTTCCATGAGATCGATGCTGTTGGTCATTCGGGGGCTACCGGCGATGACGTCGGCCAATGTCGCGTCGGCCTTGAATAGCTGCTCTTCCGTGAGGCCCGCGTTCTCGGCGAATTTCTGCCGGATGTAAGGCTCTACTTCAGGTGTGACCATGGTTCAGAAGCGTACTGGCTTTCCGCTCTTTCGGCCAAGTGATCGGAGACACAGGCAAGTTGATGCCAACTGAGCAAACGGAGGACTCCAATCCGAGTTACCCGAATGTGCCGGTCCGGCGATATCACGGCAATGTCGCCAATTAGATGCGGGGTCGTACACGGATGCGCACCGGCCCCTTCGTCAGCAGCGTGATCCCGGCGCCGAGCGGAATGTCGCCGCCGTCCGTCGCGTCTTCCACCTCGTACGCGCGCAGCAGCGTCGCCAGGCTCAGCACCGAATGCAGCGTCGAGAAGTGCTGGCCGACGCAGGCCCTGGGCCCGCCGCCGAACGGGAAGTACGCGTAACGCGGCCGGGCGGCCTCCGCCCGCGGGGTGAAGCGCTCCGGGTCGAAGCGCTCCGGATCCTCCCAGTAGGCGGGGTGGCGGTGGGCGACCCACTGGCTGACGAGCACGGCGGCACCGGCCGGGACACGGCGGCCGCCGACGACGGTGTCGGCCACGGCCAGACGGCTGACGGCCGGGGACGGCGGGAAGAGCCGCATGGCCTCCTTCAGCACCATGGTGAGGCGGGGCAGGGCCTCCAGATCCGCCGCGGTGGGGGTGCGGCCGTCGGGGAGCACCCGGTCCAGCTCCTCGTGCACCCGTTGCTGCTCGGCCGGGTGGCGGGCCAGGAGGTGGAGGGCGAAGGTGAGCGCGGTGGCGGTGGTGTCGTGTCCGGCGAGGAAGAAGACCAGGACCTGTTCCCGCAGTTCGGCGCGGGTCAGACTGCCGTCTTCGGCGTTGTGGGCGCGGATGAGGAGGGTGAGCAGATCCTCGGCGCCGCCCTCCTCTCCGGTTCCGGGCGCGCGCTCGTGCCCGTCGCGCTCCCGGTCGTCCATGCGCTTGCCGATGATCGCGTCGCACAGCGCGTACAGCCCGGCCTGGGCCCGGGCGGCGCGGCGGTTGGCGGGGGTGGGCCAGCCGCGGGGCAGCTTGACCGGGGACAGGGCGCGGGCCCGGGCGCGCTCGTTGAGCATGGGCAGGCTGTCCCGGACGACCTCGATGGTCTGCTCGACATCGGAGCCGAACAGGACGCGGCCGACGACGCGCAGCGCGTATCCGCGCATCTCCTCCACCAGCTCGACGCCCTCGCCGGGGGTCTCCCGCCAGCGGGCGGCCAGCGCGGTGGCCTCCGAGGTGACGGCGGCGGCGTAGCCCTCGACCCGGCGGCGGGTGAACAGCGGCTGGATGAGCCGGCGCTGGCGCCGGTAGTCCTCGTCCTGGCTGGTGAGCAGGCCGTTGCCGAGGGCCTGCCGCAGCTCTTGGTAGATGACGTTGTCCTTGCGGAAGTTGGCCGCCTCCGTGGCCAGGACCTGCTGGACGCCCTCGGCCGAGAACACGGCGTAGATGTCCCGCCGCAGGCCGGGCGGCCCGGCGCGGAACCGGACGACGTCGCCGTGGTCGCGGCGGGCCCGCAGATAGGCCGCCAGCGGATCGCCCAGCAGGTCGGCCATCGAGCCGAGCAGCCGCGTTCCGGCCGCGCACGGCGCCTCGGTCACTCCGGTCGCCCCGGCGGCCGTGGCCGTGCTCGGCTTGGCCTCCGCCGCCTTGGCCTCTGCCGCCTTGGCCTCTGCCGCCTTGGTCTCCGCCGCCTTGGCCGTGCTCGCCTCGGTCGTCATCGTCGTCTCCGGTGTCAGGCCGCCGGGGCCGTGGTGCGGCGTACGGTCACGGCCGCGAGCACCGCCACCCCGAAGGCGAAGCCGATCGAGAGGTACCAGGTGTTGCGCGCTCCGCCGAGCGCATCGTCCGCGGACGCGGTGACGATGGACACCGCGAGCGCCGTGCCGAGGACCGCGCCCAGCTGCCGGAAGGCGGCGTTGGCCGCGCTGGCGGTGGCCAGCCGGCTGGGCTCGACCCCGGCCAGGGCCACCCCGCCAAGCACCGGCCAGACCAGGCCGGCGCCCAGCCCCATGACGGCCGCCCCGGGCAGCCAGTGGGTGAGGAAGTCCGGGTCCTGGCCGCCGCCCCAGAACAGCAGCAAGGTGCCGCAGATGTAGATCAGACAGCCCGCGATGACGACCAGCTGATCGCCGAATTTCTCGGCGAGGCGGGCGGCCGGCCGGGCCACCAGGGCGGTGGCCAGCGGCGGCGGCGTGGTGGCCAGGCCCGCGGTGAGCAGGGACCAGTTCCAGCGGCCGGTCAGGAACAGGATGTTGTTCAGGATGACGGCGTAGAAGGTCACCGAGAACAGCATCGAGCCGATGTTGCCGCCCACGGCGTTGCGCGAGCGCAGCAGATCGAGGGAGAGGACCGGGGCCGGATGGCGTGCGCTGCGCACCACCACCGCCACCGCCAGCGCCGCCCCGCCGATCAGGCAGCCGAGGGTGCGCCCGCTCGCCCAGTCCCAGTCGGGGGCCTTGACCAGGCCCAGGGCGAGCAGGCCCAGGGAGGCGCCGAGCAGCGCCGAGCCCAGCACGTCGGGGGTGGGGCCGCCGCGTTCGCGCTGCTCAGCGAGGTGCCGGCCGGCCCATACGGCGACGATCCCGATCGGGATGTTCACCAGGAACACCGCCCGCCAGCTCCAGTGCTCGGCGAGCAGCCCGCCGAGGCCGGGCCCGATCCCGGCGGCCAGCGCCGCGGACGCGCTCCAGATGGTGATCGCCGTCAGCCGCTTGGCCATCGGGAACATGGGCAGCAGCAGCGCGAGCGAGGTGGGGACGAGGATCGCGGCGCCGAGCGCCTGCACCAGCCGGGCGCCGATGAGGACGGCGGCCGAGCCGGAGATCCCGCAGACCGCGGAGGCGACGGTGAAGGTGGTGAGGCCCACCGCGAAGGACCGCCGGCAGCCGAGCCGGTCGGCCGCCCGGCCGGCGGGCATCAGGAGCGCCGCGATCACCACGTTGTAGCCGTTGAGCACCCAGGACAGGGTGGGCAGATCGGTGGTGTCGAAGTCCTCGGCGATGTTGGGGAACGCCACGTTCACGATGGTGCTGTCCAGGAATGCCACGAAGGCGCCGAGGCAGCACAGCAGGACCAGCTTGACGGGTGGCCGGGCGGGTGGGCCGGCGGCGGGCTCGCCCGCCACGGCGCCCCGCGTTCCGTCGGGAGCGACCGGTAAGTCGGTCATGGGGTGTCCCCTCTTGGACAGGAGCGCGCGGTCGACAGGCACCGATCCTTCACCCTGGTTCGGCGATCACGATGCTCGTTGTTACCCGTGAGTGTCAATCCCCCCGGCGGCCCCACGGAACACACCCTCCACGCCTCAACCGACCGTCTGCATAAGATCATTGACCCACCGTCAACATTGCTGTAACACTTGCTCGCCGTGTCGATCACGGGGGTCGATCACGGAGGTCGACCGCGGGGGGAGACGGCTGAAGTGGCTGGTCCATATGGTCGCGGCGCCGGAAGCTTCGCGCGGCTGCTGAGTGAGCGGGCGGCGCGGGAGCCCGACGCCCTCGCCTACCGGTTCGTGGCGGACGACGAGTCGGCCGACCGGATCACCTACGCCGAGCTCGACGCGCGCGCACGAGCCGTCGCGGCCAGGCTGTCGGCCGCCACCGGCGGGCGGCCCGATCCGGCGCTGCTGCTCTTCGCGCCCGGCCTGGACTACCTCGCGGGGCTGTTCGGCTGCTTCTACGCCGGGGTGCCCGCGGTGCCCGCCTTCCCGCCCGACCCGGCGCGCCTGGCGCGTACGATGCCGCGGCTCGCCGCCATCATCGAGGACACCGGCTCGGACACCGTCCTGACCACCTCGGACATCGCACCGCTGCTGGACGGCTGGCTCGCCACGGCGCTCGCCGGCCGCACCCCCCGCCTGATCGCGACCGACCTGGCCGAGCCCACCGGCGAGAGGGCCGAGGGCCCGCTGCCTCAGATCCGGCCGGACCGGCTGGCGCTGCTGCAGTACACCTCGGGGTCGACGTCGCTGCCGCGCGGCGTCATGCTCAGCCACGCCCAGCTGCTCGACAACTCCCTGGAGATCGCCCGCGGGTTCGGGCTGCACCAGGGCAGCTCGGGCGGCGTCTGGCTGCCCCCGTACCACGACATGGGGCTGATCGGCGGCATCCTCACCCCGCTGTCCTTCGGCATCCCGGTGACGCTCATGTCGCCGGTGACGTTTCTGCGCCGCCCGCTGTCCTGGCTGCGCATGGTCTCCCGCTACGGCGTGACGGTCACCGGCGGCCCGAACTTCGCGTACGACCTGTGCGTACGGCGCGCCAAGGACGCGGACCTGGAAGGGCTCGACCTGTCGGGCGTGGAGCTGGTCTTCACCGGTGCCGAACCGGTCCGCGCCGACACCATGGCGCGCTTCGCCGAGCGTTTCGCGCCCTGCGGCTTCAGAGCCGAGTCGTTCTACCCGTGTTACGGGCTCGCCGAGGCGACTCTGTTCGTGACCGGCGGCAAACCCCTGGGCGGCTGGCGCTCGGTCGAGGTCGCGCGCGACGCGCTCGACGTGCACGGCACGGCCCGCCCGGCCGGGTCCGAGGAGCGCTCCAGGTCCCTGGTGAGCTGCGGCTCCCCCGGCCCGGGGACCAGGCTGCTGATCGCCGACCCGGCCACGGGCGAGCCGCTGGGCGAGGGCGCGGTGGGCGAGATCTGGATCGACTCACCGAGCGTCGCCGACGGCTACTGGCGGCGGCCAAAGGACACCGACGCCACCTTCGGCGCCACGACCACCACCGGCGACGGCCCGTATCTGCGCACCGGCGACCTCGGGTTCGTCCTGGACGGCGAGCTGTTCCCGGCGGGGCGGCTGAAGGACCTGATCGTCGTCAACGGGCGCAACTACCACCCCGTCGACATCGAGCGGGTCTGCGAGGCCGAGGTCCCCGGCATCCGCCGCAACTGCGGCGCCGCCTTCGCGATCGAGGACGACGAGGGCGCGGCCGAGCGGCTGGTGCTGGTCTACGAGGCGAACCCCGTCAAAGAAGGGGAAGAGGAGCAGTACGCGGCGGCCGTCGAGGGGATCCGGCGGGCGGTCTCGATGGAGCTGAGCATCCCGCCGTACACCGTGGTCCTGGTGCGGCCCCGGACCATCCCCAAGACCTCCAGCGGCAAGGTGCAGCGCTGGCTGGCGCGCCGCCAGTTCCTCGCCGGCGAGCTCGACGAGCTGGCCCGCCTCCAGGCTCCCGCCCGGCCCGCGGGCGCGACATGACCACATCCACGAGGGGGAAACCGACGTGATCGTCAAAGTGCGGGGCGTCCTGCTCCGGTTCACCGACTACGAGAGCGAGATCGAGGTCGGCGGCGACACCGTGCGCGACGGGCTGACCGCGCTGACCGACCGCTACCCGGACCTGGCCGAGGTGCTGATGGACCGCGAGGGAAGCGTGCGCGCCACCCATCTGATCGCCCTCAACGGCGAAAAGCTCACTCTGGACGAGCTGGACCGGGAGGCCACCGAGGACGACCGGGTGGACATCGTCACCGCGATATCCGGGGGCTAGCGCCGATGCCGCGCAGCTCCACCTACGAGGTCGTGCTCGACGCGAGCCTGTTCACCCCGGACCGGCTGCAGCCCACCGCCGTCGGGCGGCTCGCCTTCCAGGCCGGCACCCGCTGGCTGCGCGACCATGTGTGCAGCCACCGCACGCTGGTCTCCGAGCACCAGGTGGGATTCGTGCTGTGGGCCTGGCAGCTGGAGTACGAGCAGCCCCTGCGGTTCCTCGACGCCGACGAGGCGCTGGTCGAGGTGCGCGCCCGGGTGCGCGGACCGCGCTCCTCGCAGCTGGAGATGGAGATGGAGGTCTCGGGCCCGGCGGGCGTGGCGGTGCGCACCCGCGCCACCTCGGTGCCGCTGCGGCTCAGCGGCGACCAGGCGCTCTCGGGCGCGCCGACGACGCTGCCGGACTCGTTCGTGGCGGGCTTCGCGGACGACGAGGTCGAGCGCGCCCCGTATCTGTCGCCGGTGCGCGCCCTGTTGGGCACGTACGAGCGCGAGGGCGAGCGGATCGCCTCGCACACCACGACGTTCCGGGTCCACCGCCACCACTGCGAGGTGGCCGACCAGTGGTACTGGGCCGAATCCCTCGGGTTCGCGGGCGGCGCGCGCGAGGAGTGCGTGATGCGGCACGGCGGGAAGGTGCCGGAGCTGCGGCGCGCGCTGGCCGAGGGGGTCCGCCGCGTCGACGCGACCTGGCTGCGGGCCGGTCAGCTGTGGGATCTGCTGCGGGTGCGCACCACCGTCCACCGCCACGCCGGCCGGCTCGCGTTCGTCCATGAGCTGGGGCTCGACGGTGACGACGGCAGCGGGCCGTACGCGATCGTGGTGGAGCACGTATGACCGGGGCATCGCCGGCCGCGTTCTCGGCGTTTGCGGCGTTTGCGGCGGCGGAGGAGCTGGAGCGGGCGCTGGGCTGCCCGTTCGATCCGGACACCGGCATGTCGCTGGCGGGCGGGGTGCGCGCGGACGACCTGGAGGCCGAGCCCACCGCGGCGTACGAGGCGGCCTGGGCGGCCGGGCTGCACGAGCACCTGGTGCCGGTCACCGAGGGCGGCCGGCTCGGCTCGTTCGAATCGCTGCTGGCCGTGGTGCGCGCCGCCTCGCGCCGGGAGCTCGCGGTCTCGGTCGGGTTCGGCTCGACGCTGCTGGCCACCGCGCCGGTGTGGACCTGGGGCGACGACGCGCAGCGGCGCCGCGTCGCCGAGCTGGCGCTCGGCCGCGCCTGGGGCACCGCCGGCATCAGCGAGGAGGCGGCGGGCAGCGATCTGCTCGCCACCGCCACCCGCGCGGCGCCCACAGGCGACGGGTTTGTGCTGAACGGGAGGAAGTGGCTGGTCGGCAACGGCCGGCGGTCCTCGTTCGCCACCGTGCTCGCCGCCTCCGACCCGTCCTTCGGGCTGTTCCTGGTGGACTTCGAGGCCGTCGGCGGCGACGCGGTGCGGCGGCTGCCGAAGGTGCCCACCCACGGACTGCGCGGCCACGACCTGAGCGGCTTCGTCCTCGACGACTGCCGGGTCGGCTCAGACGCCGTGATCGGACGGCCGGGCCGCGGCATCGAAATGGTCACCGGCATGCTCCAGTTCACCCGGACGCTGGTGGGCGGGAGCAGCCTCGGCGCCGCCGACACGGCGCTGCGCATCGCGCTGCGCCACGCGCGCGGGCGGGTGCTGTACGGCGAGCCGGCGCTGGCGCTGGCCCCGGTGCGCTCGCTGCTGGCGCGCGCCTTCGCCGACCTGCTGATCGCGGAGTGCACCGGTCTTGCCGCGGCGCGCGCCCTCGATGTGGCGCGGCAGCGGATGGCGCTGTGGTCCGCGGTGGCCAAGTACGTGGTGCCCGCGCTCTGCGTGGACGCGGTGAACGCGTGCGGCGAGGTGCTGAGCGCCCGGGCCTATCTGCGTGAGGGGGTCGCGGACGGGGCGTTCCAGAAGCTGGCGCGCGATGTGGCGATCACCCCGGTGTTCGAGGGCACCCAGCTGGTGCAGCTGGACACGGTCCGCGCGCAGCTGGTCAGCGGGGCGCGGCGGCGCGCCGGGGGGTCGCGGGCCGAGGTGCCCCTGCCGCTGCTGTTCGGGTTCGGCGAGCCGGTGACTTCGGTGGCGCCCCGGGACCAGCGCCCGTCGCTCACCTACGGGGCCGCCGACGAGGTGGTCGACCTCCTCGACGAGACGGTCGCGGCGCTGGGCGACGACCAGGAGCTGTTCTCGCTCGGGCACACGCTGCTGAAGGTCCGCGACGAGACGCGCGAGACGCTGCGCGGGCTCGGCACGGCGCGCACCGGTGAGGCGTACGAGGCGGCCCGCCGGCACTGTCTGGTGCACGCCGGCGCCTGCTGTCTGCACACCTGGCTGCTCCGCCGGGACGCGCTCGGCGGTCTGGCCGCCGACCGGGCCTGGCTCTCGGCCGCGCTGCGCCGCGTGGTGGAGCGGCTGGGGTTCCCGGCCCCGCCGGACCGGGAGGCCGAGGACCTGCTGGTGCGCCGACTGCACGACCTTGACGACGACGATCGCGCGTTCTCCCTCGTACCGCAGCGGCTCGCCCCGCAGTACCGGGGGTCCGCGCCGGGCCGCATCTAGGCCGCATCCAGGCCACACTCGGGCCGCATCCAGGCCGCATTCCGGCCGCGTTTGGGAGGACGCCATGACCACCGAACACCGCGACGGCACCGCCGGGTCCGCCGGCGCCTGGCTGCCCTCACTGATCGGGGAGCTGCTGGGCCTGGACGGGCAGCGGCTGCCCGTCGACCGGCCGCTGGGCGAGATCGGCATCGACTCGCTCACCGCGGCCCAGCTCTCCGTCGAGGTCGAGGAGCGCACCGGCGCCACCATCCCGCTGGAGCGGTTCCTCGGCGAGGAGACGCTTCAGGACCTGGTGCGCGAGCTGGACGCCGCTGCCCAGGAGGTCGGGGCATGACGGACCGGGCGCACGCCGCCGATGTGATGAACCGGGCGGCCCCGGAACAGCACACCCTCGACGCCGAGATCGAGCGGATCCGCCGCGAGGCCCGGCGCAGGTTCGGAAGCTTCGTCCTGGAGGTGGCCAACCCCGGCTCGCACTTCCGCAACAAGGAGTGCCGGCCGCTCGACAACCGCGTCTTCGAGCAGGCCGGCGAGCTGGGGCTGTTGGGGTTCTCGCTGCCGGCCGAGATCGGCGGCGAGGGGCGGGACAAACTGGCGTGGGGCGTGGTGGTCGAGGAGATCGCCCGTCTCTCGCGCGACCCCGGCTTCGCGGTCCTGCTCGACATCAGCGTCGAGATCACCGAGCTGATCCTGTCCAGCGGCACACCGGAGCTGATCGAGACCTACGTTCCTGACCTGGTGGCCGGGCGGCGGTTCGGCGTGCAGGGCGCGTACGAGAGCCGGGACCCGTACGACTACCACTCCACAGCGCGGCTGGAAAACGACGTTTGGGTGCTGAACGGCGCCAAGCGGTTTCTGGCCGGGGCGCGCTTCGCCGACCTCTTTGTGCTGTTCCTGCGCGACGAGGCGTCCAACGACATGCTGGCGTTCCTCGTCGAGAAGGACGACCCGGGCGTCACCCCCGTGCACATGGACACCATGGGCATGCACACCATGGGCCTGGGCCAGGTGATCCTGCACGAGGTGCGGCTGCCCCCGGCGCGGCTCGTGTGGCGCGCGGACGCGCTCAGCGAGCTGAACACCTATGCGCGCATCCGGCGGACGATGAGCGCGTGCGGGGTGCTGGGCGCGCTGGACGGGGTGATCGAGAACTGTGTGGAGGCGCTGAACCCGCGCAGGCGGGGCGGGCGCCGGGTGCTCGAATACCCCAACGTCGAGCGGTCGGTGGGCGAGATGCGCATGCTGCTGCAGTCGGCCCGCGCGAGCGTCTACCGGGCGCTGGACGGCACCAGGTCGCCGGACCGCGACCCGTACTTCGACGAGTTCGCGACCGTCGCCAAGCACCATGCGTCGGAGTGCGCGCTGCGCGTCGGCCGGCTGGTGATGAGCCTGCAGGGCGGCGAGGCGTACATGTCCGCGTTCCCGTGGGAGCGGTTCATGCGCGACATCCTGGGCCTGATCTCCGGTCAGGGCTCCCAGGAGATGCTGCTGCTGCAGCTGGGTCAGCGCACGATCGTCGGCCTGGAGGGCAAGCGGGTCCGGGAGGAGGCCGCCGAGCGGACCGTGTCCAAGCTGGCGGACGGGTGGTGGGCGCTGCACGCCGCCGCGCACGGGGCCGGCGGGGAGTTCGCCGACGCGGTGGCGGCGGTGGTCTCGGCGGCCGGGCTCGACGCTCCCGACGCTTTCGGCCCGGACCGGCGCGGCGCGGTGGCCGCGGTGGCCGCGCTGCTCGAGCGGGCGCACGCCCTGGTGGCAGCCGTACGGGCGGGCCGGGCGCCGGAGGCGCTGCCGCAGGGGCCGGCGGGCCTGTTCGAGGGGCGGCTCGCCCGCCTGGCGGCGGGGGCGTGGGGCCTGCTGGCGTGCGGGGTGGCGCACGAGACCGGGCTGCTGGCCCGGCTGCTGGAGCCGTGCACGGTACGGGAGGCGGCCGGGGATCTGCTGCCGCCCGGCCTCGCCGAGGGGCTGCTTGAGGCCCTGGTGGCCGCCTCGGTGGTGCACCGGGACGGCGAGGGCCGGTACGTCGCCGACGAGGGCCTGGAGCGGGTGCTGATCGGCGGCCCGCGCGCCTCGGCGTTCGCGGCGCGGCTGCGGCGCGCGCTGGACGGCGGGGCCCGGCTGCTGAGCGACCTCGGGGAAGTGAGGCACGCCCCCACACCGCCCAGCACGGCACCTCGCCGCGTTGTCGCAGCACCCGAGTACGCCCAGTACGAGGGCGCCGCTCCGCCTTGCGCTGCACCGCACCGGACGACGCGGGAACGCACCCCACCTCCCCGAGGCCGCTCAGACGGGAAGCCGGTCGCGGGGCGCGAGTCGCTGACCGGGTGCGGAGGCGAGGCGGCGCCGCTGGCGGATGTGCTGGTCAACTCGCTGCTGGGCAGGCTGGAGGGGCTGCCGGAGCTGCTGGACCGGCCCGGGGCGCAGGTGGGCTGCGCGGCCGGGGACGGCGGCCGGTCCGCCGCCGAGCTGGCGCGTCACATCCCGTTCGTCCCGGTGCTCGCGTCGGAGCCGGAGCCGGTGGCCATGGGCGCGGCCGGAGCCGGGGGCGAGGGTGAGGGTGAGGTACGGGTCCGGGTCGACGACGCCAGGAACGCCCCGGAGGCGGGCTTCACGGCGGGCGACCGGCTCGCGCTCGCCTGGCTGCCCGCCGCCGGACTGCCGGACCCCGGGCGGCTGCGGGCGGCCGTCGCCGCGGCCGGGGAGGCGCTGCTGCCCGGCGGCTGGGTCGTCCTGCCGTGCCCCCTGCCGCCCAAGCGCCCGCTGGGCGCCGCGGCGGCGCGCCTGGACCTCGCGCTCGCGGGCGGGCGTACGCCCGAGGACGGCGAGGTCGAGGGCGCGCTGAGGGCGGCGGGTCTCGGGCATGTGCGGACCGCGTGGGACGACGCCGCGCTCGGCATCCGGCTGATCGCGGCGCGGCGCCCCGCCTGACGTACGGCCGGTGCGGGACCCGCGGCCGGTGCGGGACCCGCGGCCGGTGCGGGACCCGCGGCCGGTGCGGGACCGCACCGGCCGCGGGGCGGCGGCTCAGTAGTCGGCGCGCAGATGGATCAGGGCCTGGTTGCGGCCCTCGGCGTGCTTGGTCTGGCCGATGCCGATGAGGTCCTTGGTGTAGTCGCTGTCCTTGGCGTGGCCGTGGGTCTGTGCCCAGTTGGCAACCATGGAGTCGACCTCCTTCTGGCCCGCCGTGAACTGTTTGGCGTTCTCCACGCTCGCGTCCAGGTTGGCCTCTTTGATGCGATCCCACATGATGCTGTGGGATTCGGAGCGGATGATCCGGTAGAGGATCTCGGAGCCGAACGCGGCGGCGTTGTTGGACACGAACTTCGGGCCGATGCTGGTGACGCTGGTGAGGGCGTTGTTGAAGTCCCGTTCCCACTGGATCTTCTTGTCGCGGTCGTCGAAGAGGACGTCCGCACGCACCCCGTCGTACATGCCGAGGGCCGAGGACGCCTCCTGGATCGGCACCCGGGTGTGCTCGGAGATCTTCTCCGGCATGCCGGCGAAGGTCCCCGCCGCGTAGTGCCGCTCGGCGTTGTAGAGATCCGCGAACGCGCTGGGGTCGTTGGCGACCCCGCGCATGATCTTGACGAGGTGTTCCTCGGGGACGGAGACCCTGAGCTCGCCGTTGTCGTTCCAGAGTCCGTTGTGCTCGCGGTAGAGGGGGTTGTCGCGGGCGAGGGTCTGGTGCAGGTCGGGGGTGTAGTCGGCGAGGATGTTCGCCATCGGCCGGCGCAGCATGGGGTCCAGGTTCTCGGCCGCGCCCGCCTTGTTGAGCGATTCGATGGCCTGGTACATCACCCGGGCCTGGTCCTCGGTGTGCTTCCCCAGGGGGTAATCGCTGCCCGGGACATGGCCGGTGGCGGCCGCTTCGAGCGCGGCGCCGAAGCCCATCTTGCCGAACGTGTCGTCCATCGACTGGGGCGGGCCGACGCTGTTCAGCACGTTCTTCGGCCAGTCGCGCTGCTCGATGAGATAGGTGAGGTGGTCGTTCTTCAGCGGCCCCTTGCCCTCGGGGTCGAGGAACGCGGTGGCGGTGTCGGGGTCCTTGCTCATGAGGCCGAGGACGGTGTCGAGCGGATCGTTGACGAATTTGGGGTCGGCGCCGGTCCACTCGTCCCACACGCCCGAAGGCTGTTTCTTCTCCGCCTTGATGATGTCGTCGCCCAGTGTGTAGAGGTACTGGTCGTCGAACTTGTCGTAGTTCTGGAGCATGGTCAGATACGACTGGTAGCCGTACCGTGGCACCTGCTTGCTGCCGTACTTCTCGAAGCCCACCTTCCGGACGCCTTCCGTCCACTCGCGGAAGAACTTTCCGTCCGGGCTGTTCAGCCAGGCGTTGAACTGCGGTGAGCCGGGCGGGCGCTCCTTGAGGGTTCCCGGCACCGCGGTGGCCGTGGCCACCGAATGGGCCAGCCCCTGCTCCACGGAGAGATATTCGGTGTTGCTGACCGAGCCGTCGCGGTTGTACGAGAGCCCGACGAGCTTGTCGCTCAGCTTGATGGCCTCCCCGGGGCCCAGGCCGCTGAGGAACGTCTGGCTGAAGGGCTTGCTCTGCGCGTTGTTGCGCATCAGGATCTGCATTTCCTTCAGCTCCGCCGGCGACAGCTTCCCGTCGACGAGCTTCTCCCCGAGCTCCGTGGCCCGCCGCCCCTCGTACACCTCGACATCGCCCTGCGCGGCCCCGTTGAAGCCCTTCAGGTCCCCCTTGCCGTCGGTGTCCCTCACGGACTCCCGCAGCGCGAGCTTGACGCCGTAGTCGGCGTCGTCGACGGCCTGGACGGCCTGCTCGATCCTCTTGGTCCAGGAGCGCTCGGTCTCCGGGAGGTCGGGGTCGTGGTGGGCGGCGGAGGCCTCCTCCTTGGTGGCCTTGGCGTAGTCGAAGGTGCACCGGCCGTCGGCGTCGACCTTCATCCCGGCCTGCTGCGCCTCCTTGACCGCGTCCTTGACCGCGGCCACCAGCCGCACGAACTGGCCGTGGGCATCGCGCAGCAGATCCGCGACGGCCCGCGCCTCCACCTGGGCAGCGTCGAACTCATGGCGGGTCTGGACGGCGGTGTTGGCGGCCGTGTTGGCGCTGACACCGCGCCAGGACATGCCGGCGCTGATCTTCTGAACCTTGGTCTGGTACGTCGTCTCCAGCTTCTGGAGCTGGTCGGCCATGTCGTCCCACGCCTGGGCGGCGTCGGTCAGCTTGGCGAGGTCGGTGTCCATGACCTGGCGGTAGGTGACCATCTGCTTCCCTCTCAGGGGTGCGAGGAGGTGAGGGGGAGGGGCAGCGAGGGCTGCGAACCGCCGTTGGCGGAGGTGCCGTACGAGTTGTTCTGGAACCCGTAGATGCCGCAGAAGCTGGAACCGGTGTGCAGGTCCGTGCCCGTGAGCAGGGTGTTGGTGCCCCGCAGGGCCTCCTTCTCCCCGCCGATCCGCTTCGTCAGGGCCTTCACCTGGGTCCGCCACTCGGTCAGGACGTGCTTGAGCCCAAGCGCCGTGTCCCAGCCTTGGAACTCGCTGATCGCGGTGTTGGACTTGGAGTCCGCGTCGTCGCCCGCCTTGGTCAGGCCCGGCTCCAGCTCGTCCTCGATGACCCCGGCCGCTGTCTTCTTCTGCGCCGGACTCGAGCACAGCCCGCCGAACGGGGTGCTCCCACCACCACCGCCACCGCCACCGTCGAGCTGGTTGAGCCGCATACCGCTGGACCGCCCCGCCACCGAGTGCTCCTCCTGCGCGGCGGCCTTGAGCCCGGCCCATTCCTCGTCGAAGGACATCTTGAACTTCCCCCCGTCCCTACACACGGCGTGGTGCCGTCGACTATCCCCTCGGCATGGTTCGGGACGACGGAATACAGATCTTTACGAGGATGGAAACAACACCCCTACACCAGCTGTAGATCGTGGGCTTCGTCGCAGGTCAGCGCACCTGTGGCACGGAGTTCAAAAACTGCCGGACGGCCGGGGCCACCGCCTCGGCGAGGTCGGCGGCGGTGCGCAGCATCGCGGTCAGCTCAGCAGCGTCGCGGAAGGCCCCGTCGTGGCCGATGTGCGCGGCCGGGGCGACGCTGTCCGGATCCAAGCGCGAGTCATCACGGCTATTCGTGACGGGTGAATGCCTGTTTCGCTTTGCAATCCCACGCGGGTAGGGAGCGGTAGCCTGGCCCGTCGGTCTCGTCCGAGGAGGTACCGTCATCGGCCCTGATCAGTTACTGGCCGTGCTTGCCCTGTGGGGCAGGCCCGTGCAGTCGGTCCAGAAGCTCGCCGGCGGTTGGAACTCGACCACCTGGCTTGTCCGGGTGTCTTCCGGTGATGAGTCCGCCCAGTATGTGGCCAAGCTGGCCGACTCCAAGGACGGTGACGCATTTTGTAGTGGCTTGCGGGTAGCGAGCGCTGCTGCTTCCCGTGGTTTCCCGAGCGGCGCCCCCGTTCTCACGGCCGACGGCCGCTTGGCTGTTGATCTGCCAGAGGGGGTGCTCGCCTTGCTGCAGTACGTTCCCGGACGATCGCCCTCGGCTGTGTCGGACGACGACATGCGACGCGTAGGGGGCGCCCTGGCTCGGGCTCAGCTGGCTGTCGGAGCTGACATAGTGGGCGTAAGCGAGCAGCACACGTGGCCGTGGGCGTGGGCCGATGTCTGCTTGCAGGAACTGCCTATGGCGTCCAGGGTCCGCGACGCGGCAGCGCGTGCCCTCGACACGGCTCGCGACGTCACGGCCCGTATCTCGCCACGCATGGGGGTGGTGCACGGCGACCCAGGGCTGGACGCCTTCCGCCTGCGTGACGAGTCGCCTCAAGACGATGGCCTCATCGACTGGGCCGCCGCCATGGAGGCGCCGCTCCTTTACGATCTCGCCAGTTTCGCAGTGATGACCCGGGAGACCCCGGAGGCGCTGCCGCCGTGCCTGGAGGGCTATCGGCACGTTGCTCCGGAAGTCGGCGGAGAACTACGTCATCTCGGCGTCTTCGTCAGGCTGCGGTGGATGTGCCATGCCATCTACTTCGCCTCTCGGATCGAGCGGGGGATCATCCGGGGCGCCACATCCGAGGCGGAGAACCGAGAACGCCTCGCCGAGGCGTATGCGGGCCTGACAGAGCCGGTGGACCCGGCACCGCGGCCCGCGTGATCATGCGGCGTCGGAGGGTCCGCCGATCAGTTCGCCCACGCTTATCCGCTGGCGCCCGTCAGGGGTCACGTCGTACTGGGATCGGCCGTGCATGCGGTGCTCGCCTCCTTTCCGGGTTGCGGGGCGACCTCATCCAGATGGGGCAGCGCCTTCTCCCTGTGGCAGTCGCACCCGCATGGTTCGAGCGGGGCGGATGCGGGGACGCGGCACCACTCGTGCACTTCGGCGTACCGGGGGTCTCGCGTCGCGAGACGGCAGTAAGCGGACATCCAGGCGGCCATCAGGCCCTGCCTTGCTGTCGGGCGCGGCACAGGGCGGCGATCTCGGCGAGCGGGTCAGGCTCCTTCGGGAAGCTGGGCGCGCAGTCGGGACACGCGTAGGCAGTGCGGCCCCCGACGCTGGCGGAGTGCACATGTCCCACGATGACCGGTTTGGCGGTCGGCTTGTCGCAGCGCGCGCAGACCTGAGACGTCACCAGCCGGTCTCCTCGGCCGGACCGAGCTCGGCGAGAGCGGCCAAGACGAGCGCCCCGCACAGCAGTCGGGCGTCGGTGAGGTAGCGGCCGGGGCCCACGGGGATGCGCCAGTGGGTGCCCGGTCGGCTGGTCCAATGCGCGGGCGGTACACCGATGTAGCTGGCTGTGGCTAGGGAAGCGCCGAGCACATGGACCTGCCGCACGTTCCAGCCTTCGGCGGCGCCCAGCATAACGAGCCAGTACATGGGGCCGTGCTTGTCCTGGATGACGGCGCCGGACTCGTCGCCGAGCAGTTTGAGCGCATGCTCTCCGACGAGCATGGACGCTCTGACGGCGTCCCACGCTTTACCAGCGGGCTGCAACTGTAGGTCGTTGCCGCTGGGCGGCGTCCACGGCAAGGTTCGGAGTTTCGCCGGCATATCGGCCCCCGGTGTCATCGGTGAAGGTTCTTGGGCACACATTGAGATTGGTCGTGTGACGGCGATCACGGGATAACCGGCGGGTGTTACCGAGGCGGTAATACGCTCGTTTTGGGTTCGGTACACCTCATCGCCTGCGCCTACGATCAACCGGAAGTTGGCCTCATGGATGCCACCGCCCCCGGCCCGCTCGCCCCGGCCGTCCTTGACAGGGACGACTTACGTCGAGCCCTGGATGAGCACGACTTCGCTGCGGCTTTCCGCCTCATCAAAAAGTGGGGCGGCCTGTCACAGAACCGGATCGCCGCCGCCTGCCGACTCACCCCCGGCAAGGTATCCACGATCATGAACGGGTCCAGCAGGGTGACCTCCATAGAGGTCATTCGCCGGATCGCCGACGGGCTGCGCATCCCCGGGCAACTCGTTGGCCTCGCACCCCGCCCGTGGGAGAGCGCGAAGACCACACAGGGAGAACCGCAGACGTCCGGCCCCCGCACCGGGCAAGCGGATGCCGACGCCGTACCGTGGCGGCCGGAGGCCACCACCGGCATGGCCGCCGACCTGACCAGGAGCGATCTTGTGGTGGACCGACGAGCCGCAACGCGCGCCCTCGCCGGCGCCGCCGTCACTGGGGCGCCGCTTCTCGACGCCCTCGACGGGTGGCGTACGCCCACCGCCACTGATGACCGAGCACGCCGTCCCGGCCACCTTGGCATGCGCGAGGTCGAACAGTTGGAAGCCACCGCGCGCGCCTTTCGCCGGTGGGGCCGCACCGGCGGAGGTGGTCTCCGCAGAAGGGCAGTGGCCGGGCAGCTCGCCGACGTGGCCGCCCTACTCGACGAGCACCAGGTCCCGGCCATCGAAAGCCGCCTCTACGGAGTCATGGCCCAACTCGCCGGCAGTGCCGCCTCGATGGCCTGGGACGTCGGCCAGCAGCGCCGCGCCCAGGACTACTATCGCCTCGCGCTCCGTGCGGCCCACTCAGGTGGCGACAACACATTTGGTGCCAACGTGCTGGCCGGCATGGCCCGGCAGATGCTCTACCAAGACCGGCCGCGGGACGCCCTCGAACTCGTCCGCCTCGCTCAGGACGGCGTCCGTCACACAGCGGGACCCAGGTTGCGGGCGATGCTCCATACGCGCGAGGCCTGGGCACTGGCTTGCATGGACCGCCCGTCGGGATTCCGGCGTGCGACCGCGCAGGCCGCAGAGGCGCTCGGCGACGCCGACCGTCCCGATGCGGAGCCGTACTGGATCGGCTACTTCGACGATGCCGAACTCGCCGGAGTTACTGGTGGCAGGCTCTTGGACATGGCCCGCGAAGAACCCCGCGCCTACGCCGAGTCGGCTGCCGACCACATCCGCGCCGCTCTGGAACAGCGCGGACCGGAGGCTGGCCGCAGCCATGCTCTTGACTGGATCGGCCTCGCAGAATGCGCCTTCCTGCTCGGCGACATCACGGGCGCCGCCGACGACTCTCTCCGCGCGGTTGAGGCCGCATCCGGACTTCGCTCAGGACGTGTGCGCGCACAGCTTGCGCAGCTGTACCCCTACACGGTGGGCGACGGTGTGCCCCGGGCCGTCGCCGAAGTACGCAGTAGCATCCGGAGTCTGCTGACCGCATGACAAGGAAGGCACGAACGCGATGACGACAATCGCCGTGACCGGGCACATGGACCTCACCGACGAGTCGGTGCCGCTGGTGCGTGCCGAGTTGGACGAGCTCCTGGCCGCCTACGCGCCCTCCCGTCTCGTCGGCGTGTCGTGCATCGCGAAGGGCAGCGACAGCCTGTTCGCGGATGCGGTCCTGGCCGCGGGCGGGAGCCTGGTCGTGGTGATTCCGTCCCAGGATTACCGGCAGGCAAAGGTGAAGCCGGACCACACCGAGACCTTCGACCGGCTTGTGGAGGCTGCGGACGAGGTGCTGGTGATGCCGCATGAGACAGCGAACCGGCAAGCGTACGAAGCGGCGAACACCGTGCTGCTGAAGCGCGCCGACCGCCTGGTGGCCGTGTGGAACGGGCAGCCGCCAAGCGGCAAGGGCGGCGGCACCGCAGACGTGGTCCACGAAGCGCGCCAGGCAGGCGTCCCTGTGGATGTCGTGTGGCCGGGGGGTGCGTCCCGCCAGGCATGACGAAAGCCGTCGCTGCGAGTCAGGCCAACGCCGACCGGCCGACGTAGTTGGGCCGCCTCTACCCCGCCTCGGCCCGGCGGCTGGCGAGGGCCTGTTCGACCTGGACGTACGTGACTCCGTGGTCGGCGAGCACATGGGCGGCGACCCCCGGGCGGGCGGTCAGGGCCAGCAGCAGATGCTCATCGCCGATGTACTTGTCGCCGCGGCCCAGCGAGATCCGCAGGGACCGCTCCAGGACCGATTTGGCCTCCCGCGCGAAGGCGCGCCTGAGCGGGCGTCCACGCCGACGGGGGGTGTCCGCCGGCTCGGCGAGGGCGCCCGGGCCATGGACCCGCTCGACCCGCGCGACGACCTCCTCGACATCGATGCCGAGCCCGGCCAGGGCCTTCGCGTCCGCGGCCGAGATGCCGCCGCGGCGGCGCACCGCGGCCAGGTCGCGCTCGATCGCCGCGCGCCGACCGGCCGCGCCGAGAGCGGCGAGGACGTCGGCGGCGGGGGTGCCTGTACGGTCCAGGAGCGCGAGCAGCAGCTCCGCCTCGCCGACGGTGCCGCTGCCCGACCCGCTGCCTGTGCCGTCGGCGTACTTCACGGCGCCCTTGACGACCTGGCGCGCGCTGGTGGTGAACCTCTCGAACATCAACGCCTCCCGTGCTTCTTGTGGGCCGCCTGCCGACTGACGCCCAGTTCGGCGGCGATCTCCTGCCAGGACCAGCCTTTCGCGCGGGCGCTGCGCACCTGCACGGCCTCCAGTTGCTCCAACAGCCGGCGGAGCGCGGCGACGGCACGCAGCCCGACCCGGGGGTCCTGGTCGCCGGCCCGCTCGGCAAGGTTCGTTGCCTCGGTCATGGTGTCAATGTAGGTTGACGCGACGGAAGGCGTCAACCCCGGTTGACGAAATTGGTTCGACGGGCGAACCGGCATCCGGCAGCCTCTCGTCATGAAACTCCATTACTGGCCGCCCTACGGGTTGCGGCTCACCACCCCACGCCTGGAACTACGCCTCCCGGACCTGGAGCTCCTCGACGAGATGGCCGCCCTCGCGGTGGCGGGCGTACACGACCCCGCCGAGATGCCGTTCTCCTTCGCATGGACCGACAACCCCCCGGAGCAGGTGGGACGCAGCACCTTCCAGCATCTGCTGGGCACCATCGCGCAGTGGAGCCCGCAGAAGTGGAACATGAGCTTCGCGGTGCTGCACGAGGGCAAGGTGGTCGGCCGCCAGGACCTGTTCGCGACCGACTTCGCGGTGACCCGGCAGGCGGAGACGGGTTCTTGGCTGGGCCTGGCCCACCAAGGGCAGGGCATCGGCACGGAGATGCGGGCGGCGGTGGCACATCTGGCCTTCGAGGGCCTGGGGGCGCGCAGCGTGATCTCGGCCGCGATGCTGGAGAACCCGCGCTCGCTGGGCGTCTCGCGGCGGATCGGCTACCGCCCGGACGGGCTCGAGGTGCTGTCCGTACGCGGGCAGGCCCGCACCCTCCAGCGGCTGCGCCTGGAGCGCGCCGACTGGGAGGCGCGGCGGACCGTCCCGGTGGAGGTGGCGGGCCTCGAGCCGTGCCTGGAGCTGTTCGGGGTGGGCGCCCCGGACGGCGAGTGAGCGTGTGCGCCGGTGATCGGCCGGATGGAACGCTGGGATCGGGTCGGGCGGCGTGGAGCATACGGGGCGGCGTTGGCGCTGCTGCCGTATGTGCTGATCAAGGTGTCGTGGGTGATCGGCTCACTGGCAGGGCTGGCTCCGGTCGGAGGGGGTTTCAGCGCGGATACCGGGGTGGCTAGTGACGTTCTACACCTGAACGGGGTCGGGGTTGGGAGCTGCTGCCGGTTGACAGTACTTGGGCGCGTTTTGGTGTGCATGAGTGAGCATCGACGACCACGTGACGAACTTTGGAAGGGAATAGAGGTTTCCAAGTCGAATGCGTGTCCTTTGCGGGAGGTGCTCGTTGAGTGCAGTGGCGGGACCTCGCATAGGAGGTGGGGGAAGTGGGCGGGCTACGCGAGGTGGCGGCGCCGTTCGTGGTGCCAGGCCCGGCCGGGGTGGCGATCCGCGGCAGCCTCAAGGGCCTCACCGGGCAGGATGAGAAGGTCCTGTGCCTGGTCGGTGCCATGCTTGGCTCGCTGGCCTCGCGGGACCTGAAGGCCCGCTGCGCGGCGGGGCTGCATCACGACAGTGATCAGTGGGCGCAGCGCAAGCGGGCCGTGACGGGGGACTCCTCCTCGCGCTGGGCGGGCAGTATCACCAGGGTCACACATGATCAGTGGGCGCTGGCCCGGCGCGGTCAGCTCGCGCATATCCAGAACCTCCAGGCAGGCATCGGCATGATCGCTCGTCGGCTGTCGCTGCCGGTCGGGGCGAAGGGTTCCAAAGGGGCGCCGGGTGGTTACCGATCCCGGCAGGAGTGGTTCGCCAAGTCCCGGCGCCTGCACCTGCTCCAAGACCGGCTGGAGCGGGAACAGGCCGACCGTGAGGCCGGACGCGTGCGGGTGGTGCGCGGTGGAAGGAAGCTGCTGCGCAACCGGCACAACCTCCAGGCCGCCCGGCTGACCGAGGCACAGTGGCGGGAGCGGTGGGAGGCCGAGCGCTGGTTCCTCCAGGCCGATGGCGAGTCGGGGAAGCGGTACGGAAACGAGACGATCCGCGTCACCCCGGACGGTGAGGTGAGCCTGAGGCTTCCGGCGCCGCTGGCCGGGCTGGCGAACACCCCCCACGGCCGGTACGTCCTGGCCTGCCGGGTCCGCTTCCCGCACCGGGGCGAGCAGTGGGCCGACCGTATCGCGGCCAACCGTGCCGTTGCGTATCGCATCCACTTCGACGTGGGGCGTGGCCGCTGGTACTTGACGGCTTCCTGGCAGATCCCGCCGGTCAGGACGGTCCCACTGGAGGCGGCCCGCTCCGGCGGGCTGGTGGGTGTGGACATGAACTCCGACCATCTGGCCGCCTGGCGCCTGGACGCCCACGGCAACCCCCTCGGCGAGCCCCGCAGGTTCGACTACGACCTGTCCGGCAGCGCATCGCACCGGGACGCGCAGGTGCGGCATGCCCTCATCCGCCTCCTGCACTGGACCCAACGCCACCGCCTGGCCATCGCGATCGAGGACCTGGACTTCCAGGCGGAGAAGACCCGGGAGAAGCATGGGCGGCGCAAGCGCTTCCGCAAGCTGATCTCCGGCATGCCCGTGAGCAGGCTGCGTGGCAGACTGATCTCCATGGCCGCCGAGCTCGGCATCACCGTCGTGGCCGTCGATCCCGCTTACACCTCCCGCTGGGGCGCCCAGCACTGGCAAAAGCCCCTGACCACCAAGACCCGCACGACCACCCGCCACGACGCCGCCGCCGTGGCCATCGGACGGCGCGCCCTGGGATGCCCGATCAGGCGACGGACGACACCGCCCCCACAGCACCGGAGTGATGCTGTGGGGCATCGGACCGTCCAGGCCGCATCGGGCGTCCTGGGGCGTGAGGAAACCCGCCCCCGCATTCCCGGACCACGGACACGATCCGCCGGCGCCGGATGCGGAGCGAAAGCGGGGGACCAGTGTGCCCACAACCGTTCGGGGCACACGGCTGAGCACGAGTCCTGGCACCAGGACTCACTCCCGCTCAGTCCCTAGGAACGGTTCCTCGTGTCCGTGCTGGCGTGCTCAGCGCACTGCTGGACTCGGGGTCCGGCGATGCGGACGGGGACGACGACCCCGTCATGCCAGGCTGGGAGGCGGCCCTGGTCCAGTTCGGCTTTGTCGGGATAGGCCTGGGGCTTGCCGTCGCGCTCCCCGCCTACCTGCGGCGACGCTGGCCCGCGGCGTTCACCGGGCGCGTCGGGGACGGCAAAGGCGCCAGTACTGGTAGCGGTGCCGGTACGCCGCTGTGGTCGGCCGTCGTCGCGGCCGTGGTCGGCCTGGTCTGGCTGTACTGGGCGGCCGGCGGCACCCCGGGAATCGCACATCCGGCCGAGCGGACCCGCAGCGGCTACCTGCTGACCGGAATGGGCGCGTGGTGGGCGCTGGTCGGCGCCGCCGCCCTCTGGACGCTAGTCCGGGCGCGCCCCGCCCGGCTGCCCCGCCGGCTCCCGATGGCACTCGGCTGGCTCGGCTCGGGCTCGCTGTTCGCCTGGAGCGGCTGGAAACTTCCGGTCACCCTGTTCGTTTCGCTGGCCGACTCGTCAGAAGTCACGCAACCGGAGAACCTTGCCGTTGCCACGGTGCTGCACCTCGCCGCCGTCGTGGCGGGCGCCGACATGATGCGGAAGCTGGTGGCTCGCGCCGCCGGTGATGAGGTCAGGGGCCGAACCACCCTGCCACATCGAGACGGAAGCCGCTGGGCGGCACCATGACGCGCAGATCGTCCTCCAGGTCGCGCAGCCGCTCAGGGCCGAGCGCCGCTCCCCACTGGGCGCGCAACTCCTCGAAGACGGCCGCCGATTTGGCCAGCATGTCCACGCCGAGCGGGGTCAGCCGGATCACCTTGCGCCGGGCGTCCGCCGGATCGTCGGCCCGGACGGCGTAGCCCAGCGCTTCCAGGCGGTCGGCCGTCTTGCCCGCGGCCTGTTTGGAGACGCCGAGCCGTCGGCCGAGCTCGCTGGCGGTGGCCCCGTCGCGGCCGATGGCCTGCATGGCGAAGCCGTGGGCGGGGCGGGCGTCCGGGTGGCCCTGACGGGCCAGTTCGGCATGCAACTGGTCGATGAGGGACCGGAATCCGGCGAACAGCAGCAGAGGCAGCTCATAGCCCGGCCGGTCCTGGGCGGGCGGCATGCCCTGGGTGTCATCGGCCATTGCACAACTCGACAACCTGGTTTACCTTTTCGACAACCACGTTGTCCATCCTAGATCAAGGGGACCCGTCATGCCCACGCACCCGTCCACCCCGTTCGTCGATCACACCCTGGAGTCCGCCCCGGCCGCCTCGCGCGGACTCATGGAGGCCGCGGCCCGCCGGCTGGGCTACCTCCCGGCGCCCGTCGGGCGGCTGGCCGCCGCGCCCCAGCTGCTGGACGGCTTCCTGAAGCTCAGCGGGCTGTTCGAGACGACGACCCTGGACCCGCTGGCGCGCGAGGTGGTCATCCTCACCGTCGCGACCCGCAACGCCTGCCACGTCTGCGTCGCCATGCACACCGGCAAGCTCGCCGCGCTCGACGCGGACGCCGAACTCACCTCGGCCCTGCGGGAACGGCGGCCCCTGGCCGACGAACGGCTCGAGGCCGTGCGGGTCTTCACCATCGAGGTCCTGGACCGCGCGGGGGCGGTCGGCCCCGACGCCCTCGACGCCTTCCTGGCGCACGGCTACACCCCGCGCAACGCCCTCGAAGTGGTGCTGGGCATCGGCGCCTACACCATGTCGACCCTGGCCAACCGGCTGATCGACGCCCCGCTGGACGAACAGCTCGCGCCCTACGCCTGGCACGAGCACGCGGCCTGAGCCGCCGGTCCGGTCCGGCGGGCGTCAGGGTCCGCCGGACCGGGTCCGACGGTCAGGGCCCGACGGACCGGGCCCGACGGTCAGGGCGCCTCGGAGCGGGACGGGGTGACCAGGCCGCACTCATAGGCCGCGATGACCAGTTGGGCCCGGTCGCGGGCGTCCAGCTTGCCCATGATGCGGCTGACGTGGGTCTTGGCGGTCAGCGGCGACAGCCCGAGCGCTTCGGCGATCTCCGCGTTGTTCAGGCCGCGGGCGACGAGGGTGAGGACCTGACGCTCCCGCTCGGACAGGGCGCCGAGCCCTGCGGCGGCCAGGGCCGCGGGCGGCGGGGCGGCCGGGAGGCGCAGCATGCGGGCGATGAGGCGGGCGGTCGGGCCGGGGGACAGCAGGGACTCTCCGGCCGCCACGGTCCGTATCCCGTCCAGCAGATCGGCGGGCCGGGTGTCCTTCACCAGAAACCCGGAGGCGCCCGCGCGCAGCGCCTCGACGATGTGGTCATCGGTGTCGTACGTGGTCAGGACGAGGATCCGGACCCCGGCGAGATCGTCGTCGGCGGCGATGCGGCGGGTCGCCTCGATGCCGTCGAGATCGGGCATGCGGATGTCCATGACGACCAGGTCGGCGCGCGCGGTGCGGGCCAGTTCGACCGCCTCCCGGCCCGTGCCCGCCTGTCCGACGACCTCCATACCGGGAGCCGACTCGATCAGCATGGCGAAGGCCGCGCGTACCAGCGTCTGGTCGTCGGCGAGCAGCACCCTGATGGGGGCGCTCGGGGTCGGCTTCGTCGCACTCATGCGGTTCCCTCTGTTCGTGATGTGGGGAGCGAGGGCGGGGGCGGCGCCGCGTGCTCCCGCCCGGACCTGCCGTACGGGAGGACGGCCGTCACGGCGAAGCCGGGGCCGTCCTGGCGCGGCCCGGCGGTCAGGGTTCCCGCCACGCTGCGGGCGCGTTCGCGCATGCCGACGAGGCCGTAGCCCCGCGGGCGGTCGGGGTCCTCGGCCGCGGACGGAGGAGGACCGCCGGCTGAGAAACCCGGCGGACCCGGCAGACCGGACGGACCGTCGTCCACGGCCGCGACGCGCAGGCCGGCGACCGCCTCCCGCGCCACGCTGAGCCGCACCAGCGTGCCGGGCGCATGGCGGACCGCGTTCGTCAGGGCCTCCTGCACGATGCGGTACGTGGCCGCGCCCACGGCCGGGGACAGGTCCGCCTCGTCCACGTCGACGGTCAGCCGCACCCGTACGCCCGCCGCCTCCGCCGCTGCCGCCAGGTCGGCGAGACCGGCGAGCCCCGGCGGCGGCCCCGTACCGACTCCGTCGGCCCCGTCCGCCTCCCCGGCCTCGCCGCCCTCCCCCGCCCTCAGCACCTGCAAGGTCGCCCGCAGTTCGGCGCGCGCGTCGCGGCAGGTGTCGGAGATGGAGTCGAGCGCCTTGGCCAACGTCCCGCGGTCGAGCCGGTCGGGGTCGGCGATCAGGACATGGGCGGCGACCGAGGTCTGGACGCCGATCAGCGTGATGCTGTGCGCCAGCAGGTCGTGCAGATCGCGGGCGATCCGCAGCCGCTCCTCCGCGACGCGCCGGGCGGCCTCCTCCTCGCGGGTCCGCTCGGCGCGCTCGGCCCGTTCGACGATCGCCGCGATGTACGCGCGGTGGATCCGTACGGCCTCGCCAACCAACACGACCGACAGCACCCAGCCGGAGCTGCGCAGCATGTCCACCGCGCCATGGGGTCTGCCGCCCCACGACATGATCGTCACCATGAGCCCGATCACGAAGGTGACGGTGAGCAGGGAGCGCAGCGGCGGGCCGAGGACGGCGAGGGTGTAGAGGGCGGTGAGCCCGGCCGGGACGACGGCGGCGTGCTGGTAGTTCAGCGCGTGGTACGGGCCGACCATGAGGACGACCGCCACGGTGACGCGCATCGGGCTGTGCCGGCGCCCGATCAGCGCCAGCGCGCTGCCGACCAGCAGCGCCCACCCGATCGCGTCGAGCCCTCGGTTGCCGTCCACGTGCACGAACAGCGCCAGCGCGCACTGCACGGCCAGCACGACCGCCGCGACCGCGGCGTCGACCCGCCGCCGGGACGCGGCCTCGGCGGGGGTCTCGGCCGCGGCGCGGCGGCGGTGGAGGGCGCGCGGCAAGCGCGCCGCCGGCGGTCGGCGTCCCGGGCCTGGCGGCGTGCCGGGCTCCGTCCGCCGCTCGGGCTCGGTGCGGGTCAGTGGGGGCACGGGTCCATCCTGACGGGTCGCCCCGGGCGAGTCCCGGCCCGAGCCGGGCAAACCGGCTCGGGCCAGGGACTGTATCGACATGCGGCTCCGCCGCGCGGCGCCGCTCATCCCCTCATCTCCGGGCTGCGGGCGCTGCCCGCCTCGGGGCAACGGCCCCTGGGGCGGCCGAGCCGCGGAACAGCGCCCCCGGCCACCACACCCGGCGCCCCAGCAGCAGACTCGCCGACGTCACCAGGTACGTCCGGACCAGGAAGGTGTCCAGCAGCACCCCGACCGCGACGACGAACCCCATCTCCGCCAGCATCACCAGCGGCAGCGACCCCAGCACCGCGAAGGTCGCCGCCAGCACCAGGCCCGCCGAGGCGATCACGCCGCCCGTGGTGCGCAGGGCGGTGAGCGCGGCCTTGGGGACGTCCGCGCCGCGCAGGGACTCCTCCCGCATGCGGTGCATCAGGAAGATGCCGTAGTCGACGCCGAGGGCGACCAGGAAGACGAAGGAGAGCAGCGGCAGTCCGGGGTCGATGCCCGCGAAGCCGAAGACCGGTTCGAAGAAGAGGCCGCCGAGGCCCATCGCCGCGCCCCAGACGGCGACCACGGCGACGACCAGGACGAGCGGCGCGACCAGGCTGCGCAGCAGCACGGCGAGGATCACCAGGACGGCGAGGAGGACGAGCGGGACGACGAGCGCCCGGTCGTGGGCGTTGGTGTCCTCCAGGTCGAGTTCCTGGGCGCTGACCCCGCCCACGTGGGCGTCGGCGCCCTGGACCCGGTGGAGCCCGTCGCGCAGGGCGTGGATGGTGTGCCGCTCCCCCGCGGACTGCGGGGGCGCCTTGGCGTAGACGTCGATCTCGGTCCAGCCGCCGCCGCTGCGGCCGCGCTCGGCCCGCGCGACGCCCTCCGTACGGCCCGCGCGGTCGAGCACGTCATCGGCGCGCTCGCTGCGCGCGAGGACGCTGATCGGCTGGCTGCTGCTCCCGGGGTAGGCGTCGGCGAGGGTCCGCATGGCGACGACGGACTCGGGCCGCTCGGTGAAGGTGTCCTCCTGCTTGAGGTCGCCGGGCAGGTTGAGGATGCCGAGCGCCAGGGCGCCCAGCAGCGCGCCTCCGGCAAGCAGGACGGTCCCGGGCCGGCGGCCCGCCGAGGCGCCCATGGCGGCGAACAGACCGCGCCGGGCGCGGGGTGCGCTGCCGTACGCGGGGATCAGCGGCCAGAACACCCGGCGGCCGAGCAGCACCAGCACCGCGGGCAGCAGCGTCAGCATGGCGGCGAGCGCGCACACCACGCCCACCGCGCCGACGGGCCCCAGGCCGCTGCTGCTGTTGAGGTCGGCGGCGAGCAGGCACAGCAGCCCGGCCGCGACGGTGCCGCAGGAGGCGAGGACGGCGGGGCCGCAGCCGCGCAGGGCGGCGCGCATCGCGTCGTACGGGAGCCGGTGGTGGCGCAGTTCCTCGCGGTAGCGGGAGACCAGCAGCAGGGCGTAGTCGGTGCCCGCGCCGAACACGAGGACGGTCATGATCGATGAGCTCATGCTGGTGACGACGAGGTCGAACCCCTGGACCAGGCCGTAGACGACGGCCATCGAGGCCGCCGCGGCCGCGCCGACGACGGCCAAGGGCATCAGCCACAGCAGCGGGCTGCGGTAGGTGAGGATCAGCAGCAGGGCGACGACGCCGACGGTGGCGAACATCAGGGTGCCGTCCGTAGAGGCGAAGACCTCCTGCGAGTCGGCGCTCAGCGCGCCCCCGCCGCCCACCCGGGCGCTCAGGCCCTTGGGATGGCCGGCCAGCTCGGCGCGTACGTCCTTGACAGCGTCGGCGCGCTCCGCCTCGTCCGTCAGCCCGGTGAGCGCCATGGGGTACATCACGGTGGTGCCGTCCCGGGACGGGATGGCACACGGCGGCCTGCCCTGGACGGTCTCATGGCTGCCCGCGACCCGGGCGACCTGCGCGTCGGCCGCCTCGCGGTCGGCGGCGGTCAGCCCGCCGTCCCGCTGGTAGACGAGGACGAGGTCGGTGGTGTCGCCGCCGGGAAGCGCCGACTGGAGCTTCGCGACCTGGGTGGAGTCGGCGCTCGCCGGCAGATAGTCGACCGCCGTGTCGCGTTTGGCGTCGCCCAGCTTGCCCGCGAAGGGCACGGCGGCCAGGAGCACCAGGACCCATACGGCGATGACCGTCCACGGCAGGGCGCGGCGGCGCCCCGTGGCGCGGGCCGCCCCTTCGGGCTCCCCCGGCCCCCCTGGTCCCCCCGGCCCCCCTGGCTTTCCCGGCTCTCCCGGTTCGCCGAGTTCTCGGGGTTCTCGGGGTTCTTGTGGCGCGGCGCCGTGCGCCTGTCGCGTGGTCTGCATGCCCTCCAGGCTCCCGGCGCCCGGCGGCCGAATCGTCGCACCGGCGAGGGAGATGACGGCTACTGCGGCGGGCGCGGAGCGGACCCGCTTACTCCCCGGGGAGTAACGCCCCGGGGCGCTGCGGAGGACCGGCCAGGCTCGGAGGGGCGCGGGCTCAGAACGGCGCGCGGATCGCGGCCATCAGCCGGGCCGTGTCGTCGGGGCAGATCATCAGCGCCCGGCCCACGGTCTCCAGCACGGCGCGCTCCGCCGGCCTGTAGGGGCCGTCGGCCACCGCGATCCGGGCGCCCTGCAGCAGGATCGACTCCCGCCCCGTCGGCGCCAGGTGCGGCGCCAGCGGCTCCAGGGCCTCGTGGAGCTCGATGGCCAGCGCGGTGCCGCACGGGTCGAGGCCGTCCCGCCCGGTGTCCCGCCCGCCCGGTCCGGCGGCGCCCGCGGCAGCGGCGGTCGCCGCGTCGTACGCGGCGGCGCCGGGCAGCCGCCCGGTATCGGCGGCCAGCGCCTCGATGAGCTCCAGCAGCTGCTCCTCACCGCACTCGGTGAACCCCGCGGCCCGCACCGCGCCGACCGCGGCCTGCCGCACCGCGGGCGAGTCGGTGCCGCCGGCGGCGAGCACCGCGAGGGCCACGGTGTGCACGGCGTCGCGCAGCATCGCGGAGAAGCGGGTGGTGGTGGGGTGGTCCAGCACCTCGGTGCCGAAGCGGCCGTCGCAGGCGGCGCACTCGACGACGGGGGCGACCGGCCCGCGCGGCAGGACCGGGAGGCCGAGGACGACGATACGGCGGCGGCCGGTGCGGCGGCGATAGTTCCGGTCGCCTCCGCAGTCGGGGCAGAAGAACTCGCCGTCGCCCACGGTCCGCCACAGAGTGCGAACGCCTATCACACACAGATCCCGGTCGCGTCGGGCTTGCGCGTGCACCACGTCACACCTCCATAACGCTTCGGCCACGTTGCCGCGCTGACGTGATGCTAGCCACATCCATGATGCGGCGTCAGTACCCCGAACGGAGACAACAGGCCAAAGACGGAGCCCCGCCCGCTGTGACATCCGGGTGCACGGCGGGCGGGGCCCGTGTGGGTGAAGGCGTTTCGTGGTGCCTTACGCGGTTGACGCGGCCCCGGCGGCGGGGCCGGAGGCTCAGCGGCCGGCGCGGTTGACCGCGGAGACGACGGCCTTCAGGGAGGCCCGCACGATGTTGGCGTCGACGCCGACGCCCCACAGCACCTTGCCGTCGATCGCGCACTCGATGTACGCGGCGGCCTGTGCGCCCGCGCCCTCGCTGAGGGTGTGCTCGGAGTAGTCCAGCAGCCGAACGTCCACGTCAATGGCGGCCAGCGCGTCGAAGAACGCCGCCAGCGGGCCGTTGCCGGAGCCGGTCAGCACGGTCTCGGCGCCGTCCACGACCGCCTCGACGGTGAGCGCGTCGGTGCCCTCGCTCGTCGTCGAGGTCTGCGCGGTGCGCAGCGAGATCCGGCCCCACTGGTTGTCGTCGGTGGGCAGGTACTCGTCCTGGAAGACCGACCAGATCTGGGCCGGGGTGACCTCGCCGCCCTCGGCGTCGGTCTTGGCCTGAATAATCTTCGAGAACTCGATCTGCATCCGGCGCGGCAGGTCCAGCTTGTGGTCGTTCTTCAGGACATAGGCGATGCCGCCCTTGCCGGACTGCGAGTTGACGCGGATGACCGCCTCGTACGAGCGGCCGACGTCCTTGGGGTCGATCGGCAGGTACGGGACCGCCCACTCGATCTCGTCGACCGTCTTGCCCTGCTCGGCCGCGCTCGCCTCCATCGCCTCGAACCCCTTCTTGATGGCGTCCTGGTGGGAGCCGGAGAAGGCGGTGTAGACCAGATCGCCCGCGTACGGGTGGCGCGGGTGGATCTCCATCTGGTTGCAGTACTCGGCGGTACGGCGGATCTCGTCGATCTGCGAGAAGTCGATCTGCGGGTCGATGCCCTGGGAGAAGAGGTTCATGCCCAGCGTCACCAGGTCGACGTTGCCGGTGCGCTCACCCTGCCCGAACAGACACCCCTCGATGCGGTCCGCACCCGCCATGATCGCCAGCTCGGCGGCGGCGACGGCGGTGCCGCGGTCGTTGTGCGGGTGGACGGACAGGCAGACGTGCTCGCGCCGGGACAGGTGGCGCGACATCCACTCGAAGCGGTCCGCGTGCGTGGAGGGGGTGGAGCGCTCGACGGTGGCGGGCAGGTTGAGGATGATCTCGCGGCCCTCCTCGGGCTGCCAGACGTCCATGACGCCCTCGCAGACCTCCAGCGCGAAGTCCAGCTCGGTGTCGGTGAAGATCTCGGGGCTGTACTGGTAGCCGAAGACCGTCTCGTCGCCCAGGATCTTGTCGGCGTACTCCATCACCAGCCGGGTGCCGTCCACCGCGATCTGCCTGACCTGCTCGCGCGAGCCCCGGAAGACCACCCGGCGGAAGACGGGGGCGGTGGCGTTGTAGAGGTGGACGGTCGCCTTGTGGGCCCCGCGCAGGGACTCCACGGTGCGCTCGATCAGCTCCTCGCGGGCCTGGGTGAGGACGGAGATCGTCACGTCCTCGGGGATCGCGCCCTCTTCGATGATCGACCGTACGAAGTCAAAGTCGGTCTGCCCGGACGAGGGGAAGCCGACCTCGATCTCCTTGTAGCCCATCCGCACCAGCAGGTCGAACATCTCGCGCTTGCGGGCCGGGGACATCGGGTCGATCAGGGCCTGGTTGCCGTCGCGCAGGTCCGTGGACAGCCAGCGGGGGGCGGCGGTGATGCGGTTGTTCGGCCAGGTGCGGTCGGGGATGTCCACGGCCTCGTACTGGCCGTACTTGTGGATCGGCATCCCGGACGGGCGCTGGGTGACGGTCGCGGCGGTGATCGGCGTACGACGGCCGACGGGGCTCTGGGCGCTCGCGGAATGATCAGACGTGCTCATGATGCGTGGGGCTCCTCGTATGTCCGCTGGGCGGCCGACGGGGCGTATGCACCGCAACACCGAACTCCGCGGGGAGGGGGTCGGCCTACGACTACAGGCCCTCGCCGCGGCAGCTAAGAAGAAGCAGCCCGAAACGCATGATGCGAAGAAGCCTAACCGAGACCTCGGGGGCCGGCCGACCCGTATCACTATCCGGGATGACGAATGCGTCACTCTCATGGCTCACTCGAACCCGTCACGCTCACCCGGCACGCTTGACCATCAATCACTCGATTTCAGGAATCGCGATGTCAAGGCGTGACAACTGATGCACAGACTGCGACATTGCCTCGCATGGACGCCAACGCGAACAACCGCCCCGTTTTCTGCACCATTGTTCCGCCGCACGTGCTCGACAAACTGGCCCGCGCCGAGGACCCCGCGCTCGCCGAGCCGGCCCGCCGCACCCTGGAGCGCGACGCGCTGGAGCGCACCCGCCGCCGTATCACCACCGTCCGCGGCCTCGCCGCCCCCACCGGGGCCCCCTCCGACAAGCCCAAGCGCACCATCTTCGACGCCGGGCACAAGGAGCACCTGCCGGGCAAGAAGGCACGCGCCGAGGGCGGTCAGGCCACCGGTGACGAGACGGTGAACCGCGCGTACGACGGCCTCGGCGCCACCTTCGAGATGTACCTCAAGGCGTACGGCAGGCGCTCCATCGACGACTCCGGGCTGCCGCTGAACGCCACCGTCCACTACGGCCAGGAGTACGGCAACGCCTTCTGGAACGGCGATCAGATGGTCTTCGGCGACGGCGACGGCGAGATTTTCAAGGACTTCACCATCCCGGTCGACGTGACGGCCCACGAGCTCACCCACGGCGTCACCCAGTACACGGCCAACCTGGAGTACTTCGGCCAGTCCGGCGCGCTCAACGAGTCCCTGTCGGATGTCTTCGGCTCGCTCACCAAGCAGTACCAGCTCGGCCAGACGGCCGACGAGGCCGACTGGCTGATCGGCGCCGGGCTGCTCGCGGACCGGGCCACCGGCGTCGCGCTGCGCTCGATGAAGGCCCCCGGCACGGCGTACGACGACGACGTCCTCGGCAAGGACCCGCAGCCGGCGACGATGGAGCACTATGTGCGCACCTCGCGGGACAACGGCGGTGTGCACATCAACTCCGGCATCCCCAACCACGCCTTCTACCTCGTCGCCAAGGCCCTCGGCGGCCACGCCTGGGAGCGGGCCGGGCAGATCTGGTACGACACCCTGACCGGCGGGGAGCTGGCCGCCGACGCGGACTTCGCCGACTTCGCGCAGGCGACGGTGACAGCCGCGCAGTCGCGGTACGGAGAGGGAGAGGAGCGGCAGGCGGTGCTGGACGCCTGGGCCAAGGTGGGCATCTCCGACCTGCGGGCGCGGGCGGGAGCGCGCTGACCGCCCGTACCGGGTACTGATGGACGCATGCGCATTTCCGTCACCCGCACCGGCGGGTTCGCCGGTATCGAGCGCCGGGCCGAGCTGGACACCTCCGGCCGGCCCGACGCCAAGCACCTGCAGGCCCTGGCCCACCAGGCCGTCGAGACCGGGCACATCACGCCCTCGCGCGGCGTCCCGGACGGCTTCCACTACGAGATCACGGTGGACGGCCGGACCGTCCACGCCGCCGACCCGCACCTGAGCGACGCCCAGCGGGAGCTGGTGCGTACGGTGCTCAAGGAGGGCGCATAGCCCCGCTCCCTCGCATGGGCTCACCCGTAGGGAGTCACCCGTATGGGCTCACTCGTACGGGTGATTTCCATGGTCGATTGGTTTGATTTTTCGCCATCGGTGAAGCGGCATGCGCATGTTTAGTCTTCCGAAGTTACTGTCCCGTCGCGGCGCGCTGAAAGCCGCGGCCGCCGCCGGATCGCTGGCCGTCCCGCTCGGCGGCCTGCCCACCGCCGCGGCGGCCGGGGCCGAGCCGCCCGAGCTGCCCGCCGGGCTCACCGCCCACCGCTCCCCGTATCTGAACTGGTCCGGCGAGATCGGCCACCACGGGCTGTGGGCCTGCGCCCCGCGCACCGCCGAGGACGTGGTGGCGCTGGCGAACTGGGCGCACACGGCGGGCTGGCGGCTGCGCCCGCGCGGCAAGTCGCACAACTGGTCCCCGCTGACCATCACCCCCACCACCGCGGACGACGCGAAGGTGCTGCTGCTGGACACCACCGAGCACCTGACCGCGATACGCCTGGAGAACCCTGCCCCGCACGGCGTCGTCCGGGCCCAGACCGGGGCGACCGTCGAGGAGCTGCTGGAGTTCCTCGGCGGCCACGGCCTCGGCGTGACCAACACCCCGGCCCCCGGGGAGCTGACGCTCGGCGGGGTGCTCGCCATCGACGGGCACGGCACCAGCGTCCCGGCCGACGGCGAGACACCGCTCCCCGGCCACACCTACGGCACCCTCAGCAATCTGATCCTGCGGCTCACCGCCGTGGTCTGGGACGCGGACCAGGGCGCGTACGTCCTGCGAACCTTCGACCGCGCCACCGACCAGGACGCCGACGCTCTCCTGACCCACCTCGGCCGCGCCTTCGTCACCGAGGTCGTGCTCCAGACGGGGCCCGACACCCCGCTGCGCTGCCAGAGCCGGATCGACCTCACCGTGGACGAGCTGTTCGCCGCGCCGGGCAGCCCACTGGCCCGCCGGGGGCGCACCTTCGCCGACTTCATGGCCGAATCGGGCCGGGTGGAGGCGATCTGGTTCGCGTACACGGACAAGCCGTGGCTGAAGGTGTGGAGCGTCAGCCCGCGGCGCCCGGCCGCGTCCCGCCCCACCACCGGCCCGTACAACTACCCCTTCTCCGACTCGCTGCCCACGGCGGTCTCCCGGCTCGCCGGGCGCCTCGTCGGCGAGGGCGCCTGGTATCTGGCCCCCGAGCTGGGCGCCGCGCAGTACACGGTCGCCGCGACCGGGCTCACCGCCACCGCCTCGGCCGACCTGTGGGGCCCCTCCCGGGACCTGCTGATGTATCTGCGGCCGACCACCTTGCGCGAGACGGCGAACGGCTACGCCATCGTGACCGCGCGCTCCCAGGTGCAGCGGGTGGTCTCGGAGTTCGCCGGCTTCTACCGGGAACGGCTCGAGGCCTGGGCCCGCGAGGGCCGGTACCCGGTCAACGGACAGGTGGAGATCCGGGTCAGCGGCCTCGACCAGCCGCGCGACGTACGCGCCGAGGGCGCCCGGCCGCCGCTGCTGTCCGTACTGCGGCCGCGCGAGGACCGGCCCGAGTGGGACGTGGCGGTGTGGGTGGACGTCCTCACCCAGCCGACGACACCGGGCGCGATGGAGTTCTACCGCGAGCTGGAGCGCTTCTGCCTGCGGACCTTCGACGGCGGACACGCGGAGGTACGGGTCGAGTGGTCCAAGGGCTGGGGCTACACCGACACGGCCGCCTGGGACGCGGAGGAGATCATCTCCGGCACCGTGCCGGAGACGTACCGGGCAGGACCGGACCCCTCCTGGGACCGGGCGGTGCGCGCCCTGGACCGGCTGGACCCGCACCGCGTCTTCGGCAACCCGTTCCTGGATAAGTTGCTGAAGCTTTAGAACCCCAGCTTCCGCAGCTGCTTCGGGTCCCCTCTCCTCTGCCGCCCTCGCACCGCTCGGCCCCAGGGGGCCTCCCGGGCTTCGGACGGCTGCGCCGGCCTCCGACCGGCGGTGACCGGTACGGTCAGAACCCCAGCTTCCGCAGCTGCCTCGGGTCCCGCTGCCAGTCCTTCGCGACCTTCACATGAAGGTCCAGGAAGACCGGCGTACCCAGCAGCGCCTCGATGTGCTTGCGGGACTTCGTCCCGACCTCCTTCAGGCGCTTGCCCTTGGGGCCGATGATGATGCCCTTCTGGCTGGGGCGCTCGATGTAGAGGTTGGCGTGGATGTCGAGGAGCGGCCGGTCGGCGGGGCGGTCCTCGCGGGGCAGCATCTCCTCGACCACCACGGCGATGGAGTGCGGCAGCTCGTCCCGTACGCCCTCCAGGGCCGCCTCGCGGATCAGCTCGGCGACCATGACCTGCTCGGGCTCGTCGGTGAGGTCGCCCTCGGGGTAGAGCGCCGGGCCCTCCGGGAGCAGCGGCGCGAGCAGGTCCGCGAGCAGACCGACCTGGGCGCCGCCGGTCGCGGAGACCGGGACGATCTCGGCCCACTCGATGCCCAGCTCCTTGCCGAGCCGGTCGACGGCGATCAGCTGCTCGGCGAGGAGCTGGGAGTCGACCAGGTCGGTCTTGGTGACGATGGCGATCTTGGGGGTCTTCTTGATCCCGGCGAGCTCGCCCGCGATGTAGCGGTCGCCGGGGCCGATCTTCTGGTCGGCGGGCAGACAGAAGCCGATGACGTCGACCTCGGCCCAGGTGGTCCGTACGACGTCGTTCAGGCGCTCGCCGAGCAGGGTGCGCGGCTTGTGCAGGCCCGGGGTGTCGACCAGCACCAGCTGGGCGTCGGGGCGGTGCACGATGCCGCGGACGGTGTGGCGGGTGGTCTGCGGGCGGTTGGAGGTGATCGCGACCTTCGTCCCCACCAGTGCGTTGGTCAGGGTCGACTTGCCCGCGTTGGGGCGGCCCACGAAGCAGGCGAAGCCCGCGCGGTGCGCGGTCGACCGCGGCTCGGGCTGGGAGGGGGACGTAGCGGCACTCATGGCGCCCATTGTCCCCGATGCCCCGGCCCTCGCCGACCGCACTGCCCGGGCGGCCGCACTGCGCGGGCGGTCCGGTCCGCGCCTGCGGGCCGTTCAGGCCTGGAGCGTGGTGCGCAGCCCGCCGTCGGGGCCCGCCAGCAGCACCGGGGTGCCCTCCCCGCCCAGGTCCCGTACGGCCGCGCGGTCCTCCTCCGGCAGGGTCTCGGCCTCGGTCACGACGGCCGCCGCCTCCAGGGACTTCGCGCCGCTGGCCACCGCCATGGCGACGGCGGTCCGCAGCGCGCTCAGCGGGAGCGAGGGGAGGTCGACGGTGCCGGCGACATAGGTACGGCCCGTCTCGTCGCGTACGGCGGCGCCCTCGGGCACGCCGTTGCGGGCTCGCGCGGAGCGGGCGAGGGTGATGATCTTGCGGTCTTCGGGGTCCAGGGGTGCGGCTTCGCTCATGCGGACGAGCATAGGCGGGGCGGGCACCGGCCTGGACCTGTGGTGAGTTCGGGACGGCGGCACGCCGTGGCCTCGGCGCTGTCGCCGTCCCGAACTCACCGCGACGTCACTGGTCCTCGGGTTCGGTCTCCGCCGTCGCGCGGACCGGCTCGACCAGGACCGTGACGATACGGTTGCGCCGCCCGGCCGGGGACTCGGCGGTCAGCCGAAGGGCCTTGAGGTCGGAGTCCGGGCCGCCGTCCTCGACCGCGACCTCCGCCGTGGCGCCCGCGATCGGCACCCGCCCCAGCGACTTGGCCAGCAGCCCGCCGACCGTCTCGACGTCCTCGTCGTCCAGGTCCGTCCCGTACAGCTCGCCGAGGTCGTCCAGGCCGAGCCGGGCGGTGACCCGGTGGGTGCCGTCGCCCAGGTCCTGGATCGGCGGCAGCTCACGGTCGTACTCGTCGGTGATCTCGCCGACGATCTCCTCGAGGATGTCCTCGATGGTGACGATCCCCGCCGTGCCGCCGTACTCGTCGACGACGACCGCGACGTGGTTGCGCTCCTGCTGCATCTCGCGCAGCAGATCGCCCGCGTTCTTGGTGTCGGGCACGAAGGCGGCGGGCCGCATGGCGGTGGAGACCAGCTCGGACTCGGCCTCTCGGTTGATGTGCGTCTTGCGGGCCAGGTCCTTGAGGTAGACGATGCCGACGATGTCGTCCTCGTTCTCGCCGGTGACCGGGATCCGGGAGAAGCCGGAGCGCAGCGCGAGGGTCAGGGCCTGTCGGATGGTCTTGAAGCGCTCGATGGCGACGAGGTCGGTGCGCGGCACCATCACCTCGCGCACCAGTGTGTCGCCGAGCTCGAAGACGGAGTGCACCATGCGCCGCTCCTCGTCCTCGATCAGCGACTCCTTCTCCGCGAGGTCCACCAGGGCGCGCAGCTCGGCCTCGGAGGCGAAGGGGCCCTTGCGGAAGCCCTTGCCAGGAGTCAGCGCGTTACCGATGAGGATCAGCAGCGGCGGGATGGGGCCCATGACGCGGGCCAGGGGCAGCAGGACATACGCGGCGGCGGTCGCGGTGTTCAGCGGGTGCTGGGCGCCGATGGTGCGCGGCGAGACGCCGACGGCCACGTACGAGACGAGGACCATCACGCCGATCGCGAGGGTCAGCGCCTTCCATGTCTCGTCGAACTCGCGCAGACACGCGTAGGTGACGACCGCGCCGGCCGCCATCTCGCAGGCGACCCGCACCAGCAGCGCGACGTTCAGATAGCGGGTGGGGTCCTCGGCGACCTGCATCAGCTTCGCGCTGCCGCGCCGCCCGGCCCGCACGGCCTCCTCGGCGCGGAAGCGGGTGGTACGGGCCAGGCCGGCCTCGGCGCAGGCCGCGAGCCAGGCGACCACCACCAGCAGGACGGCGGCTGTGATCAGTCGGCCGGTCATCGGGTCGTGGGGGCCGGAGAGGGGCCGGTCATACCGCGCTCGGCGCGCCAGCCGTCGACGATGGCCGCCTGGAGGCCGAACATCTCGGCCCGCTCGTCCGGCTCCTCGTGGTCGTAGCCGAGGAGGTGGAGGACGCCGTGGACGGTCAGGAGCTGCAGCTCCTCGTCCATGGAGTGTCCGGTCGGCGCCTCCTCGCCCTGCTTCTTGGCCACCTCGGGGCAGAGCACGATGTCCCCGAGGAGGCCCTGCGGGGGCTCCTCGTCGTCCTTGGCGGGCGGGCGCAGCTCGTCCATGGGGAAGGACATGACATCGGTGGGCCCCGGCAGGTCCATCCACTGGATGTGGAGCTGCTCCATGGCGTCGGCGTCGACGACGATCACCGAGAGCTCGGAGAGCGGGTGGATACGCATCCGGGCCAAGGCGTAGCGGGCGACATCCAGCACCGCCCGCTCGTCGATCTCCGTGCCGGATTCGTTGTTGACGTCGATCGCCATGAGAGTGTTGTTTTACTTTCCGTTCCGGCTGTCGTACAGCTCGTACGCGTCCACAATGCGGCCGACCAGCTTGTGGCGGACCACGTCGGTGCTGGTGAGCCGGGAGAAGTGCACATCCTCGACACCCTCCAGGATCTCCTGCACCTGGCGCAGACCGCTCTTGGTCCCGCCCGGGAGGTCGACCTGGGTGATGTCACCCGTGATCACTATCTTGGAGTCGAAGCCGAGCCTGGTGAGGAACATCTTCATCTGCTCGGGGTTCGTGTTCTGGGCCTCGTCGAGGATGATGAACGCGTCATTGAGCGTGCGGCCGCGCATGTACGCCAGCGGCGCGACCTCGATCGTGCCCGCGGCCATCAGACGCGGGATGGAGTCGGGGTCGAGCATGTCGTGCAGCGCGTCGTACAGCGGACGCAGATACGGGTCGATCTTCTCGTAGAGCGTGCCGGGCAGGAAGCCGAGCCGCTCGCCCGCCTCGACCGCCGGCCGGGTCAGGATGATCCGGGTGACCTGCTTGGACTGCAGGGCCTGGACCGCCTTGGCCATGGCCAGATACGTCTTGCCGGTGCCGGCCGGGCCGATGCCGAAGACGACGGTGTGCTTGTCGATGGCGTCGACGTAACGCTTCTGGTTGAGGGTCTTGGGGCGGATGGTGCGGCCGCGGTTGGAGAGGATGTTCTGGGTGAGCACCTCGGCCGGGGTCTCCACCGCGCTCTCGCCGTCCTCCGCCGCGCGCAGCATGGCGATCGAGCGCTCCACCGCGTCCTCTGTCATCGGTTGACCGGTGCGGAGCACCAGCATCATCTCGTCGAACAGGCGCTGGATGAGGGCCACTTCCCGCGGATCACCGGTCGCGCTGACTTCATTGCCCCGCACGTGGATGTCGGTCGCCGGAAAGGCCTTCTCAATGACGCGCAGCAGCGAATCGCCCGATCCCAGCACCATGACCATCGGGTGCTTGTTCGGAACCGTGAACTGCGCATGCGCCTGGCGTGCTGTGGTTGGTTGCGTCATGGGCCGGCTCTGAGGCCTGCTCCTACCTCCTCTTACGGGGTTCTCGTTGCTCGACAACCTCGAGTACAAGGGTACGACGGAGCACTGACAAGACCCGAGTGCTTTTAGTCCACAGCGGACCCTCCCCCGTCACCCCTGCCTCACCCCCGCTTCACGCCTGCCGGAAGCCGATCGTCGGCACCGCCCGGCGCAGCGGCCAGGGGCGGGCGGCCGCCGGGAGGATCCGGTCCAGGAAGGCGTAACGGCGCAGCGCGGAGGGGTCCTGGTCGTCGTACGACTTCGCGTGCTGCCACCAGGCGGCGATCTCCACCCAGCCGGGCGCCGACAGCGAGCCGCCGAACTCCTGCACGGACAGCGCGGCGCTCAGGCCCGCGAAGGCCAGCCGGTCGGCGAGCGGCCACTGGGCGAGGGTGCCGGTGACGAAGCCCGCCACGAACACATCGCCCGCGCCGGTCGGGTCCAGGGCCTCCACGGCGATCGCCGGCACCTCGGCGGTCTCTCCGGTGCGCCCGTCCACCGCGTACGCCCCCTCGGCGCCGAGGGTGACGACCGCGAGCGGCACCTTGTCGGCGAGCGCGCGGGCGGCGGCGCGCGGGCACTCGGTGCGGGTGTACCGCATCGCCTCGGCCGCGTTGGGCAGGAAGGCCTCGCAGTGCTCGAGATCGGCGAGGTCGGCCGGGTCCCAGCGGCCGGTGTCATCCCAGCCGACGTCCGCGAAGACCATGCTGCCGTGGCCGACGGCCTGGGTGACCCACTCCTCGCGGTTCCCCGGGACCAGGGAGGCGATGGCGGCGCGCGCCGGGGGCGGGCAGCTGGGGGCGGGCTCCTCGGGCGGCGGCGCCTCGTGGCCGTGGGAGACCATCGTGCGCTCGCCCTCGTAGGCCATGGACACGGTCACCGGGGAGTGCCAGCCGCGCACCGTACGGGACAGCGACAGGTCGATGCCCTCGCCGCGGTCCAGGGCGTCGCGGCAGTAGTCCCCGTACATGTCGTCCCCGAAGGCGGCGGCGAGGGAGGTGCGCAGGCCGAGGCGGGCCAGGGCCGTGGCCATGTTGGCCACCCCGCCGGGGCTGGAGCCCATACCGCGGGCCCAGGACTCGGTGCCGCGCACGGGGGCGGAGTCCAGGCCGGTGAAGATGATGTCCAGGAAGACCGTGCCGGTGAGATAGACGTCACAGGCCGGGTCACCGGGTCTGCGGACGGCCGCGAGCGGGTCGAGCAGGGGGTACTCCGCCGGGTACGCCGCCGCGAGCGGCTGGCCGTGGTCTGTGGTCACCGTGCGCTCCCAGATTGGACCGGCCTCGTCGCCGGTCCCGTTCAATGAATCTCGTTCAGCGAAATGTCGTGGATCAGTGCGGCTGCGGCCAGTGTGCACGATGGCACCGACAGCGGCGGGGCCCGAGCGTGAGCGGGCGCTCAGCGCCGCTTGGGCAGCGCCACGCTCATCAGGTCCTGCGCCACCGTGAGCTCGCCCTCGAAGCCCGCCGCCCGCGCCTGGCGCTCGAAGTCGGAGGGGTCGCCGTACCGCTGGGAGAAGTGGGTCAGCACCAGGTGCCGCACCCCCGCCTCCGCGGCCAGCCGCGCCGCCTGGCCTGCCGTGAGATGCCCGTACTCGACCGCCAGCGGCTCGTCCTCGTCCAGGAAGGTCGACTCGATCACCAGCAGGTCGCAGCCCTGGGCGAGGTCGTAGGCGCCCTCGCACAGCCGGGTGTCCATGACGAAGGCGAAGCGCTGTCCGCGCCGCACCTCGCTGACCTCCTCCAGCGTGACCGTGCGCCCCTCCCGCTCCAGCGCCCCTTCGCGCTGCAGCCGGCCGACCTCCGGCCCGCGGATGCCGTGCGCCGCCAGCCGCTCGGGCAGCATCCGGCGGCCGTCGGGCTCGATCAGCCGGTAGCCGTAGGACTCGACCGGGTGGGAGAGCCTGCGCGCCTCCAGCGTGTACCCGGCGGTCCGCGTCAGGACCCCGCCCCGGCCGGACACCGGCGCCTCGGCCAGCGGCACGGTCTCGCGGTACGCGGTCGCGTACCGCAGCCGCTCGAAGAAGCGCTGTCCGCTCGCCGGGTAATGCGCGGTCACCGGGTGCGGCACCCGGTCCAGGTTGATCCGCTGGACGACCCCGGCAAGACCCAGCGAGTGGTCCCCGTGGAAGTGCGTGACACAGATCCGGTTGATGTCATGGGCCGCGACCCCCGCCCGCAGCATCTGCCGCTGGGTGCCCTCGCCGGGGTCGAAGAGGATGCCCTCGCCGTCCCAGCGCAGCAGATAGCCGTTGTGGTTGCGGTGCCGGGTCGGCACCTGGCTCGCGGTGCCCAGGACGACCAGTTCACGTACGGACAACGGGACTACCCGGGGGGCCAGTTGAAGCCGCGGCCGCCCAGGACGTGGGCGTGCGCGTGGAAGACGGTCTGCCCCGCGCCCGAGCCGGTGTTGAAGATGACGCGGAAGCCGGTGCCGTCGATCGACTCGTCGGCGGCGACCGCGCCCGCCTCGCGCAGTATGTCGGCGGCGACCTGCGGCTCCGCGTCCGCGAGGGAGGCGGCGTCCGGGTAGTGGACCTTGGGGATCACCAGGACGTGGGTCGGCGCCTGGGGATTGATGTCCCGGAAGGCGAGGGTCGTCCCGGTCTCGCGGACGACGGTCGCCGGCACCTCCTTCGAGACGATTTTGCAGAACAGGCAGTCGGCCTGCGGTTCTCCCGCCACCGGTGGCTCCTTACGCAACGTCGGCTGGTACGGAACCGGATGCTACCGGGACGCCCGGAGGGCGCGCGCCGAAACCACGGGGTGGTCCGCCGCCGTGGAGCGGGAGCGGTGCGCCGGCTGCGGCCGCCTCTCGGCCGGCCGCTTCCCGGCGCCCGCCCGTCGGCCGCCTCCTACTTGCCGCTGTCCCTGTCGCTGCCTCTGTCGCTGCCTTTGTCGCTGGCCGCCGTGGTCCGCCGGTCCCACGGGTGGACGGTCTTCCGGGACGGCTTGGGATGCGCCGTCTTCCGTGCGTTGCAGTCGCCGATCACATTCGCCCGGAAGACCTGGTGGCCGTCCACCTTGGCGGTCAGATCGCCCCGTACGCAGATGTTCTTGCGCTCGTAGGTGACGGTGCCGCTGACCTTGATGGTGCGGTCGTCCTTGGTCTCGCCCCGGCAGTGGACGGAGGCCTTCGCGTCCCGCGACGGGCCGGACGTGTGCTTGCCCTTCACATCCGCGTTGCAGGTCATCCAGCGCACGTCTATGCCGCCCTTTTCGAGCGCGCGCGTGCTGACCCGGTCCGTGGTGACCGCCACCCCGATGGCGCTGAGCCCCGTCTTGTCCCTGGGCTCGCACGCCGTCACCGCGACGGCCGCCAGGGCCGCCGCCACCACCGCCAAGAGCGCGTTCCTTTGATGCCTCATTGCCCCCATAGGGAGAGGTTCCCACCGGAGCGGGGGAATCCGGAAGGGCACACTCGGCCACATGATCCGCCGGGCGCGCGGGGGCAGTCGGGGGCATCCGGGTGGCGGTGGGGCGTCAGCTCCAGCGGCCCGTGCGCCCCAACAGCAGCGCGGCCGCCGCCGTTCCGGCCGTGGAGGTGCGCAGCACGGTCGGGCCCAGGCGGTACGGGCGCGCCCCGGCCTCGGCGAAGGCAGCCAACTCCTCGGGCGACACACCCCCTTCGGGGCCCACCACCAGCGCGACGCTCCCCCCGGCGGGCAGCGGCGCCGTCGCCAGCGGCTCCCCGCCCTCCTCGTGCAGGACGGCCGCGAAGTCGGACTCGGCCAGAAGACGGGCAACCTGGCGGGTCGTCATCGCGTCCGTCACCTCGGGGAAGAGGAGCCGACGCGACTGCTTGCCCGCCTCCCGGGCCGTCGAACGCCACTTGCCCAGCGCCTTCAGGCCGCGCTCGCCCTTCCACTGGGTGACACAACGCGCCGCCGTCCAGGGCACGATGGCGTCCACGCCCGTCTCCGTCATGGTCTCCACGGCCAGTTCGCCGCGGTCCCCCTTCGGCAGCGCCTGGACGACGGTGATCCGCGGGCTCGGCGGCGCCTCATGACGTACCTCGGCCACCTCCACCAGCAGCCGGTCCTTGCCCTCGACGGCCGCCACGGCGCCGAAAGCGCCCGTACCGGCCCCGTCCGTCAGCACCACCGGCTCGCCCACGCGCAGCCGGCGCACCGACACGGCATGCCGGCCCTCCGGCCCCTCGAGCGTCAGCCGCGCCCCCACGGCCGCCCCCGCGAGGGAGTCGGCCAGGAAGACAGGAGCGGTCACGACACCGCACCTCTGTCCCGCCCGACGCCCAAACCCTCACGTGCCGCGTCCAGTTCGGCTGCCAGCGTCTCCACCAGCCGCGCGGCGGGCAGCTCCCGGGCCAGCCGGTGCCCCTGCCCCGCCCACAGCGCCATGCCCTGCGGATCGCCGGCCTTCGCCGCCGCCTTCCGCAGCCCCGAGGTGAGGTGGTGCACCTGGGGGTAGGCGGCCGGGGCGTACCGGCCGTGCTCGCGCATGAAGCGGTTGACCAGCCCGCGCGCGGGGCGCCCGGAGAAGGCGCGGGTCAGCTCCGTACGGCCGAACACCGGGTCGGTCATGGCCTTCTTGTGCAGGGTGTTGGCCCCCGACTCGGGGCAGACCAGGAACGCGGTCCCCAGCTGGGCCGCGACCGCGCCCGCCGCCAGCACCCCGGCGATCTGCGAGCCGCGCATCAGCCCGCCCGCCGCGATGACCGGAATCTGCACGACCTCCCGGACCAGCGCGACCAGCGACAGCAGCCCCAGCCCGGCGCCCGTCCCGTCGGCGCGCGGGTCGTCGCGGTGGGTGCCCTGGTGGCCGCCCGCCTCGACGCCCTGCACGCATACGGCGTCGGCGCCCGCCCACTGGGCGGCCTGCGCCTCGGCGGGCGAGGTGACGGTCACCACCGTCCGCGTCCCGGCCTTCCCGAACGCGTCGAGAACGGCGCGGGTGGGACAGCCGAAGGTGAACGAGACGACCGGGACCGGGTCGTCGAGGAGTATCGCCAGCTTGGCGTCGTACGCGTCGTCGGAGCCCGAGTCGGGGTCGCCCAGCGGGGTGTCGTACCAGGCCGCCTCCCCGGCGAGCTGCTCGCGGTAGACCTCCACGGCGGCGGGGTCGGCGGTGAGCGGCTGCGGCATGAACAGGTTCACGCCGAAGGGCCGGCCGGTCTGCCCCCGCACCTGCTTGATCTCCTCGTACATCGCCTCCGGCGTCTTGTAGCCGGCGGCGAGGAACCCGAGGCCGCCGGCCTCGGAGACGGTGACAGCCAACTGCGGGCAGGAGGCCCCACCCGCCATCGGGGCCTGCACGATCGGGTACCGAAAGAGATCGGTCAGCGCGGAGGACATGGCGACATCGTGTCATGTCCTCCGCGTGGATCAGTACTCGGCTCGGGGCCCCTGAGGGCTCTACCGTCCGTTGAACGCATCCTTCAGCCGCGAGAACAACCCCTGCTGCCCTGGCTTGAATTCGCCCATCGGCCGTTCCTCGCCCCGCAGCTTGGCCAGCCGGCGCAGCAGCTCCTCCTGCTCCGGGTCGAGCTTGGCCGGGGTCTGCACCTCGACGTGGACGATCAGGTCGCCTCGGCCGCCGCCGCGCAGGTGGGTCACGCCGCGCTGGTGGAGCGGGATCGACTGGCCGGACTGGGTGCCGGGCCGGATGTCGACCTCCTCCAGGCCGTCGAGCGTCTCCAGGGGCACCTTCGTGCCCAGGGCCGCCGCCGTCATCGGGATGGTCACAGTGCAGTGCAGATCGTCGCCCCGGCGCTGGAAGACCGGGTGCGGGACCTCGTGGATCTCCACGTACAGATCGCCCGCCGGGCCGCCGCCCGGGCCGACCTCGCCCTCGCCGGCGAGCTGGATCCGGGTGCCGTTGTCCACGCCGGCCGGGATCTTCACGGTCAGCGTCCGGCGCGAGCGGATCCGCCCGTCGCCCGCGCACTCCGGGCACGGCGTCGGCACCACGGTGCCGAAGCCCTGGCACTGCGGGCAGGGCCGGGAGGTCATGACCTGGCCGAGGAAGGACCGGGTCACCTGGGACACCTCGCCACGGCCCCGGCACATGTCACAGGTCTGCGCCGTGGTGCCGGGCGCCGCGCCCTCGCCGCTGCACGTCGTACAGACGACCGCGGTGTCGACCTGGATGTCCTTGGTGGTCCCGAAGGCCGCCTCGGTCAGCTCCACATCGAGGCGGATCATGGCGTCCTGGCCGCGCCGGGTCCTGGACCGCGGGCCGCGCTGGGACGCGGTGCCGAAGAAGGCGTCCATGATGTCGGAGAAGTTGCCGAAGCCGGCGCCGAAGCCGCCCGCGCCGCCCCCGCCGCCCGCGGCGGACAGCGGGTCCCCGCCCAGGTCGTAGACCTGCTTCTTCTGGGGATCGGACAAGACCTCGTAGGCGGCGTTGATCTCCTTGAACCGCTCCTGGGTCTTGGGATCCGGATTCACGTCCGGGTGCAGCTCGCGCGCGAGCCGGCGGAATGCCTTCTTGATCTCGTCCTGCGAGGCATCACGCCGCACGCCCAGGACTGCGTAGTAGTCCGTCGCCACTTACGACTCCGCCAGGATCTGTCCGACGTAACGTGCCACTGCGCGTACCGCTCCCATCGTTCCGGGGTAGTCCATGCGGGTCGGTCCGACCACGCCGAGTTTGGCGACCGCCTCGTCGCCCGAACCGTAGCCGACTGCCACGACCGAAGTGGAATTCAGGCCCTCGTGAGCATTCTCATGACCGATCCGTACGGTCATGCCCGAGTCCTTCGCCTCGCCGAGCAGCTTGAGGAGCACGACCTGCTCCTCGAGCGCTTCGAGCACGGGCCGGATCGTCAGGGGGAAATCGTGTCCGAAACGGGTGAGATTGGCGGTGCCGCCGATCATCAGCCGCTCCTCGGTCTCTTCGACCAGCGTCTCCAGCAGGGTGGCCAGGACCGTCGAGACGGACCCCCGGTCCTCCTGCTCGAAGGACTCGGGCAGGTCCTGCACCAGCTGCGGCACATCCGCGAACCGCCGGCCCACGACCCGGCTGTTCAGCCTGGCCCGCAGGTCCGCCAGCGACTCCTCGCTCACGGGCGTCGGGCAGTCCACCATGCGCTGCTCGACCCGGCCGGTGTCGGTGATCAGCACCAGCATCACGCGCGCCGGGCTCGTCGACAGCAGCTCCACATGGCGGACCGTCGAGCGGGTCAGCGAGGGGTACTGCACCACCGCGACCTGCCGGGTCAGCTGCGCGAGCAGCCGGACCGTGCGGCCCACCACGTCGTCGAGGTCCACGGCGCCGTCCAGGAAGTTCTGGATGGCCCGCCGCTCCGGCGTGGACAGGGGCTTCACCCCGGCCAGCTTGTCGACGAACAGCCGGTAGCCCTTGTCCGTGGGGATGCGCCCGGCGCTGGTGTGCGGCTGGGCGATATAGCCCTCGTCCTCCAGGGCCGCCATATCGTTGCGCACCGTGGCCGGGGAGACGCCCAGCCGGTGCCGCTCGGTGAGCGCCTTGGAGCCGACCGGCTCCTCCGTGCCCACATAGTCCTGGACGATCGCACGCAGTACCTCGAGTCTGCGTTCGCTGAGCACCGCGCGCACCTCCAGTCCAGCCGTCTCATCAGGTCTTCCCCCTGGCACTCAATGGTCACGAGTGCCAGAACCCCTCAGCCAGTGTACGGCGGGGTGCCGTGGCCGGGGCAAGAGCCGCCGCTTTGCCACCGCTGGAGCTAGCGTCTCCGTATGGACACCCGTTGGGAAGAGGCGCGCTGGGAAGATCTCGCGCCGTCCGTCATCCGGTGCCGGCTGCCGGGCTGGGACGCGACCGTCGGCGCGATCGCCGGCCGGACCGGCGTCCTGGTCGTGGACACCGGCGCCGATCTGGCCGAGGGCGCCTGGGTGCGCCGCGAGGTCACCCGGCTCTTCGGCCGCCGGCCCACTCACATCGCCCTCACCCACCCCCACTTCGACCATGTCTTCGGCACCGCCGCCTTCGCGGGCTGCGAGGTGTACGGGGCCGCCGGACTCGACGAGCTGCTGGGCCGCGAACGGGACGCGCTGCGCGAGGACGCGGTGCGCCACGGCGCGGACCCCGGCGCCGCCGCCGGGGCCGCCGACCATCTCGTACGCCCGCACCACCTGGTGTGCGGCGAGCTCACCCTGGACCTGGGCGACCGGCCCGTCCTGCTGGCGAACGTGGGCCCCGGCCACACCGCTCACGACCTGGCCGTCCTCGTCCCCGGCCGGGCCCCGGGCGAGCCCGAGGTGGTCTTCTGCGGCGATCTGGTCGAGGAGTCGGGGCAGCCCCAGGCGGGCGCCGACGCGATCCCCGGCCAGTGGCCGGCCGCCCTGGACCGGCTGCTCGCCCTCGGCGGCGAGGACGCGCTGTACGTCCCGGGGCACGGCGCCGTCGTGGACGCCCGGTTCGTCCGGGCGCAGCGCGACGAACTCGCGGCTCGCTTCGGCGTGTCCCCCTGAGGTCGGCGCTAGGGTCACTCGGATGCGACAGTACGACCCGGACCTGACCCCGCCCTGGAAGCGCCAGGCGCCCGCGCCCGAGGTGCCGGCCGAGCCCGACCTGGTCGTCAAGGAGGTCACCACCGGGTTCTGCGGTGCCGTGATCCGCTGCGAGAAGACCGCGCAGGGCCCCACGGTGACTCTGGAGGACCGCTTCGGCAAACACCGGGTCTTCCCCATGGAACCGCGCGGCTTCCTCCTGGAGGGCCGCGTCGTCACCCTGGTGCGCCCCCGCGCCGCCGCCCCCACGGGCCCGCGCCGCACGGCCTCCGGCTCCCTCTCCCTCCCCCAGGCCCGCGCGCGCGTCGCCCGCGCTGGGCGCATCTACGTGGAGGGGCGCCATGACGCGGAGCTCGTCGAGCGGGTGTGGGGGGACGACCTGCGCATCGAGGGCGTGGTCGTGGAGTACCTGGAGGGGATCGACGACCTGCCGGCGATCGTCCGCGACTTCTCCCCCGGCCCCGACGCCCGCCTCGGCGTGCTGGTCGACCATCTGGTCCCGGGCACGAAGGAGTCCCGTATCGCGGCCGAGGTCACCGGGGAGCACGTGCTGGTCGTCGGGCACCCCTACATCGACGTGTGGGAGGCCGTGAAGCCCTCCTCGGTCGGCATTCCCGCCTGGCCGACGGTGCCGCGCGGCCAGGACTGGAAGACGGGGGTCTGCCGGGCGCTGGGGTGGCCCGAGAACACGGGGGCGGCCTGGCAGCGGATCCTGTCCTCGGTCCGCACGTACAAGGACCTGGAGCCGAGCCTGCTGGGGCGGGTGGAGGAGCTGATCGACCATGTGACCGTGGGCGGTCCGGACGGGCCGTAAGAGGGCCTGTCGGGGCGCGTCAGGCACGCCTCGGGTCGGGCGTCAGTCCACCAGGTCGCGCACGACCGCGTCGGCCAGCAGCCGCCCCCGCAGGGTGAGCACCGCCCGGCCCGCGCCGTACGGCTCCGGCTCCAGCAGGCCGTCCGCCAGCGCCCTGGCCGCCGCGGCGGCGCCCGCCGGGGCCAGCAGGTCCAGCGGGCAGCCCTCCGCGAGCCGCAGCTCCAGCAGGATCCGCTCGACCCGGCGCTCCTCGTCGGTCAGCACCTCACGGCCCGCTCCCGGGGACCGGCCCTCGCTCAGGGCCTGTGCGTACGCACCGGGGTGCTTCACGTTCCACCAGCGCACGCCGCCCACATGGCTGTGCGCGCCGGGGCCGGCGCCCCACCAGTCCGCGCCGCGCCAGTACAGCTCGTTGTGGCGGCACCGGCCGGCGTCCGAGGTGGCCCAGTTCGACACCTCGTACCAGTGGAACCCGGCCGCCGACAGCGTCTCCTCCGCGATGAGGTACCGGTCGGCGTGCACATCGTCGTCGGTCATCGGCACCTCGCCGCGCCGGATGCGCCGGGCGAGCTGGGTGCCCTCCTCGACGATCAGCGCGTACGCCGACACATGGTCGGGCCCGGCGCCCAGCGCGGCCTCCAGCGAGGCGCGCCAGTCCGCGTCGCTCTCCCCCGGCGTGCCGTAGATCAGGTCCAGGTTCACATGGTCGAACCCGGCCGCCCGCGCCTCGGCCACGCACGCCTCGGGGCGGCCCGGGGTGTGGGTGCGGTCCAGTACGCGCAGGACGTGCTGCCGGGCGCTCTGCATCCCGAACGACACCCGGTTGAACCCGGACTCCCGCAGCCGCTCCAGATACCGCGGGTCGACCGACTCCGGGTTCGCCTCGGTGGTGACCTCGGCCCCCTCCGCCAATCCGAACTCGTCCCGGATGGCGCCGAGCATCCGCCCGAGATCGGCGGCCGCCAGCAGGGTCGGGGTACCGCCCCCGACGAACACGGTCTCGACCGGCCGGGGGTCGTCCCCCAGCACCTTGCGGGCGAGGCGGACCTCCTCGATCACCATGTCGGCGTAGTTGTCGCGGGAGGCGAGCACGCCGCCGGATCCGCGCAGCTCAGTGGCGGTGTAGGTGTTGAAGTCGCAGTACCCGCAGCGGGTCGCGCAGTAGGGCACATGCAGATAGAACCCGAGCGGCCGGTTCGCTGCCTGGGCCAGGGCGCTCGCGGGCAGCGCGCCGTCCTCGGGCATGGGCTCGCCATCGGGCAGTACGGAAGGCATGCCCCCCATTGTCCGCCATCGGCGCGGCGCGCCGAACGCCTCGCGCCCGGGGCGCCCCGCGCGGCCGAAGCCGCGCGCCGGGGAAGGGATCCGTGTCGGGGAAGAGATCCGTCCGGGACGCCCCCTAGGCCATTCCCCTTAGGCCCTCTCCGGGCGATCTTCGCGCGCCCGCAGCACCAGCATCGCCAGATCGTCGTCCGGCGGCTCGACCGCGAACGCGTGCACCGCCTGGCGGATCCGCTCCGCCACGTCCCCCGCGTCCAGCCCCACGCAGTCGCCCAGCAGCGACGCCAGCCCATCCCCGTCGTCGAACTGCCGGGCGCCGGATCTGTGCTCCGTCACCCCGTCGGTCACGCACACCAGCGTCTCCTCGGGCGCAAGCTCGAAGGTCTCGCTCTCGTACGCGACGTCGTCCACGACGCCCAGCAGGATCTGCGGCTCGGCGACGGTGCGCACCGACCCGTCCGGCCGGAGCACCAGGGGCAGCGGGTGCCCCGCGCTGGCGAGCGTGCAGCGGATGCCGTCCCGGCCTTCCTCGCCGAGCGGCATCAGCTCCCCGTACAGCAGCGACAGGAACCGCGACGCCCCGCCGCCCACCGGCAGCCCCACGCCCGCGGCCACGGCCTCCGCCGCGCCCTCGACGGCGGCCTCGACGGCTTCCTCCCCGAGCATCCGGTTGAGCCGTTCCAGGACCTCCCCGACGCCGTACCCCTCGCGCGCCAGCAGCCGCAGCCAGGGCCGTACGAGCCCGGTCACCACGGCCGCCTCCGGCCCGTTGCCGCATACGTCGCCGAGGACGAAGACCCAGCGGCCGTCCCCGGCGGGGAAGATGTCGTAGAAGTCGCCCCCGGCCGAGGTGCCGCCGGTCGGCTCGTAGACCACCGCCGACTCCACGCCCGGGATGCGGGCGATACGGGACGGCAGCAGCCCGCGCTGCAGCACGCGGCTGATCGTCTCCTGGCGCGTGTACTGCCGGGCGGAGGCCAGCGCCAGCGCGACCCGGCGGGCGAAGTCCTCGACCAGCCCCGCCACCTCGCCCGGCACCCGCATCAGCCCGGCCCGGCCGAGCAGCAGCGTGCCGACGGTGCGCCCGCCCGCGATCAGGCGGCAGGCCAGGGCCGCGCCGCCGGGCCCGTAGGCGGAGGGGTCGGTGGGCCACGGCCAGGGCACGGCCCGGCCGCGCGCGGTGGCGGGCAGGTCCGGGGGCTCCTTCTCGAGCACCTGGCGGAGGGTTTCGATCCGGCTCTCGCTCGCGTGCCACACCTGGGCGAGCCGCGGCGGGCCGCCTTCCGTGTCGAGCCACACCGCGCTCCAGTCGGCGAACCGCGGCACCAGCAGCTGGGCGGCCAGCGAGGTCACCATGTCCTCGTCGAACTGCCCGGCCAGCAGCTCGGACGCCTCGGCGAGGAAGGACAGCGCGCCCTCCCGGATCCAGTCGGCGTCGGTAGGGCGGACGCCGACGCGCCGGGGGTCGGGGGCCAGCAGTTCGACGGCGTAGGCGTCGCCGCGCGGCGAGTCGCCGTTCAGCGGGTCGCCGCTCGACGCGTCGCCCTTGAAGGAGCCGTCATTGAACGAGCCGTCCTTGAGGGAGCCGTCTTTCGGGGAGCCGCCCGGGGCGGTGGGCAGGTCGGCGGGCAGTGAACCGCCCGGGACGGATTCCCCCGGAAGGGTGACGGGCTCGGCCGCGGTGACGGGCAGTTGGAACCACACCGTCTTGCTGTCCCGGCGATAGGCCGTGCCCCAGCATTCGGCGAGCTCAGCCACCAGCCGCAGCCCGTGTCCGGTGCACCCCGGGTCCTCGCCCCCGTCGGGTGGCTCGCCGCGCAGGAAGCGGGTGGGGTGATGGTCGGTCACCTCCACGACCACGGAGGGCACTTCCCCGTCACCCGTTAAGACGTCCAGCGCACAGCTCACCTCAACCGCCGTCCCGGCGTGCACCACGGCGTTGGTGACCAGCTCGCTCATCAGCAGCACGACCTCGTCCGCGACCCGGTCGGGGATCCGGCCGACGGCGGGGAAGTCGAGCGCGGTCCAGTCCGCGAGGGCCGTGCGTGCGAACCGGCGGGCGGCGGAGGCCGCCAGCGGATTGCCGGGCAGGCTGGTGCGCGCGGCGGCGATCCGAGCGGCCGGCACGGCCCCGGGCACGGCCACGAGCGCCGGTCCCGGCGCGGATCCGGGCCGGGGGCGGGGCACTACGCCCGGCACTGCCCCCGGCGCCGGATCAGGTGTGACAGAAGCAGGTGTGGCAGAAGAAGGCGTCCCCACTGTGCGGCTCCTGAGCAGTCCCGGCGTCATGCCGTAGTCCGACACCGACAGAGTGGCAGACATGCCGCCCTCATATGCACCGAGTTACGCAAGTGAGCCGCGATGAGGGGAAAAATCCGGTGAACAGTGTGTCGGAGCTGCGGCAGCTGTGCGGATGGTACGCCCCGTGCGGCTCATGAGCCCCACCCGACACCCCGCCCGGGATGCCCGGCGCACGGGAACTCGCCGGCCGCCCGAACCTTCAGGCCACCCCGAACCTTCAGGCCACCCCGAACCTTCAGGCCACCCCGAACCTTCGGGCCACCCGAGCTCTCAGGCTTCCCTCGTGCCCGTGTACATATCCTCCAGCAGGTCCTTGTATTCCCGCTCGACCACCGGTCGCTTCAGCTTCAGGCTCGGCGTGAGCTCACCGTGCTCGACGTCCAGGTCACGCGGCAGCAGCCGGAACTTCTTGATCGTCTGCCAGCGCTGCAGCCCCTCGTTGAGCCGCCGCACATAGCCGTCGATCAGCTCCCGCACCTCGTCCGTGGCCACCAGTTCGGCGTACGGCGTGCCCTCCAGGCCGTGTTCCCGCGCCCAGCCCATGATCGTGGGTTCGTCGAGGGAGATCAGCGCGGTGCAGTAGTTGCGGTCCGCGCCGTGCACCAGGATGTTGGAGACGAACGGGCACACCGCCTTGAACTGGCCCTCGACCTCGGCCGGCGCGACGTACTTCCCGCCCGAGGTCTTGATCAGGTCCTTCTTCCGGTCGGTGATGGTGAGATAGCCGTCGGGCGAGAGCTCGCCGATGTCGCCGGTGTGGAACCAGCCGTCGGACTCCAGCACCTCCTCGGTCAGGTCCGGCAGCCCGTGGTAGCCCTGCATGATGGACGGCCCGCGCATCAGGATCTCGCCGTCCTCGGCCACCCGCACCTCAAGACCCGCGAACGCCTTGCCCACCGTGCCGGTGCGGTACTCCACCGGGTTGAGGAAGCCGGGGCCGCTGGTCTCGGTGAGCCCGTAGCCCTCCAGGATGTTGATGCCGGCGCCGGCGAAGAAGTAGCCGATGTCGGGCGCCAGCGCGGCAGCGCCCGACACCGCGGCCCGCAGCCGCCCGCCGAACGCCTCGCGCAGCTTGGCGTAGACCAGCTTGTCGGCGACGGCGTGCTTGGCCTTGAGGCCCATGGGCACGGAGGCCGTGCCGGTGCGGCGGAAGTTGTCCTGGGAGGTCTTGGCGTACTCGCGGGCCACCTCGACCGCCCACCGGAAGATCTTGTACTTGGCGGCGCCGCCGGCGCGGGCCCGCTGCGCCACGCCGTTGTAGACCTTCTCGAAGATCCGCGGCACGGCGCACATGTAGGTGGGCCTGACCACCGGCAGATTCTCGATGATCTTGTCCTGCCGGCCGTCCACGGCCGTCGTGTGCCCGACGTACACCTGCCCCGCCGTCAGCACCTTGCCGAAGACATGCGACAGCGGCAGCCACAGGTACTGCACATCGTCGGCGAAGAGGATCCCGTCGAGATTGCCGATCACGATGGCCATGTAGGACCAGGTGTCATGCGCCAGGCGTACGCCCTTGGGGCGTCCGGTGGTACCGGAGGTGTAGATGAGCGTGGCCAGCTGGTCGGCGCGGAGCGCGTCCATGCGCGCGCGCACCGCGTCCGGGTGATCCTCGAGATGGGCCGTGCCGCGCTTCTCCAGCTCGGCGAGCGAGAGCACCCAGCCCTCGGGGTCGCCCTCGGCGGGGATCGCGTCCTCGGCGTTGATCACCACGACATGGGCCAGGTCGGGAAGTTCCTCGCGCTGCTCCCGCGCCTTGGCCAGCTGCGCCGCGTCCTCGGCGATCAGCACCCGGCTGCCGGAGTCGGAGAGGATGAAGGCCGTCTCCTCGGCGTTGGTGTTCGGGTAGACCGTGGTGGTGGCCGCGCCCGCGCACAGCACCCCGAGGTCGGTCAGGATCCACTCGATGCGCGTGGAGCAGGCCAGCGCCACCCGCTCCTCGGGGCGGACGCCGAGGTCGATCAGGCCGGCGGCGATGGCGAAGACCCGGTCCGCGGTCTCGCGCCAGGTCAGGGGCTGCCAGTCGTCGGGGCCCTCGCCCGAGGCGGGCGGGACCGGATAGCGGTAGGCCTCGGCGTCCGGCGTCGCCTCGACGCGCTGGAGGAAGTGCGTCGCCAGGGACGGCGGGCGGTTCTCGAGCAAGGTCTTTGTGTCGGTCACGGCATCCTCCGGAGCCCGCCTCAGTGCTTGCCTCGCGCTTATTGACTCGCGAGTAACCTTTGAGCAGTGATCAGGGTAAGGGCCGGAACCGTACCGCGTAAGGGGGCTTCGGCCACCTTGTTGAAACTTAGGGCGCGCCGGTGCGGAAGCACGGGGAAGAAGTCGCGTGAAGAGGGCGGTGGGCCGGGCGCGCCGCGCGCCGGGCCCACCGCCCTCCGGGCCGCGCTACTTCTTCGCTTTCGCGTCGCCCTCGGAGTCGGAGGACAGCACGGCGATGAAGGCCTCCTGCGGGACCTCCACGCTGCCGACCATCTTCATCCGCTTCTTGCCTTCCTTCTGCTTCTCCAGCAGCTTCCGTTTCCGGGAGATGTCACCGCCGTAGCACTTGGCCAGGACGTCCTTGCGGATGGCGCGGACCGTCTCGCGGGCGATCACCCGGCTGCCGATCGCGGCCTGGATCGGCACCTCGAAGTTCTGCCGCGGGATCAGCTCGCGCAGCTTGGCGACCAGCCGGACGCCGTACGCGTACGCCTTGTCCTTATGGGTGATCGCGGAGAAGGCGTCGACCTTGTCGCCGTGCAGCAGGATGTCGACCTTGACCAGGTCGGAGGCCTGCTCGCCGGTGGGCTCGTAGTCGAGCGAGGCATAGCCGCGGGTCTTGGACTTCAGCTGGTCGAAGAAGTCGAAGACCACCTCGGCGAGCGGAAGGGTGTAGCGGATCTCGACCCGGTCCTCGGAGAGGTAGTCCATCCCGAGCATCACACCGCGGCGGTTCTGGCACAGCTCCATGATCGCGCCGATGAACTCGCTCGGGGCCAGGATCGTGGCCCGCACCACCGGCTCATGCACCTGGGCGATCTTGCCCACGGGGAACTCGCTGGGGTTGGTGACCGTGTGCTCGGAGCCGTCCTCCATGTCCACGCGGTAGATCACGTTGGGCGCGGTCGCGATCAGATCGAGACCGAATTCGCGCTCCAGTCGCTCACGGATGACCTCCAGGTGCAGCAGGCCGAGGAAGCCGACGCGGAAGCCGAAGCCGAGGGCCGCCGACGTCTCCGGCTCGTAGACCAGCGCGGCATCGTTGAGCTGGAGCTTGTCCAGGGCCTCGCGCAGCTCCGGGTAGTCCGAGCCGTCCAGCGGATACAGCCCGGAGAAGACCATGGGCTTGGGGTCCTTGTAGCCGCCCAGCGCCTCGGTCGCCCCGTGGGTGAACTGGGTGATCGTGTCGCCGACCTTGGACTGGCGGACGTCCTTCACACCGGTGATCAGATAGCCCACCTCACCCACGGACAGCCCGTCGGCGGGGGTCATCTCGGGCGAGTTGGTGCCGATCTCCAGCAGCTCGTGGGCGGCGCCGGTGGACATCATCTTGATGCGCTCGCGCTTGCCCAGCGTGCCGTCGACGACCTTGACGTAGGTCACGACGCCCCGGTACGCGTCATAGACCGAGTCGAAGATCATGGCGCGGGCGGGGGCGTCCTTGACGCCCACCGGGGCCGGGATCAGCCTGACGACCTCGTTCAGCAGCTCGGCCACGCCCTCACCGGTCTTGGCGGAGACCTTGAGCACATCGGAGGGGTCGCAGCCGATGATGTGGGCCAGCTCGGCGGCGTACTTCTCGGGCTGGGCGGCCGGGAGGTCGATCTTGTTGAGGACCGGGATGATCGTGAGGTCGTTCTCCAGGGCCAGGTAGAGGTTGGCCAGGGTCTGCGCCTCGATGCCCTGGGCCGCGTCGACCAGCAGGATGCAGCCCTCGCAGGCCGCGAGGGAGCGCGAGACCTCGTAGGTGAAGTCCACGTGGCCAGGGGTGTCGATCATGTTGAGGATGTGGGTGGCACCCGCATCCCCGCCCTGATCCCCCTGGGTGGGCGCCCAGGGCAGCCGGACCGCCTGGGACTTGATCGTGATGCCGCGCTCGCGCTCGATGTCCATGCGGTCGAGGTACTGCGCGCGCATCTGCCGCTGCTCGACCACACCGGTCAGCTGGAGCATCCGGTCGGCGAGCGTCGACTTGCCGTGGTCGATGTGCGCGATGATGCAGAAGTTACGGATAAGAGCCGGGTCGGTACGGCTCGGCTCCGGCACATTGGTAGGGGTCGCGGGCACGCAGGGTCCTGTGTCTAGGCGGGACTCGGTGTTGTCAGTCAGTCCATGGTCCCACGACTGGCGACCGCGTCCGGGTTCGGTACGGCTCCGGGCCCTGTCCGGACCCCCTCGGGGCCTGGTCGCGGACGCCCTCGGGGCTTGAGTGCGGACGCCCTCGGGGCTTGGGTGCGGACGCCCTCAAGCCTTGGTTTGGGAGGCCGTGAAGCCTGCTGGTAACCTGGCCGACTGTGTCTCGTGCCCCTCTTGCGCGCGACACCGGATGCGAAACGAAACAGCGAAATCCAACGAACCTGCGAAGGCTCTTTACGTGGCGAACATCAAGTCCCAGATCAAGCGGAACAAGACGAACGAGAAGGCGCGTCTGCGCAACAAGTCCGTCAAGTCCGAGCTGAAGACCGCGATCCGTCGGACCCGCGAGGCCGTCGCCGCCGGTGACGCCGAGAAGGCCACCGTCGCCGCCCGCGTCGCGTCCCGCAAGCTGGACAAGGCCGTCAGCAAGGGCGTCATCCACAAGAACGCCGCCGCCAACAAGAAGTCGGCCCTGGCCACCCAGGTCGCCGGCCTCCAGGGCTGATCTCCGGGGCCACCGCGCTGGCCCCAGGGGCTGACCGCCCCACCCCACCGGTACGGACACAAGCGGTCCCTCTCACCCGCTCCGCCCCGGCAGCCGACAGCAACGACTGCGGCACCGCGCCGCACGCGGCCTGCGTTCGCCACGCGGGTGCGGCGCACCAGCTTTCACCGAAAGCCCCACGCTCGCCCTTTCCCCAGGGCAGCATGGGGCTTTTGGCTTTTAATCGGGTATGTTCACGTCATGTCGATACCGGGGGAGACTCCCAACCCGTACGGGCCGCCGCAGCAGCCCCAGCCACCTCAGCCAGGCGCACCCGCCCCACAGCACAACCCCTACGCCCAGGGCCCGCAGCAGGGACAGTCGCCTCAGCAGTCGCCGTATCCGTACGCGCAGCCGACGATGCCCGCCATGCCGGCCGTCACCGCGATGCCCCCTGGCCCGCCCGGGCCTCCCGGGGCCGGGGGCTGGTCCACGCCCGAGACGGCGGCCGGGGCCGGATACGGCCCGATGGGCACCCAGCAGCCCATGCCGCCCGCCGGCCCGGGCGGCACCGGTGGCAGGGGCGGTGGCAAGGGCTGGGTGTGGGCCCTGGGCGGGGCGGTCGTCGCCTCGGCGGTATGGGCCGGTGTGGTCTTCTCGACCGGCGGCTTCGGGAGCACCGAGAAGAAGGCCGACCTGGGGAGCTACCAGTACGCCGGCAACCTGTGCACCTCCAGCGACTTCTCCCCCATCGAGAACGCCTCCTTCAAGGAGAAGGACTCCACCAGCGGGGCCAATCCGCAGCACAGCAGCTCGGAGGACCCGGCCATGGACTCGATGACGTGCAACGTCGACTACGAGCCCAGCTCCTCGTCCAGCGGCGACTACTCCTCCGCCTGGCTCTACACGACGGCGTATCTGCACCGGAAGACGGACCCCGCGCCCGAGTTCAAGGCGACCTACATGTCGTACAAGAACCAGAAGACCTCCTCCACCCACTACAAGGTGTCCAAGGTCAGCGGTGTCGGCGACGAGGCGTATGTGGTGGCCCAGGAGTACGAGGGCACCAGCAACACCAGCGCCTATGTGATCCTCGGGGTGCGCGACGGCTGGATGACGTACCAGACGACGTGGTCGCAGTACGCGTCGAGTTCGTCGGACAGCCCGATCAAGAGCAACTCCGAGATCACCGAAATGCTCAAGGAGAGCGCCAAGGGGACGCTGGAGAAGCTGCAGAAGTAATCGGCCCGAAGCGGCGCCTGGACGGGCCGTCGGCCCCGTCCGGTCGCTCAGGGCGGGGCGATCCCGACAACGCAGCGCGGGGGCACCTCCCAGCGGTAGCTGGGGGCGCGTGCCAGGCGTCGTGGGGCAGGCGGGACTTTGACGACAGGGCCTAGCGGCCCGCGCGGGCGGCACGGGCGATGGTGACCACCGCCTTCTCCAGCGCGTACTCCGGGTCGTCACCGCCGCCCTTGACCCCCGCGTCGGCCTCGGCCACCGCGCGCAGCGCCACCGCCACGCCGTCCGCCGACCAGCCGCGCATCTGCTGCCGCACCCGGTCGATCTTCCACGGCGGCATGCCGAGCTCACGCGCCAGATCGCCGGGGCGCGCACCGCGCGGCGCTGAGGCGAGCTTGCCGATGGCGCGCACGCCCTGGGCCAGGGCGCTGGTGATCAGCACCGGTGCCACGCCCGTGGCCACGGCCCAGCGCAGCGCCTCCAGGGCCTCGGCGGTGCGCCCTTCGACCGCGCGGTCGGCGACGGTGAAACTGGACGCCTCGGCACGGCCCGTGTAGTACCGGGCGACGACGGCCTCGTCGATCGTGCCCTCCACATCGGCGACGAGCTGCGCACAGGCGCTCGCCAGCTCGCGCAGATCGCTTCCAATGGCGTCGACCAGCGCCTGGCACGCCTCCGGCGTGGCGGACCGCCCGGTGGCCCGGAACTCCGCCCGCACAAAGGCCAGCCGGTCGGCCGGTTTGGTCATCTTCGGGCAGGCGACCTCGCGCGCGCCCGCCTTGCGGGCGGCGTCGAGCAGCCCCTTGCCCTTGGCGCCGCCGGCGTGCAGCAGCACGAGGGTGATCTCCTCGGCGGGGGCGCTCAGATACCCCTTCACGTCCTTGATCGTGTCCGCCGACAGATCCTGTGCGCTGCGCACCACCACGACCTTGCGCTCGGCGAACAGGGACGGGCTCGTCAGCTCGGCGAGCGTGCCGGGCTGCAGCGCGTCCGGAGTGAGGTCGCGCACATCGGTGTCCGGGTCGGCGGCCCGGGCCGCCGCCACCACCTGCTGCACGGCACGGTCGAGCAGCAGGTCCTCCTGGCCCACGGCGAGAGTCACGGGGGCGAGCGGATCGTCGGTCGTCGTCTTCCTGGCCATCGCCGTCCAGCATCCCACGCCCCGCCGACAGGCCCGACAGCCCCGCTCCCCGGATGCCCGACAATGATCCGGTGACCGATGTACGCCCCGACCCCGTACGACATGTCCTCGTGCTGCCCGACCGCGACGCGGCGGAGGAGGTGGCCGAGGGCCTGGCCGACCGCTTCGGCGTCGCCGAGGAACCCCATCTGGTCCGGGACGCGCTGGCCGGCGAGGACGACGCGGAGGACGCGCAGTGGCTGGTGGTCGTGGAGGATCCGGCCGAGGCGCTTGACCCGGCGGCGCTGGACGCGTTCGCGGCCGAGTACGACGGGTGGCTGGAGGCCGACTAGCCCCGGGCTGTGCGGCCGCGCGCCACCGCCGGGCGCGACCCGCGTCATCTGACGGCCGCCCGCAGATCCGGGCCGGTGATCGCGATCGGACCGGCGGAGTCGGTCCGCAGAACGGCGGCGCCCTGGGCGCGGAGGGCGCTGACGGTTCGGGGTGACGGGTGGCCGTACGGGTTTTCCGCGCCACAGCTGATCAGCGCCAGGCGCGGGCTCACCCGGCGGAGCAAACCCGGGTCCTGGTAGGCGGAGCCGTGGTGGGCGACCTTGAGGACGTCCACCTCGGGCAGCGCGGGGTGGGCGGCCAACAGGGCGCTCTGTGCGGGCGGTTCGAGATCCCCCAGCAGGAGGAAGGTCAGGCCCCCTGTGCGGACCAGGAGGGTCACGCTCGCATCGTTCGGCCCCTCCACGGGCGGCACGGCCACGCCTTGTCCTCCCCCGGGCGGCGCGGGCGCGCCTTGCTCCGCCGCCGAGCGCACGGCCGCGGGCGGCGGCCACAACACCTCCCAGGACAGGGAGCCGACCCGGCGGCGCTCGCCCGGCGCGGCGGTGATCATCGGGATATGCGCCGCCCCGGCCCGGCGGCGCACGGACTCGGCCTGGTCCGGCGGGTCCCGCAGGGGCGTCGTCTCGATCGCGCCCACCGCCCTGCCGCGCAGCACGCCGCTCAGCCCTCCCACATGGTCGGCGTGGAAGTGCGTGAGAACGAGCAGCGGAATACGGACCACGCCCAGCCTCCGCAGACAGCGGTCGACGGCGCGCGGCTCGGGACCGGTGTCCACGACGACGGCCGTGCCGGGGCCGGCCGAGAGGACCAGCGCGTCGCCCTGGCCGACATCGCAGACCACCAGCCGCCAACCCGGCGGCGGCCAGCCCGAGATGACGCGGACCAGCGGGGCCGGGCGGATCAGCGCGAGCAGCAGGAGCAGCGCACAGAGCGCGCACAGCAGCCGATGTCTGAGCAGACGGCGGCCGGTGAACACGGCGACGGCGGTGACGGCGGCCAGCAGCAGCCCGCCGGGCCAGCCGCCCGGCCAGGCCAGCTCCGCCCCCGGCAGCCCCGCGCCCGTGCGGGCAACGGAGGCGATCCACCCGGCCGGCCAACCGGCCAGCCAGGCCAGGCACTCGGCGGCCGGGAACGCGAGCGGGGCCGCCGCGAGGGCGGCGAAGCCGAGGACCGTGGCGGGAGCCACCGCGAGCTCGGCGAACAGATTGCAGGGGATCGCCACCAGGCTCACCCGCCCGGCCAGCACCACGACGACCGGCGCGCACACCGCCTGGGCCGCCATGGCCGCCGCCAGCATCTCGGCGGGCCGCGGCGGCAGCCCCCGCCGCCGCAGGGCGGCGCCGAGCCCCGGTGCGAGGGTGAGCAGTGCGCCCGTGGCCAGCACGGAGAGGAGAAAACCGTAGCTCCGCGCCAGCCAGGGGTCGTAGAGGACGAGGGCCAGGACGGCGGCGGCCAGGGCGGGCAGCAGGGACCGACGCCGGCCGGTGGCGATGGCCAGCAGGGTGATCAGCCCGCACGCGGCGGCGCGCAGCACGCTGGGGTCGGGTCTGCAGACGATGACGAAGCCGAGCGTCAGCCCGCCGCCGAACAGCGCGGTCATCCGCAGCGGGATGCCCAGCCGGGCGGCGAGACCACGCCGCTCGGCCCGGGCGGCGAGATGGGGCGGGCCGATGAGCAGCGCGAGGATCACCGACAGGTTGCTCCCGCTGACCGCCAGCAGATGCGTCATGTCGGCTGCCCGGAACGCCTCGTCGAGATCCGCAGGCACCCGTGAGGTGTCCCCCACGACAAGCCCCGGGAGCAGCGCCCGAGCGTCCGGGGCCAGCCCGTCGGTCGCGGCCCGCAGACCGCCCCGCAACCGCCCGGCCACCCGCTGGGCCGCGGTGGGCCCCGCCACGATCCGCGGCGCCCCGCCCCCGTAGACCCGCACCACGGCGGCGATGCGGTCGCCGTCGCGCATCGGCGGGGCGAGGCGGCCGTGGACGCGCAGGCGCGTGGAGGGCAGCAGCCGGAGCCACGCGGCCTGCTGCCGAGGCCGTGGATGGACGATCACCAGGACGGGGGCGCGGGTGGTGGCCGCCGGGCCGCCGCGGTCGGCGGCGACACGAGTGGCCTCCGCCTCCAGCACCACGGACACGGGCGCGGGCGCGGCTCCCCGGACCCGGGGACGGGTGAGGCGCGGGTCGCCCGTGACGGTCAGCTCGACGGAGGCCCCGGCGTACACCCGGGCCAGCGACGGCACCGGCCCCCGCCGTACGTCCGCCGCATGTGCCCAGGCGACAGCGGCCGCCACGGCCCCGCACACCAGCGCCGCGGCCACGCTCCCCCCAAGCCCCCGCCGCCGCGCCCCGGCTCCCGGAGCGGCCACCGCCCCCGGGTCAGCCACAGCCCCCAGGACGGCCCCGCCTCCCCCGGGCGCCCCGCCTCCCGGCACGCCCACGGCCCCCGCTTCGCGGGGACCTGCCGGTCCCGCTCGCGTGGCCGCGGCGCCCCGGGAGCGGCGGGCGGACCACACCAGGGCGGTTGCCGCGAGGCATGCTCCCGCGCAGGCCAGGGCCACCGTGCGGCCGGACGCTCCGAGGGCGAGGGCCGCCGCGAGCCAGGCCGCGAGGGCGGGCGGTACGAGGCGCAGGTCGGCCGGGCCCTCCTGGCGTGGGGTGGAGGCTCCGCGCGGGGAGGCGGCCTCGACGTGCACGGGCGCGCGAGGGCGCGGGGCCTGGCGGGGCGTCATGGGCGGACCAGCGGGCGGAGATCGGCGAACCGGCGGTCGCCGATCCCATTGACTTCGCGGAGTTCATCGACGGAGCGGAATCCGCCGTGCTGGGTGCGGTAGTCGAGGATGTGCCGGGCCAGCACGGGGCCGACCCCGGGGAGGGTGTCCAGTTGGTCGGCGGTGGCGGTGTTCAGGCTGACCGGCCCGGCGGAGGCCGGGCCCGCGCCACCCGCCGCGCCGCCCGCTTCGGCCGTGACGGCGGGGCCGCTGCCAGGAGGGGTCTGGGCAGGAGGCGCGCCGACCACGATCTGCTCGCCGTCCGCCAGGACACGGGCCCGGTTCAGCCCGCTGAGGTCCGCGCCCGGCCGGGCCCCTCCGGCCGCCTCCAGCGCGTCGGCGACCCTCGAACCCGAGCGCAGCCGGTGCACCCCCGGATCACGGACCTTGCCCGACACATCGACCACGACCGAGCTCGCCGCGCCAGGGGCCGGTCCCGCCCCGGCCGTGGGCCCCTCCCCCGGCGCCGGAGCGGCCGAGGCCGGTTCGGAGGCCGCCGGGCGCGGCGGCTCCGGGGCCGGGGCCGCGACGGTCTGCGGCCGGCCGGTCAAGAAGTGGTACGCCGCGAAGGCTGCCGCGACGAGCAGCGCGACGGCCAGCGCGGCCAGGGTCCGCAGCTCGATACCGCAGCGGAGCTGGAGCCACAGCGGCAGCCGCTCCTTCAGCGCGAGCCGCACGCGGTCGCGGCGCGGCAGGCCCGGGCTGCCGGTGCCGGCGTCCTCCTTCCCTGCCTCAGCCCCCTCGGCCGCATTGGCTGCCTCAACCACCTCGGCCACCTTGGCGCCGTCCGCCGCGTCCGCCGCGTCCGCCGTGCCGGCACCGGCGTGTTCTTCGCGCGCCGGAGGTGGTTGGGGAGTCGCGGCGGTGACTCGTGGTGCGCTGGGGAAGAGCGCGGTCGCCCGCGCCTGGCGGTGGTACGCGGCCGCTGCCGGGCGTGCGCCGGCGCCAGGGCGGCGGCGGAGCAGGTGGCGGCCCGGGCCGGAGGGTGGGCGGCGGTCATGGCGGCGGGCGGAGCCCGGCCTGGTGGTCACTGTGCGTGAGTGTGCTCCCATGCGCCTGACGGTAGGCCGCCTCGGCCGATCTCGCCGACGCCCCTCAATTTCCGGGGATAACCCACGAGTTGTGGATAACTCCGTCACCCGGACAGGCACCGGACGAGCCCACCCAACCACGCCCCGCCACGCCCCGCCCCTCCCCGCTCCGCCGATGACCGGCGCTAGCGCGGCGAGACCACCGCGCCCAGCAGCCCGGGCCCGGTGTGGGCGCCGATCACCGCGCCGACCTCACTGACGTACAGCTCCTCGAGACCGGGCACCCGCTCGCGCAGCCGGTCCGCGAGGGCCGCTGCCCGCTCGCCCGCGGCCAGGTGCTGCACCGCGATGTCCACGGGGCTCCGGCCGGCCCGCTCCACCACGATCTCCTCCAGCCGGGCGATGGCCTTCGACGCGGTGCGCACCTTCTCCCGCAGCTCGATCCGGCCCTCGTCCAGCTGGAGCAGCGGCTTGACCGCGAGGGCCGAGCCGAGCAGCGCCTGGGCGGCCCCGATGCGCCCGCCGCGGCGCAGATAGTCGAGGGTGTCGACGTAGAAGTAGGCGGCGGTGCTCTCGGCCCGCTTCTCGGCGGCCGCGACCGCCTCGTCCAGCGTGCCGCCGCTCTCCGCGGTCTCGGCCGCCGACAGGGCGCAGAAGCCGAGCGCCATGGCCACCATCCCGCTGTCCACCACCCGCACCGGCACGGGCGCGTCCTGGGCGGCGAGCACGGCCGCGTCGTAGGTGCCGGAGAACTCGGCTGACAGGTGGAGGGAGACGATGCCCGTCGCGCCCGCCTCGGCGGCCGCGCGGTAGGCGGCCGCGAACATCGCCGGGCCGGGCCGGGACGTGGTCACCGGTCTGCGCTTCTGCAGCGCCTGCGCGAGGGACCGGGCCGAGATCTCGGTCCCCTCCTCCAGTGCCCGGTCTCCGAGCACCACCGTCAGCGGCACCGAGACGATGTGGTGCCGCTCCATGGCCTCCTGTGGAAGGTACGCCGTGGAATCGGTCACGATCGCGACATGGCGGGACATGACTGGGAGGTTATCGGGGGATGGCCTGGGCGGACAGCGCGACCCCGCCGGGTGATCAGGTCGTGTTCTCGCGGCGCGCGCCCGCGGCGTCAGCCGGGGACACCACCTTCTGCCACCAGTGGTCCGCCCCGGCCGTGGGGCCGGGGCCGGTGAGGGACCGGGGTGGCTCGCCGCCGGCCGCCGGGCGGTCCGCCGAGGACGCCGGTCCGGGCGCGGGCGCGGCAGGCCCGGCGGACCCGGCCGCGGCACCGGCAGACCCCGCCCCGTTCCCGGCCGCGGTCCCCGGCGCCCAGTGCCGCAGCGCGCCCGACTCGACCTCGATCTCGCGGTCCAGCGCGTCCAGGTCGTCCTGGGCGAACCGCTGCGCCCGGTCCTGCGCCGCCCAGCGGAGCGAGTCAGCGGAGCGGGTGATCCGCTCCGTACGCTCCCGGAGCTCGGGCAGCCGGGATTCCAGGCGGGCCTTGGCGGGCTCCTGCTCCAGTCGCTTCAGCTCCTCGTCCAGCTCCCGCCCGTGGGCGCTCAGCCGCTCGAAGAGGCCCAACGCCTCGGACAGCGACGGATCTTGGGGCGCCCCCGCCCGCAGCACCTCATGGGTCGCCCGCATCGAGGTGCGCAGCGACAGGCGCAGCTCGGCGAGCTCGCCCGCCGGGCCCGGCTGTACGAACTGCTTGGCCCGCAGCCTGGTGTCCTCCACCGTGCGGCGGGCCTGGCTGACCGTGCGGTCGATGCCGCGCTTGGCCGCCTTGACCGCCCGCACGCTCGCGTAGACCCCCGCCGAGACGAAGAGCAGGAAGACAAGCAGCAGGATCCAGACAACGGCTTCCATGCGCGCTCCTTCGCGGCGGCGGGCCGGGTGGCTCCGGCCGACGGCATCGGTCGTCCTCCCACCGTAAACGCAACGGGTGGGTCGGGGGTTCCCGGCGAACCCCCAACCCACCCGTAGGTGGGATCCCTGACGACTCCGCCCCGGAGCAATCAGCGATCAGCGATCAGCGATCAGCGGCCAGCAGGCGATCACGCGGGGACGATGTTCACCAGCTTCGGCGCCCGCACGATCACCTTCCGGATCCCCGCGCCGTTCAGCGCGGCCACCACCGCCGGGTCGCCCAGGGCCAGCTTCTCCAGCTCCTCCTCGGAGACCGAGGGCGCGACCTCCAGCCGTGCCTTGACCTTGCCCTTGACCTGCACCACACAGGTCACGGTCTCGTCGACGACATACGCCGGGTCGGCGACCGGGAAGGGCTCGTGGACGACCGTCGTGTCGTGGCCCAGCCTGCGCCACAGCTCCTCGGCGACGTGCGGCGCCAGCGGCGCGATCAGCAGCACCAGGGCCTCGGCGACCTGGCGCGGCACCTCGCGGGCCTTGGTGACGTGGTTGTTCAGCTCGGTGATCTTGGCGATGGCGGTGTTGAACCGCAGGTTCACCATGTCCTGCCGCACGCCGTCGATCGCCTTGTGCAGGGCGCGCAGCGTCGCCTCGTCCGGTTCGGCGTCCACGACGGTGACCTCGCCGGAGGCCTCGTCCACCACATTGCGCCACAGGCGCTGCAGCAGCCGGTACTGGCCGACGACCGCCCGGGTGTCCCAGGGCCGCGACACGTCCAGCGGCCCCATGGCCATCTCGTACAGGCGCAGCGTGTCGGCCCCGTACTCGGTGCAGATCTCGTCCGGGGTGACGGCGTTCTTCAGGGACTTGCCCATCTTGCCCAGCAGCCGGGTGACCTTCTCGCCCTGGTAGTAGTACGCGCCGTCCCGCTCCTCGACCTCCGCCGCCGGGACCGCGATGCCGCGGCTGTCCCGGTAGACATAGGCCTGGATCATGCCCTGGTTGTACAGCTTGTGGAACGGCTCGGCCGAGGAGATGTGGCCCAGGTCGTACAGCACCTTGGACCAGAACCGCGCGTACAGCAGGTGCAGCACGGCGTGCTCGGCGCCGCCGACGTACAGGTCGACGCCGCCGGTCGGCTGCCCCTCACGCGGCCCCATCCAGTACCGCTCGATGTCGGGGTCGACCAGCCGCTCGGCGTTGTGCGGGTCCAGGTAGCGCAGCTCGTACCAGCAGGAGCCGGCCCAGTTGGGCATGGTGTTGGTCTCGCGGCGGTACCGCTTGGGTCCGGCGCCGTCGCCCAGGTCCAGCACCACGTTGACCCAGTCCTCGTTCCGGGACAGCGGGGTCTCCGGGGAGGTGTCGGCGTCGTCGGGGTCGAAGGTGCGCGGCGAGTAGTCCTCGACCTCCGGCAGCTCCAGCGGCAGCATCGACTCGGGCAGCGGGTGGGCCACGCCGTCCTCGTCGTAGACGATCGGGAAGGGCTCGCCCCAGTAGCGCTGGCGGCTGAACAGCCAGTCGCGCAGCCGGAAGTTGACCGTGCCCTCGCCGATGCCGCGGGCGGCCAGCCACTCGGCCATCCGGGTCTTGGCCTCGGCGACGCCCAGGCCGTCCAGTGAGATGCCCTCGCCCGCCGAGTTGATGATCTTCGCGTCGTACGAGCTGAAGGCGTCGTCCCAGGTGGACGGGTCGGTGCCGCGGTCGTCGGAGGGCTCGACGACACAGCGCATCGGCAGCTCGAAGGCGCGGGCGAAGGCGAAGTCGCGGGTGTCGTGCGCGGGGACGGCCATGATCGCGCCGGTGCCGTAGCCCATCAGCACGTAGTCGGCGATGAAGACCGGCACCCGCTCGCCGCTGACCGGGTTGACCGCGAAGGCGCCCGTGAAGACGCCGGTCTTGTCCTTGGCCTCGGCCTGCCGCTCGACGTCGGATTTGGCGGCGGCCTGCTTGCGGTACGCGGCGACGGCCTCGGCGGGGGTGGCGTGGCCGCCGGTCCACACCTCGTGCGTGCCCTCGGGCCAGGCGGCCGGGACGATGTCGTCCACCAGGCCGTGCTCGGGGGCCAGCACCATATAGGTCGCGCCGAACAGGGTGTCCTGGCGGGTGGTGAAGATCGTGATCTTGGCGTCGGGGTGGCCCGCCACGGGGAAGTCCACCCGGGCGCCCTCGCTCCGCCCGATCCAGTTGCGCTGCTGCAGCTTGATGGCCTCGGGCCAGTCCAGCGCCTCCAGGTCATCCAGCAGCCGGTCCGCGTAGGCGGTGATCCGCATGTTCCACTGGCGCAGGTTGGCCTTGAAGACCGGGAAGTTGCCGCGCTCGGAGCGGCCCTCGGCGGTGACCTCCTCGTTGGCCAGCACGGTGCCCAGGCCCGGACACCAGTTGACGGGCGCGTCGGAGGCGTACGCCAGGCGGTAGCCGCTCAGGACGTCCGCGCGCTCGGCGGCGGTCAGCTCCTCCCAGGGGCGCCCGTCCGGGGTCGTGCGCTCACCGGAGGCGAACTGCTCGACCAGGGTGGCGATCGGGCGCGCCTTCCCGGCCTCCTGGTCGTACCAGGAGTTGAAGATCTGCAGGAAGATCCACTGGGTCCACTTGTAGTAGTCCGGGTCGATCGTCGCGAAGGAGCGGCGCGGGTCGTGGCCCAGGCCCAGGCGGCGCAGCTGGCGCCGCATGTTCTCGATGTTGGCCTCGGTGCTCACCCGGGGGTGGGTGCCGGTCTGTACGGCGTACTGCTCGGCGGGCAGGCCGAAGGCGTCGAAGCCCAGGGTGTGCAGGACGTTGTGGCCCGACATGCGGTGGAAGCGGGCGTAGACGTCGGTGGCGATATAGCCCAGGGGGTGGCCGACGTGCAGGCCCGCGCCGGAGGGGTACGGGAACATGTCCATGATGAACTTCTTGGGCCGCGCCACGGCCTCCGGGTCCCCGGCCAGCTCACCGCTCGGGTTGGAGGCGTCGTACGTGCCGTTCGCGTCCCAAAAGTCCTGCCAGCGGGCCTCGATGTCGGCGGCCAGCGCGGCGGTGTAGCGGTGCGGCGCGGCCGCCTCGGCGGCATTGGTCTCGCTCATGGTCCTCAAAGCTCCATCGGTCGTCTCTGCCTGCGGTACCGGGCGACTCTTCGTCGCAGTCGCATCTGAAACAAAAAGACCCCTCGCACAGGAGGGGACGCCGCGCCGATTCCGACCAGGTGGCTCACCGGTCGGGACTGATCAGCGCGGCCCGCTAAGCAGAAGGCGTACGGCACGCATGGGGTCAGGTTACCGCAGGGCACCAATGGCGCGCACAGAGGTCGCCGCCGGACCGGCCCGGGGCCCACGACAATGGGCGGACCGTCCTCATCGGACGGCCCGCCCATTCACACTGTGGAGCTAAGGAGAATTGAACTCCTGACCTCCTGCATGCCATGCAGGCGCTCTACCAACTGAGCTATAGCCCCAGGTCCTGCTCCGCCCGGTCCCCCCGGCGGCATCGCCTACATTACACGGACCCCACGGCCGTCTGCCAAATCGGTTTCCTTATGCCGTCGCGAAGGAGTAGAAGCGCTTCAGGGTGCAGTGCTCGTCGAGGAGCCGTCCGTAGATCGGCTCCCCTTCGAGCTCCCGGTACGTCTCGATCGGGTCGCCCTTGATGATCAGCGCCCGGGCGCACTCCACACACCAGTACTGGTAGTCGGGGTTGAGCGGTTCCATGTCGCGCACGATCGGCGTACCGCTGCCACACCAGTCGCACTTCCGGCTGTGTGCTCCCAATCTCACTCAGCTCCAGCTGTGGCCGCAGGCCGTACACACGTAGGAAACACCGCCGTTGTCACCGAGGACCTGGGCCACCTCACCGGAGCCGCAGGACGGGCACCGCAGAATGCTGCTCGGCATCCCACTGTCCCCTCCGTTCGGACTCGTCGCCCCATCCCCCTCCGGCCGCCGATTCTGCCACGGGAAGGCGCCCAGGTCAGCGGAGATTCCTCACACGCATCACCAGACCAACAATCGCCCCGCACAGCGCCGCGCCCGCCAGCGCCAGGCAGGTCACCCACAGAGCGTCCGCGGAGGCGTCCACGCCCGTCACCTGGCCCAGGAAGACCGCGCCGAAGACGGCGACGCCGGTCAGCAGGCCGAGTTGAGCCGATGTCACCAGCACGCCGCTGGCGTCCGCCGCGTCCTGCGGCCGGACGGTCGCCAACGTCCGGGTCAGCACGGGGCTGTAGGCGAAGGCGAGCCCCATCCCGACACCCACCAGGGCGACGAACAGCCAGGCGCCGCCGTTGGATCCGTCGCGCAGCGCCAGCCCGACCCCGGTGAACGAGAGGGCCGCCAGCACGAATCCGGCCGGTACGGTGACGGCGTGCCAGCGGGACGGGAGCCGCTGCCAGTTGAGCCCGACCAGGCCGAACGCCACGGCCGTGGGCGCGAATGTGCAGCCGGCCCGCAGGGCGCTGTAGCCGAGCCCGCCCTGCATGTGCAGCGTCATCACGAACAGGAAGCCCCCGTTGGCCGCCATCCCCAGGACGATCCGCACGATCGCCAGCGGCATGCCCGGCGCCCCCGCCACCCGTGGCGAGATCAGCGGTGCCCCGCCACGCCCGGCCAGCCGGGCCTCGTACACCGCGAAGACGGCCGCCAGGACCGCGCTCAGGCCCAGCATGGCCCAGCCCCACAGCGGCCAGCCCCGCTCCTGGCCGAGCACCATCGGCACGGTGAACAGCAGCACGGCCGCCGCGAGCAGCAGCAGACCGGCCAGGTCCAGGGTCCCGGACCGCCGCGCCGCGCCGCCGCCCGCGCCCGCCGCCGCCCGCTCCTCGGCGCCGCCCAGCCAGCGCGGCCCCAGGACCAGCAGCACGAGGCCGATCGGCACGTTCACCAGGAAGACCGGGCGCCAGCTCGTCCCGAACAGATCCGCCTGCACCAGCGCCCCGCCCAGGACCTGCCCGACGGCCGCGCCGGAGGCCAGCACCGCGGAATAGGCTCCGAGCGCACGGGCCCGCGAAGCGCCCGTGAACGTGCGCTGGATGAGGCTGAGCACCTGCGGCAGCATCACCGCCGCGCCCGCGCCCTGGATGAACCTGAAGGCGATCAGCGCGCCCGTCCCGGGGGCCAGTCCGCAGGCCAGCGAGGCGGCGGTGAAGACCGTGAGCCCGGCGAGGAACGCCTGCCGGTGGCCGATCAGGGCGCCAAGACGCGCGCCGGTGATCAGCAGCACGGCGTAGGAGATCGTGTAGCCCGCGACGACCATCTGCAGCCCGGCGCCCGAGGCATGCAGATCGGCGCTGAGGGCCGGTGCGGCGACGTTGACGATGAAGACGTCGAGGACCGCCATGAGCTGCCCGGCCAGGACGATCGCGAGCACCCGGCCGGGGCCCGGCGCCCGGCGCCGCGGCCGGTTGTCAGTGGCATCGCTTTTACTGGATCCACCGGTGCCGTCGAGCGCGCCGGGCGGCACCGAGGTGGTCGGGGTGGTGTGTGTCATGGACCGAAGCCTGGAGGCGGGCCGGTACGGGTAACGAGAGCCCGTCGATGCTGGTACTGGCAGCACCTGGCAGCCGTCCGCCGCAGCGAGGACCATGGGGCGGACGGAGACCCCCGGGTGGATCCGGGGCGCATACGCGGCCCCCGCCCATGGCGGCATGGGACACATGGGGGGCGTGCAGGACACGGGGGACTTGGGGGACGACGATGGCAGTGAGCACCCACCGCCGGCGGCCGGAGCTGGCCGCCTTCCTGCGCACCCGCCGCGCCCGGGTGACGCCCGCCGACGTGGGCATGGCCCCGGGGCTGCGCCGCCGCACGCCGGGGCTGCGCCGGGAGGAGGTCGCCCAGCTCTCCGGGGTCGGCGTGACCTGGTACACCTGGCTGGAGCAGGGCCGCCCGATCAACGTCAGCGCCCAGGTGCTGGACGCCGTGGCCCGCACCCTGCGTCTGGACCAGGCCGAGCGCGAGCACCTGTACCACCTCGCCGAGGTGCCGTACGCCCCCGATCGGGAGGGCCAGGCGCAGACGGTCAGCCCGGAGGTGCAGGGCATCATCGACGCGATCGACCCGCTCCCGGCGGTGGTCTACAACGCCCGGTACGACCTGCTGGCGCTGAACGCCGCGTACAAGACCCTCTTCCCGTCGCTGGCGGTAGCACCCCCTGCCGAGCGGAACGCGCTGTGGCAGCTGTTCTCCCACCCCGGCTGCTGCTCCATGTTCATCAACCGGGCCAATGAACTGCCGCTCATGGTGGCGACGCTGCGCGGCGGATACGGCCGCCATGTGGGCGAGCCCGCCTGGGAGGACTTCATCAACCGCCTGCTGGGCCTCAGCGAGGAATTCGCCCGGATGTGGCACAGCGGCGATGTCGCCCCGCCCGGCTCCCGGATCAAACTCGTGCGCCACGCCTCGGTCGGCGATCTGCGGCTGATCTCGACCTCCCTGGTGATTCAGGGGGCTCCGGAGAGCCGCGTCGTGGTCTACACCCCGAGCGACGAGCAGAGCCGGGTGCTCCTGGACCGGCTGCGCACGATCGACGACCTGCTCATCGGCTGCCCCCGGCACGCCCGGCGCGTCTCCGAGATCCTGGCGGAGCGGGTGGCGGCCACGGACGGGGGCACGAAGGCGGAAACGAAAGATCCCGCCTCCCTGTGAGGGAAGCGGGATCGCCATGGCCCAACTTCTGTGGAGCTAAGGAGAATTGAACTCCTGACCTCCTGCATGCCATGCAGGCGCTCTACCAACTGAGCTATAGCCCCGCGCTCCGTCGCGCCGGAGCGCTTGGAACGAGATGAAGCTTAGCCGGTGACCTGCCGGAAAAGGAAATCCGCTCAGTCGTCGTCGCCGAGCACCGGCTCCGGCAGCGATCCGGCGTTGTGCTCCAGGAGCCGCCAGCCGCGCGCCCCGTCGCCCAGTACCGACCAGCAGCAGTTGGACAGCCCGCCGAGCGCCTCCCAGGAATTGGGGTCGAGGCCGAGCAGCCGCCCGATGGTGGTGCGGATCGTGCCGCCGTGGCTGACCACGACCAGCGTGCCGCCGTCCGGCAGCTTGTCGGCGGCCTCCGTCACGACCGGGGCGGCCCGGTCGGCCACCTCGGTCTCCAGCTCGCCGCCGCCGCGCCGCACCGGCTCGCCGCGCTTCCACGCCGCGTACTGCTCGCCGAACCGCGCCGTGATCTCCTCGTGGGTGAGCCCCTGCCACTGCCCGGCGTAGCTCTCCCGCAGCCCCGCGTCGTAGCCGACCTCCAGGCCCGTGACGCCGGCCAGCTCGGCGGCCGTCGCCCTGGCGCGGCTGAGGTCGGAGGCGAGGATCGCGTGCGGCTTCAGCGCGGCCAGCAGGCGCGCCGAGCGGCGCGCCTGTACGACACCCGTCTCGGTCAGCTCGATGTCGGTGGTCCCCTGGAAGCGGCGCTCGACGTTCCAGGCCGTCTGGCCGTGGCGCCACAGGACTATGCGGCGGCCACGGCCGCTCCCGGAGCCGTTCAGCGCAGCTCACCGTCCATTCCGCCGAGCCCGACGTCGGCGGACTGGGCCTTCGCGTACTCCTCGGCCTTGCCGCGGGTGGCCTGGGCGTCGGCGGGCAGCTCCAGCTGCGGGCAGTCCTTCCACAGCCGCTCCAGGGCGTAGAAGACGCGCTCCTCGCTGTGCTGGACGTGGACCACGATGTCCACGTAGTCCAGCAGGACCCAGCGGGCCTCGCGGTCGCCCTCACGGCGGACCGGCTTGGCGCCCAGGTCCTTGTTCAGCCGCTCCTCGATCTCGTCGACGATGGACTTGACCTGGCGGTCGTTGGGAGCCGAGGCGAGCAGGAAGGCGTCGGTGATCGAGAGCACATCGCTGACGTCGTACGCGATGATGTCGTGCGCGAGCTTGTCGGCGGCGGCCTGGGCGGCGGCGTTGATGAGCTCGAGGGAGCGGTCAGTGGCGGTCACAGGCAAGGCTTCCGGTCGGTGGGACGTGACACCCCAAGGGTCTCACGCCCCACCGTCACCCCGTCCGGCCTACTCGCCCCCGGTCAGCTCTTCGGCTTGTAGTCCGGGCCGAGGAGGACCGTGATGTCCGCGTTCGAGGCGACCTTGCCCTTCTTCGCGGCGGTCGCGCCGAGCCCGAGCGTCCTGGCGACCTCCTTGGCCTGGGTGGCCTGCTTGGCGTCCGCGTACACCACCTGCGAGGCCGTCTGCGGAGTACCGCCCTGCTCGCTGGCTCCGACGACCGTGAAGCCGCCGTTGACCAGGGCGACCTGCGCCTCGTTGGCCGCGCCCCGCACCGCGCCCGCGTTCTTCACGCTGACCCGCGGAGCCGCGTCCTGGTCGGTGTTCTTGACCGCGCCGCCGAGGATGGTCTTGACCACCCGGTCGGTGGACTGCTCGCTGAGCGTGCCGTCCGGCTGGACGGGCAGCATGGTGGTGTCGTACGAACCGCCCTTGGCCTGCTCGGCCAGCCGGGCCAGCGACGCGCCGAGCTCCTTCTCGCTCAGCGACGGGTCCGGGATCTGGGCCAGCGACTCCACGGTGGTGGTGGCGCCGTCCGGGTCGCTGGAGATCTTCTTCAGCGCCGCGTGCATGACCTGCCCGAACCGCGCGAGCTGCTTGGTCTGCGTCTCGCCCTGCCCGCGGTAGGTGGCGTACGCGACGGCGGCCTCGCCGCCCAGGTCGCGCTGTTTGCCCCGCTCGACCAGCGGGTCATCGCCCTTCGCGGCGCCCGGGACGGTGGCGTCGGCGTCGAGGGTGATGCCGCCGACCAGCTCGACCAGGTTCTCCAGATACGGGGTGTCCAGCCGCCAGGTGCCCTGGATCTTCGAGCCCAGCAGCGTGCTCAGGGAGTCACGGGTGGCGTCGGAGCCCTCGTCGACCACCGACTTGCCGAGCGTGGTGGAGCCGCCGTCCTCGGTGGACAGGGCCAGCGCGTTCGGCAGCAGGACGGTGGTGCCCCTCTTGGTGGTCTCGTTGTCGACCAGCAGCGCGGTGGAGGTGCGCCCGCCCTTGGTCTCCCGCAGGTTGACCACGATCACATCGCGCTTCTGCGGCCCCCCGGCCGCGGCCGGGTCCTGCTCGCTGTCGGACAGGCCCGGCAGCTTGCCCGCGTACCAGAGGTAACCGACCCCGCCCACCGCCGCCAGGACCATGACCACCACGAGCGCCACCAGGCGGTTGCGGCCCTTGCGCTTGCGCTCGTCGCGCCGCTCGGTGCGGGTCTCGGCGAACTTGAGCCAGTCGATGACGTCTTCGGAGTCCTCGTCGGGCTCCTCGACGAAGGAGAACTGCTCGGTGCGGTACGGCTCGCCCTCGGGCTGCTCGGCGGACTGCTCGCCGGGGCGCCCGTCCGCTTGCCGGCCGGCCTGTCCGCCGGTGCGGGCGTCGGCCCGGGAGGGCGCCTGCTCGCGCTCTGCGGGGTGTGGCTCCTCGTACGCGTCACCGGGGGCCGGGGCCGCCGGGTCGCGCTGCGGGGGGACGGCGGGGCGCCCGCCGGGGGCGTAGGGCGTCTCGTAGGGGGCCGCGCCGTGGGAGGTGTCCTGGGGGGTGTCGTACGGGGCGTAGTCGTAGCCCTGCTGCTGGGGCTGCTGGGGCTGCGGCTGCTGGGGGTCGTAGTGGTGCGGGTACTGCTGCTGCCCGGCGTACAGGTCGTACTGGGGCTGCGGCTGCCCGTACTGCTGCTGCTGCGGCTGCTGGGCGTACGGGTCGTAGCCGTAACCTTCCTGCTGCTGCGGCTGCCCCTGCGCGTACGGGTCGTAGGGGGCACCGTCCAGCGGTGGCTGGGGGACCTGCTGCGCGTCCTGCGGCTCGTACACCGGCCGGCCATAGGCGTCGTAGCCGTAGATCTGCGGGTCCTGGGGATAGGAATCCCGCGCGTACGGGTCGTACGGGTCCTGTCGGTCGTTCACCGGTGCCCCTTCAGCAGTCGTGCCGGTACAGCTCACGCTTGTCGATGTAACGCACCACACCGTCGGGCACCAGATACCAGACCGGTTCGCCGTGTGCGACCCGCGCGCGGCAGTCCGAGGAGGAGATCGCCAGCGCCGGCACCTCGACCAGCGACACCCCGCCCTCCGGCAGCCCCGGATCGGCCAGTATGTGGCCGGGTCTGGTCACCCCGATGAAATGCGCGAGCGAGAACAGCTCCTCGGCGTCCCGCCAGGTGAGGATCTGGGCCAGCGCGTCCGCGCCGGTGATGAAGAACAGGTCCGCGTCGCTGTTCAACGCGCGCAGATCGCGCAGCGTGTCCGTGGTGTACGTGGGGCCGCCCCGGTCGATGTCGATGCGGCTGACCGAGAACTGCGGGTTCGAGGCCGTCGCGATCACGGTCATCAGATAGCGGTCCTCGGCCGGGGAGACCTTCTTGTGGCTCTTCTGCCACGGCTGCCCGGTCGGTACGAACACCACTTCGTCGAGGTGGAACTGTGAGGCGACCTCGCTGGCGGCGACCAGGTGGCCATGGTGGATCGGATCGAACGTCCCGCCCATCACCCCGAGCCGCCGCTTGACGTGGCCCATCTGCTCTCCCATGCGAGCAGACCCTACTGGGCCCGGCCCGGCGCCGGGACCCGTGGGGACTGTGACCTCGGTCAGCGGTCCCGGTTGAAGCGCGTGGTCACCCACAGCAGCAGGAGGAGGATCACCAGGGCACCGCCGCCGGTCAGGAAGGGGCTGATGCTCGGATGGTTGTCGACGTGCTCACCCTCGGAGGCGAGAGTCGTCAGGGTGGCGTGCGCGGTGCTGAGAGCGGTCATCGCAGGCAGAACCTATCCGGATCGAGGCGGGCAAGTGCGTCCGCCACATCGTATGCGAGCCGGATCTCAGTCCTGCTTGTACCCGCGCAACAGGAACCAGGCCAGCAGCACGGCGCCCACGATGCCCACCACCAGGACGATGCGCAGCAGGGCGCCCGGACCACCCTCGTGCTTGGAGGTGGCGGCGAGCACTTCTGTGAGACCAGTCAAGTCGGGCATGCCTCCACGCTAACCCTCCCCGGGCCGGAGGCCGTCACCAGGCCCTAGGCTGGTGACCGCACGGACCAGGCAGTCCAGCGAGGGGGCCAGATGAGTGACGACAACACGCCTGGCGGCGGGCAGGAGCGGTTGCCGGGGCGTGAGCGGCGGCGGTTCCCGGACATCTCCTCGCGCGCGTACGAACACCCGGCGGACCGGTCCGCGCTGGTCGCGCTGCGCAAGCTGACCGGTTTCGACACGGTCTTCAAGGCGATGAGCGGGCTGCTGCCCGAGCGGAGCCTGCGGCTGCTGTACCTGTCCGATTCGGTGCGGGTCAGCGACCGGCAGTTCGCGCATCTGCACGACATGCTCCGGGACGCCTGTTACATCCTGGACCTGGACAAGGTCCCCGCGATGTACGTCACACAGGACCCGCGGCCGAACGCGATGTGCATCGGCATGGAAGAGCCGATCATCGTGATGACCACCGGCCTGGTCGAACTGCTCGACGAGGAGGAGATGCGGGCGGTCGTCGGCCACGAGGTGGGCCACGCGCTGTCCGGGCACTCGGTCTACCGCACGATCCTGCTGTTCCTGACCAATCTGGCGATGAAGGTCGCCTGGATCCCGCTCGGCAATGTCGCGGTGATGGCCGTGGTGACGGCGCTGCGCGAGTGGTTCCGCAAGTCGGAGCTGTCGGCGGACCGCGCCGGGCTGCTGGTCGGGCAGGATCTGAAGGCGTCGATGCGCGGGCTGATGAAGCTCGCGGGCGGCCACCACCTGCACGAGATGAATGTGGACGCCTTCCTGGAGCAGGCGGAGGAGTACGAGGCCGGCGGCGATCTGCGGGACTCCGTGCTGAAGATCCTGAACATGCTGCCGCGCAGCCATCCGTTCACCACCGTGCGCGCCGCCGAGCTGAAGAAGTGGGCCGCCGGGCGCGACTACCAGCGGATCATGGACGGTCACTACCCGCGGCGCGACGAGGACAAGAACACCTCGGTCAGCGACTCCTTCAAGGAGTCGGCGAACCACTACGCGGAGTCCGTGCGCGGCAGCAAGGACCCGCTGATGGCGTTCGTACGGGATGTGGCGGGCGGTGCCGGGGACCTCGGCAGCAAGCTGCGCGAGAAGTTCACCGGCGGCGCCTCGGCCGCCAAGGAGCCGCCCAAGGACGGCCCGGGCGGTCAGGGCGGTCAGGGCGGTCAGCGTGGCTCTGGCGGCTCGGGTGACTCGGGTGGCGACACCCCGCCCGAGTCCGGTCCCGGGCCGGACCTTCCGTAACGTCCGTAAGGGGCGGCGGGCGTCAGGAGCCGGAGCCCGGCAGACGCGGCAGGGCTCCGGGGGCCAGGACGCCGCACAGGGAGGCCTTGGGGCGGCCGGAGCTGTACGGGTCCGTGCCGGTCGGCGCGTCGCCCTTGGCGCTCTGCCCGGCCAGCATCGGCCGCAGATACCCGGCGGCGTTAGCGGCGCACGCCTGCGGGCCCGCCAGCACGGAGCTCTGCACCACCTCCAGGTGGTGGTCGCGCAGATCGCCGCGGTCGAAGCGGAACCGCGTCTCGCGCCGCACGGTGAACAGCGAGGCGTGGTCGGTGCCGCCGTCATGGGGCCGCTGCAGGGCGTAGACGAAGGTGTGGTCGGCGGTGACCTCCAGCGTCGAGGTGGTCCGCTCGGTGGCCGTCAGGGTGCCGTGGACGCGGACCACGGGCGCGGCCAGCGACGCCTCGGCCGGGTTGAAGCGGTTCAGCCAGCCGGTGGCCGCGTACCGCCCGTCGTCGGCCGGGTGCTCGAAGCTGTGGTCGAACTGGTCGAGCTGGTCCGGGTCGAGCAGCAGCCGTACGGAGCGCACCTCGCCGCCGGTGATCACGTCCGAGTCGATGGCCGACTTGACGACGTATTCCTTGGCCGTGGTGAGCGCGCTCATCACCTGGCTCTCGGAGAAGCTGCGGGTGCGCCGCACACCGGGCAGGGTGACGCCCGCGGCGCCGGTGGCGAACGCGGCGGCCGGGCTGTTCTCGAACAGGGCCGCGGGCTCCCCGCCGGGCACCTGACCGCGCGGCGCGAGCGGCACCACGCTGGAGCGCAGCGGCTCGACGGCCTGCGGCTGGGAGCTCGGGTAGGGGTGACGCACCCCCAGATAGACGGCGGTGGCGAAGGCGAAGGCGATCAGCAGCACCAGGATGACGGCCTGGCGTGAGCCGCCCGCCCGCGCCCAGGCGTGCCGGCTGCGCACCGCTCTGGCGTGTTCGCCCATGCGCTCCTGGGCCGAGAATTCCTGAAGCCGGGCAGCACGGACGAACGACTCGTCGAAAACGACGGAGCGATACTCGTCGTCACCGCCTCCCGGGACGCCCTCGGGTGTCCCCTCAGGAGGGTTTCCACGCCCGGTCATATCTCAAGAGTAGGTCGCGAGGGGCGCCGGTAAACGCGGTGATACTCCACAACTTCCGCTTACGGCGAGCGCGGCACGGCCGTGACCGTGGTGGCCGGCTCGCCCGCGTCGGCGGACTCGGATGACGCCGGCTCCGAGGGCACGGCGCCCGGCCGGCCGGCGGGTGTGGCGTCGACGCCGCTGGTGGCCGGCGGCGGGGACGGGTCCTGGCGGTTGCCGGAGGCGCCGCGGTAGACGGCCGTGAAGGCCAGCGCGACCACCCCTATGCCCATCAGAACGGCCAGCAGCCAGGCCACCGGACGGTGCCAGCGGGCATGGCCGCGGTAGGGTCGCCCGGCGCTGCCGTACCGGCCGTACGGGCCATAGGGGCCGTAGCCGTCCCGGCCGTGGCCGAATCCGCCGGCCGGGTCGGCGTCGAAGGCGGCGTCGGTATCGTCGTACCGGCCGTCTTCGAACTCGGCGTCGCCGTCAGGGCCGTAACCGTCCTCGTAGAGCTCGTCCTCGGGGGAGACGCCGGCCGTGCGGCGGCGGGACGCCTCGGCGTCGGCGCGGGCCTGGGCGGCGGCCAGCATCCGCTCGATGGCGGTGGGTTCGTGAATCGCGGCGGACCGTACGAAGTCCTCGTCGAAGACCACGGTGGCGAACTCGTCGTTCGCTTCCCCGTGGCCGCGGTCTTCGGGCTCGTCACCGTCCGGGAACGGCTTGCCTCCCACATCGTCCGGCACCCATTCAGAGTAGACCGGACGGGTCAATTTGGGCAGGGTGAAATGCTATTCGGGGGAACAGGAGCCAGGAGTGGAGCGGCGGAAATACACCCGATCGGCGTACCCCCAAGAGGCCGCGGCGTCCCCCGATCGGGGGACGCCATGCGGGGGATGACGGCAGTACGGGACGCCTCGGGGGGAGTCCCGCTCAGCGGGTGTGGCCGTCGCCGGTGACGATGTACTTGGTCGAGGTCAGCTCCGGCAGACCCATCGGGCCGCGGGCGTGCAGCTTCTGCGTGGAGATGCCGATCTCGGCGCCGAACCCGAACTGGCCGCCGTCCGTGAACCGGGTGGAGGCGTTCACCGCGACCGTCGTCGAGTCCACCAGCTGGGTGAAGCGACGGGCGGCCATCTGGGAGGTGGTGACGATCGCCTCGGTGTGACCGGAGGACCACAGCCGGATGTGGGCCACCGCGGCGTCCAGGGAGTCCACGACGGCCGCGGCGATGTCGTACGACAGGTACTCGGTCTCCCAGTCCTCCACCACCGCCGGGACGACCGTGGCCTTGGACCCTTCCAGCCCCTCCGCCAGGGCCAGCACCCGCTCGTCGGCGTGCACCGTCACCCCGGCCTCGGCCAGCGCGTCCAGGGCGCGCGGCAGGAACGCGGCCGCGATGTCCTGGTGGACCAGCAGGGTCTCGGCGGCGTTGCACACACTGGGCCGCTGCGCCTTGGAGTTCACCAGGATCTCGATCGCCATGTCGAGGTCGGCCTGCGCGTCCACGTACACATGGCAGTTGCCGGTGCCGGTCTCGATGACCGGGACCGTCGACTCCTCGACGACCGTACGGATCAGCGAGGCGCCACCGCGCGGGATCAGCACGTCCACCAGGCCGCGGGCGCGCATCAGCTCGGCCACCGACTCCCGGCTCTCGCCCGGCACCAACTGCACGGCGTCCGCGGGCAGTCCGGCCCCGCCGACCGCGTCGCGCAGGACCTTCACCAGCGCGGCGTTGGACTGGTACGCGGACGACGAGCCGCGCAGCAGCACGGCGTTGCCCGACTTCAGGCACAGCGCGGCCGCGTCCACCGTGACGTTGGGCCGGGCCTCGTAGATGATGCCGACGACGCCGAGCGGCACCCGCACCTGGCGCAGGTCGATCCCGTTGGGCAGGGTCGAGCCGCGCACCACCTCGCCGACCGGGTCGGGCAGCGCCGCCACGTCGCGCACGTCCGAGGCGATGGCCCGCACCCGCTCGGGGGTGAGGGTGAGCCGGTCGATGATCGCCTCGCTGGTGCCCGCCTCGCGCGCCCGCTCCACGTCCGCCGCGTTGGCCTCGACGATCTCCTTGGTCCGCACCTCCAGCGCGTCGGCCATCGCGAGCAGCGCGTCGTCCTTGGCCGCGCGCGGCAGCGGGGCGAGGTCGGTGGCCGCGACGCGGGCACGGTAGGCGGCCTGGAGGACCGGGGACTTCGGCCAGGGGTCCGTGAGGGGCGAGGTGGGTGCGCTGGTCATGGGATGAAGCCTACTGAGCGCCCGGCCGTATGCCCTCCGCCGTCCCGCTTTTCGAGACGGGATTCTCACGATGGAAACGGCTGGGCCTCATCGGGACGCATCAGCCCCCATCGGTCCCCGTCCGTCCCCGTCAGCCGCTGTCAGCCCCCGTCCGTCCCCGTCCGTCCCTGTTAGTCCCTGTCGGCCCCGTCAGTACGGGTGCACCCCCACCGGTGCGGCCGGCGGCGGGCCGTACCCCTCCGCGACGCGCTGGTGGTATGTCTCCCGGTCGATGACCTCGAGACCGACGATCTCCCAGGGCGGCAGCTTGGCCGTGGACCGGTGCTCGCCCCACAGCCGCAGGGCGACCGCCGCCGCGTCATGCAGGTCCCGGGCCTGTTCCCAGTAGCGGATCTCGGCGTGATCGTTGGCATAGCGGCTGGTCAGCAGGAACGGATGGTCATGGGCCAGCCGCTCGAGCGCCTGCCGGACGTCCCGCAGCGGGGCCTCCGCGCCCGAGAGGCTGAGGGTGACATGCCACATGCGGGTGGCCTCGCCGGGCGCGCCCGCCGCGTCCACCGCCTCCGGCGCCTCGCCCACCCCCGCGCCCATGGTCCCGACACTGGTCAGGGTGCGCCCCGCCGCTCCTTTGGGCAGCGCCCCCGAGCGCCCTCGTCTCACCGGCGGCCTCCTGTTGCTCGCTGCTCCGCTCACGCGCCGGGCGGAGCCGGTGTTGTGCTGCGGTTACCCGCGGTTCGATGTACGGGCCCACTGCCGGTGCGGCCCCGTGCAACAAAGTTGACCAGCCCGCGGGAGGCCGCGTGGCGATTTTCCGGAAGCTCTCCGTTGAATGAACGGACTTGTCGGATTTTCTCTCCCTCGAGTGACGTCCGTCACGTGTGCAACACGACCAGGTCGTCCCGGTGCACGACCTCGCGCTCGTACGCCGGGCCCAGCTCGCGGGCCAGCTCGCGCGTCGACCGTCCGATCAGCCGGGGGATCTCCTTGGCGTCGAAGTTGACCAGCCCCCGGGCGACGGCCCGCCCCTCGGTGTCGCGCAGCTCGACCGGGTCCCCCGCGGTGAACTCGCCCTCCACAGCGGCGATACCGGCCGGCAGCAGCGAGGTGCGGCGCTCCACCACGGCCCGCACCGCCCCGTCGTCCAGGGTGAGCGCCCCGCGCGGGGCGGAGGCGTGGGCGAGCCACAGCAGCCGGTCGGCGGAGCGGCGGCCGGTGCGGTGGAAGAACGTGCCGGTGGGGCGGCCCAACAGGGCGTCACCGGCCCGGCTGGCGGAGGTGAGCACGACCGGGACACCGGCCGCTGCCGCGATACGGGCCGCCTCGACCTTGGTGACCATGCCGCCGGTGCCCACCCCGGAGCGGCCGGCGCTGCCGATCGAGACGCCGTCCAGGTCCCCGGGGCCGGTGACCTCGGCGATCCGGGAGGTGCCGGGGGTCCGGGGGTCCCCGTCGTAGAGGCCGTCCACGTCGGAGAGCAGCACCAGCAGGTCGGCCCGCACCAGATGGGCGACCAGGGCCGCGAGCCGGTCGTTGTCGCCGAAACGGATCTCGTCCGTGGCCACCGTGTCGTTCTCGTTGACGATCGGCACGGCCCCCATGGCCAGCAGCTGGTCCAGGGTGCGGGTGGCGTTGCGGTAGTGGGCGCGGCGGCTGGTGTCGTCGGTGGTGAGCAGGACCTGTCCGACCCGGCGCCCGTAGCGCGCGAAGGAGGCGGTGTAGCGGGCCACCAGCAGGCCCTGGCCGACGCTGGCGGCGGCCTGCTGGCGGGCCAGGTCGCGCGGGCGCCGCTCGAGCCCCAGCGGTGCCAGGCCCGCGGCGATGGCACCGGAGGAGACCAGGACTATCTCCTTGCCCTCCGCGTCGCGGGGGCCGTCCAGAAACTTGGCGAGGACGTCCACCAGCGCGTCGACCCTGTCCGCGTCCAGGCCTCCCGCCGCGGTGGTGAGGGAGGACGAGCCGATCTTGACCACGATCCTGCGGGCCGCGGCCACCTCGTCCCGTACCGCCGCCGACCCGTCCTGCTCGCTCACGCCGCTCCCCTGCTCGTCCCCTGGTCGGTGCGCGCCCTGAAGAGCGCTTCTTTCTCCACACTCATCATGACAAGCGCGCAATGTACGTCAGCCGGGGCGCCGAGTGCCCGGCTATTTCAGCCCCTGGACGCACCGCCCCCGCGAACGCCCGACGAACGCCCCCGGCGGTCGCCTCCCGGCCGCCTGCCGGTTGCCCTACGGTCGCCCGGCGGTCGCCCGGGCGGCCTCGGGCGGATCCTTTGGACCCGATTCGAGATGGTTGGCGCGGGCGCGGATTGTCACCGGGCCTGGCGGCGGCATACGGTCAGGGGTCCCCCCATACAGTTCCCTCGTTCTCCTGCCAGGAGCTCAACCCGTGCCCTCTGCCGGAATCGCCCCCCGCCGGGCCGTACAGCTGGCTGCGCTGCTCGCGATGCTGGTGTTCTTCACCACACAGCTCGTCGGCGCCGTGCTCCCGAACGTGCCCCTCCTGATCGCCGCTTCGGCGGGTGGCCTCGCGCTCGATCTCTATCTGCAGCACAAGCAACCAGGACTGCTGTCGCTGCTGGGCAAGGTCCGCCTCGACGTCACGGTGCGCCAGCTCTTCCGGGACATGCTCATCCTGGTGGGACTGCTGCGCATAGAGGGCATCGACCCGCTGCACGAGCAGGCGCCGCTGACGGCCGGGCTGCTGCTCTTCTACGTGACGCACTTCGCCTGCCAGGCCGTGGCCATAGTGGTCCGCCGCACCCGCCAGCTGCCGTTCGTCACCCGCAACATCGACGCGTCGGCGCTGCGGCTGTCCGACGCCCCGCCGCGGCTGTTCGCCCGCCAGCACGGCCGCCGGCTGGTGCGCCTGTCGCTCCCGGTCACCGCGGGTCTGCTGGTCACCGCCGGCACCGAGGACGCCCTGTGGGGCGCGATCGGCGTGGCCGTCGGGCTGCTGATCGCGGTCGCCGGCACCGTCCACCTGGGCACCTGGCTGCTGCCGCGCAAGCGCGTGGTCGGCGAGGCCAAGGCGCTGGAGTGGCTGGACAAGTGGCTGGCGGAGTACCAGCCGACGGTGGGCATGTACTTCTCCGGCGGCACCACCTCGGCGTACCAGGCGAACATGTGGCTCTCCACGCTCGCCGCGCTCGACGGCAACCCGATCATCGTGCTCCGCGAGCGGTTCATGGTGCAGAAGATCGACGCGACGGACGTGCCGATCGTGTGCCTGCCGAAGGTCGCGCACCTGATGCGGCTCGAGCACTCCACGCTCAAGCTGCTGCTCCACCCGGCGAACTCCGGCAAGACCTCGCAGGTCCTGCGCATCCCGTCGATCAAGCACGCCTTCATCAACCACGGCGAGAGCGACAAGCTCTCCAGCTGCAACCCGTACGCCAAGGCGTACGACGAGGTGTGGGTCGCGGGCCCGGCGGCGCGTGAGCGCTACCAGCTCGCCGACATCGGCGTCGAGGACAAGGACGTGGCCGAGGTCGGCCGCCCGCAGCTGGCCCCGATCCGCCCCTACGCGGCCGCGTCCACCGGCGCGCTCGGCGGCGCCGGCGCGGAGCACTTCACCACCGTGCTGTACGCGCCCACCTGGGAGGGATGGGACGGCAACCCGGGCAACACCTCGGTCATCCTGGCGGGTGAGAACATCGTCCGCGAGCTGCTCGCCGACCCCAAGGTGCGCCTGCTGTACAAGCCGCACCCGATGACCGGCTCGGTCGACCCGCGCGCGGGCCGCGCCAACGAGCGCATCATGGCGATGATCGCCGAGGCCAACACCAAGCGGAGCGGCGCCCGGCCCGGCCCGGAGGCCGCCGCCGAGCTGGCCCGCCGCACCGCTGAGCTGAACCGCCTCACCAGCACCTCCTTCCGCCCCAGCGCGGACGAGATCGAGCGCATGAAGCTCCAGGGCGCCCCGGGCGAGGACCGCGCCGCGGTCGTCGCGGCGGCCACCACGGCCTGGGAGAACGCCTACTGGGCGTCGATGCCGGTGTGGGAGCACCAGATCATCACCGGCCCCCGGCCGGCCATCTTCGCCTGCTTCAACCAGTCGGACCTGCTGATCAGCGACGTCTCGAGCGTGGTCTCGGACTACCTGACCAGCGAGAAGCCGTACGCGGTGGCGAACACCAGCGGGCTGTCCGAGGCCGAGTTCAAGGCGGGCTTCCCGACGGTGCGCGCCGCGACCATCCTCACGCCGAAGGCCAAGGGCATCCCCGCGCTCCTCGAAGCGGTCCGCGACCCGGCGAAGGACACCAACGTGGCCGCGCGCGCGGAGCTGAAGGTGCATCTGCTGGGCCCGTCCGACCCGCCGTCGCTGGTGCGCTTCAACGCGGCCGCCCAGGCCCTGTGCGCCAAGGCCGACGCCCGCCGGGCCCGGATGGCCACCCGTCTGGCGGACGAGATCCCCGCGCAGCGTGAGGCCAGGGACGCCGCCGAGGAGGCGGAGCTGGAGCCGGGCTCGCCCGAGGCGGAGGAGACGGCGGCGGTCTGACCCGGCCGCCGCGCCCGCGAGTACGGCGAAGGGCCCCGGGAGAACGGAGCGTTCTCCCGGGGCCCTTCGCCGTACGCACCGCCGTAGCGGGGCCTCAGACGCCGCTAGAAGGGCTTGAAGGCGTCGTACTCGTGCTGGGCCTCGTCCCGCTCCGCGTCGCGCTCACGGCGGCGCTGGGCGGCCGGGCGGGGCTCCTCGAAGCGGTGGTCCTCGCCGCGGCGGCCGAGCATCTCCGCGCCGGCCGTAAGGGACGGCTCCCAGTCGAAGACGACGGCGTCGTCCATGGCGCCGATGACGACCTCGTCGCCCGCCCGCGCCCCGGCCTTCACCAGCTCCTCCTCGACGCCCAGGCGGGCCAGCCGGTCGGCGAGGTAGCCGACGGCCTCGTCGTTGTTGAAGTCGGTCTGCCGGACCCAGCGCTCGGGCTTCTCGCCCAGCACCCGGTAGAAGCCGTCCTCGACGACGACCTTGAAGCCCGCGTCGTCCACGGCCTTCGGCCGGATGACGATACGGGTCGCCTCCTCCTTGGGCTTGGCCGCCCGCGCGTCCGCGACGATCTTCGCCAGGGCGAACGAGAGCTCCTTGAGGCCGTGCCGGGAGACCGCCGACACCTCGAAGACCTGGTAGCCGCGGGCCTCCAGGTCCGGCCGGATGATGTCGGCGAGGTCCTGCCCGTCGGGGACGTCGACCTTGTTGAGGGCGACCAGCCGCGGCCGGTTCTCCAGGCCCCCGTACTCCCTCAGCTCCGCCTCGATGACGTCGAGGTCGGTCAGCGGGTCGCGCTCGGACTCCAGCGCCGCCGTGTCCAGGACGTGGACGAGCACCGAGCAGCGCTCGACATGGCGCAGGAACTCCAGGCCCAGGCCCTTGCCCTGGCTGGCGCCGGGGATCAGGCCCGGCACATCGGCGATGGTGTAGACGGTCGAGCCCGCCGTCACCACGCCGAGGTTGGGCACCAGGGTGGTGAAGGGATAGTCGGCGATCTTCGGCTTGGCGGCCGAGAGCACCGAGATCAGCGAGGACTTGCCGGCGCTCGGGTAGCCGACCAGGGCCACGTCCGCCACCGTCTTGAGCTCCAGGACCACATCCCCGGCGTGGCCCGGCTCGCCCAGCAGCGCGAAGCCGGGGGCCTTGCGGCGGGCCGAGGCCAGGGCGGCGTTGCCCAGGCCGCCGCGGCCGCCCTGGGCGGCGATGTAGGTGGTGCCCTGCCCGACCAGGTCGGCCAGGACGTTGCCCTGCTTGTCGAGGACGACGGTGCCGTCCGGGACGGGCAGGACCAGGTCCGTGCCGTCCTTGCCGGAGCGGTTGCCGCCCTCGCCCGGCTTGCCGTTGGTGGCCTTGCGGTGCGGGCTGTGGTGGTAGTCGAGCAGCGTGGTGACCGACTGGTCGACGACCAGGATCACATCGCCGCCACGGCCGCCGTTGCCGCCGTCCGGGCCGCCGAGCGGCTTGAACTTCTCGCGGTGCACGGAGGCGCAGCCGTGGCCTCCGTTACCCGCGGCGACGTGCAGCTCGACGCGGTCCACGAAGGTGGTCATGACGCTGTGCCTCCAAAGTAACGACGTACAGGATGTCTTAGGCGTAACGCACCGAGGGCGGACCCGCTTCCCCGTCACGGGGAAGAGCGGTCCGCCCTCGGAAAGGTGTGTGGTGTCGCCCCGGGCTGATTACTCAGCGACCGGAACGATGTTCACGACCTTGCGGCCACGCGCGGTGCCGAACTGCACCGCACCGGCGGCCAGCGCGAACAGCGTGTCGTCGCCGCCACGGCCGACGCCCGTGCCCGGGTGGAAGTGAGTGCCGCGCTGACGGACCAGGATCTCGCCCGCGTTGACGACCTGGCCGCCGAAGCGCTTGACGCCGAGCCGCTGGGCGTTGGAGTCGCGACCGTTCCGGGTGGACGATGCGCCCTTCTTGTGTGCCATCTCTCCTCAGTCCCTTACTTCGCAGCCGCGTCGATGCTGGTGATCTTCAGCGCGGTGTGCAGCTGACGGTGGCCGATCCGCTTGCGGTAGCCGGTCTTGTTCTTGTACTTCAGGATGTCGATCTTGGCGCCCTTGTGGTGGTCCACGACCTCGGCCTGAACCTTCACCCCGGCCAGCACCCACGGGTCGCTGGTCACGGCGTCGCCGTCGACAACGAGCAGAGTCGAGAGCTCGACGGTGTCGCCGACCTTACTGCTGGACAGACGGTCGACCTCAATGACGTCGCCCACGGACACCTTCTGCTGGCGGCCGCCGGTGCGCACGATTGCGTACACGCGGTTCTCACTCTCTCGCTAGTAATCGGGACCTCTGATGCCAGCCGCTCCCCACCGACCCGCACGGTCCGTGGTTCACCGATCGCCTCGTATCGCCTCAGGAGGGTGACGTGGCAACGGCGAGCGGCCTCTCCCGACAGAGCGGGAGGGATTTGCTCAGGGGTTTGGCGTACAAACGCCGACGGTCAAGGTTACGGGGCCGGAACCAGGGGGTCAAACCGGGGCCGGGGCGGGGTGTGCACCGTGTGGCGGTGGACACCCGGGCGCCCCGGCCCCGGTCCGGCGTGCTCAGTCGTCGGTGGAGGCCGAGACCGAGGACGGCGTCTGCTGCTCCGCCGCCGCGGTCTTCTTGGCCGCCGACTTCTTGGCCGTCGTCTTCTTGGCGGCGGTCTTCTTGGCCGTCGTCTTCTTCGCGGCCGTCTTCTTGGCCGCCGCCTTCTTCGCCGGCGCCTTCTTGGCGGCCTTGCGAGCCGTCTTCTTCGCCGGCGCCGGGGCGGCCGCCTCCTCCGGCTCCACGGCGGCCTCGGGGGCCGTCTCGGAGGCCGCGGGCGCCGTCTCGGGCTCGGGTCCGCCGACGGCCGCGGGCTCCGGCGCCTGGTCCTGGGAAGTGGCGCTGACGACCACCACGGCCGCCTCCTCGGAGCCCGACGGCGAACCCGCGGGAGCGGTCACCTTACGGGTCACCCGGCGGCGCGCACGCGGCGCGGGCACCGGCTCCGCCGCCGCGACCGGCTCGGCCTCGGCCTTCGGCTGCTCCGCCGGGGCTTCCTTCGGCTCCTCTGCCGGCAGGACCACCACGGCCGCCTCCGGCCGCTCCGCGGCCTTCGGGGCGCCCGCGGGGGCCGTCACCTTACGGGTCGCCCGGCGGCGCGTACGGCCACGCGTGGCGGCCGCCTCGGCCTCCGCGGCGCTGCTGTACAGCTCCTCGTCGGCGGCGAAGGTCACCGGCTCCGGCACGGTCTTGTGCTCGGCGGCCTCGTGGGCGGCCTCGGCCACCGTCTCCGGCTCGGCCTCGACCACGGCCGCCGCGGCGGCCTCCACGGCCTCGGCCACCTCGACGGTCTCCGGGGCCTGCTCGGGCTCGGGCAGGTGGGCGGCGGCCTTCTTCTTCTTGCGCTTGCCGCCACCGCCGACCGCCGTCGGCTGGTCCATGTGGACGATCAGACCACGGCCGTTGCAGTGCACACAGGGCTCGGAGAAGGACTCCAGCAGGCCCTGGCCGACCCGCTTACGGGTCATCTGGACCAGACCCAGCGAGGTGACCTCCGCCACCTGGTGCTTCGTACGGTCCCGGCCCAGGCACTCCAGCAGGCGCCGCAGCACCAGGTCCCGGTTGGACTCCAGCACCATGTCGATGAAGTCGATCACGATGATGCCGCCGAGGTCGCGCAGCCGCAGCTGGCGCACGATCTCCTCGGCCGCCTCCAGGTTGTTCCTGGTGACCGTCTCCTCCAGGTTGCCGCCCTGGCCGGTGAACTTGCCGGTGTTGACGTCGACCACGACCATCGCCTCGGTCCGGTCGATCACCAGGGAGCCGCCGCTGGGCAGCCACACCTTGCGGTCCAGCGCCTTCATCAGCTGCTCGTCGATCCGGTACGTGGCGAACACGTCGACGTCCGACGTCCACTTCTGCAACCGGTCCGCGAGGTCCGGCGCGACGTGCGAGACGTATCCGTGGATCGTCTCCCAGGCGCCGTCACCGCTCACGATGACCTTGGAGAAGTCCTCGTTGAAGATGTCGCGGACGACCCGGACGGTCATGTCCGGCTCGCCGTACAGCAGCGTGGGGGCGCCACCGCTCTTCGCCTTCTTCTGGATCTCCTCCCACTGCGCCTGCAGCCGCTTGACGTCGCGGGACAGCTCCTCCTCGCTCGCGCCCTCGGCCGCGGTGCGGACGATGACGCCCGCGTCCTCGGGGACGATCTTCTTGAGGATCTGCTTCAGCCGCGCCCGCTCGGTGTCCGGCAGCTTGCGGCTGATGCCGGTCATCGAGCCCTCGGGCACGTACACCAGATAGCGGCCCGGGAGGGAGACCTGGCTGGTCAGCCGGGCGCCCTTGTGGCCGATCGGGTCCTTGGTGACCTGGACCAGAACGGACTGGCCGGACTTGAGGGCGGTCTCGATGCGGCGCGGGCCGTTGGCGAGACCCAGCGCCTCGAAGTTGACCTCGCCCGCGTAGAGGACGGCGTTGCGGCCCTTGCCGATGTCGACGAAGGCGGCCTCCATCGACGGCAGGACGTTCTGCACCTTGCCCAGGTAGACGTTGCCGACGTAGCTGTTCGACTGTTCCTTGTTGACGAAGTGCTCGACGAGGACGTTGTCCTCCAGCACGCCGATCTGGGTGCGCTCGCCGTTCTGCCGGACGACCATCACCCGCTCGACCGCCTCGCGGCGGGCCAGGAACTCGGCCTCCGTGATGATCGGCACCCGGCGGCGGCCCTGCTCACGGCCCTCGCGACGGCGCTGCTTCTTCGCCTCGAGCCGCGTCGACCCCTTGATCGACTGCACCTCGTCGGCGCCGGACTCGGTCTCCTTCGCGCGCCGCTCCCGCGGCTCGCGGATCTTGACGACCGTACGCTCCGGGTCGTCGCCCGACTCGGCCTCGGGGGCGTCCCCGCTGCGCCGACGGCGGCGCCGGCGGCGACGGCTGCTGCTGGTGCCCGCGGCGCCGGCCGCCTCGTCGCCCTCGTGGGTCTCCTCGGCCCCGGCCTCGTCGGTGGCCTGCTCCTCCGCGCCCTCGCCGGCGTGCTCGTCCTCGTAGCGCTCGCCGTTCTCGCCCTCGGCGCTCTCGATGTCCGCGGCCTCGCCCCGGCGGCGGCGACGGCCGCCACGGCGCCGGCGGCGGGCCGGGCGCTCGCCCGACTCCTCGTCGCCGTGCTCGCCCTCCGCGAGCTCGGCGTCCTCGGCGGTCTCGGCCGTCTCCTCGGCCTCGGCCTGAGCGGCCTGCTCGTCGAACGCCTCGCCGCGGCGACGGCGACGGCGGCGCGTACCACTGGCGGGCGCCGACGGCTCGGCGGTCCCGAACGCCGCCGCGTCCTCCGTCTCGTCCGTCTCATCCGCCTCGTCCGCCTCTTCGGCGGCCGCGGCGGCGGCAAGGGCCGCGCTCTCCGGCGTCTGGAACACCGGCTCGGTGAACACCGGCGCCTGGAACACGGCCGTCGGCGGCCGTACGGCCCGGCGCCTCCTGGCCGGAGCCTCCGGCTCGGCCTCGTCGGCGGCCTGCGGGGCCTCGGCCTGCGGGCTCGGGGCCTGCGGCGCTGCCTCGGCCGGCTCGGCGGCGGCAGTCGCCGCACGGGCCGCGCGGCGGCGGGTACGGGTGCGCGGCGCGGCCTCGGCGGGCTGCTCCGCGGCGTCACTGCTCGCGCTCTTGCCGGCGTCGCTCTCGTCGGCCGGTGCGGCGGATGCCTCGGCCACAGTGGTCTCCTCGGCGCCGCTGCCCACGGCGGCTGCCGCCTCCGGGGCCTCGGGCTCGGACTCGGACTCGGGCGAGCCCGCCGGGGCGGTGGCCTTGCGCGTCGCACGACGGCGCGTACGCCGCGCGGTCGGCGCGGCCTCCGCCGCCGCCTCGGACTCGGACTCGGACGCGGCCTGGGCGGCGGCGTCAGCGGTCTCGGTGATCTCGGTGGGCTCGGCGGCCCCGCCGACGGTTTCGTCCGCTGTGGCGGCCTCCGCCGTCTCCTCGCCGACGGTCTGCGGCGAGCCCGCCGGGGCCGTCGCCTTGCGCGTCGCACGACGGCGCCTGCGAGCCGGCGCCACGGCCTCCTCATCGGCGTCCGCACCCTGCGCGACGCCGTCCTCGGCCACCGGGGTGGGCTCCTCAGCGGGGACGGCGGCCACCTCGGCCACCTCCTCCGGCGCGCCCGCCGGAGCGGACGCCTGGCGGGTCGCACGGCGGCGCTTGCGCACCGGCGCCGCGGCCTCGGCCGCCTCCTCGGACTCGGCAGGCTCCTCGTCGGCCGCCTCGTCGGACGCGGCCACGGGCTCCGCGGCGACAGCGGTCTCCGCCTCCTCCGCCGGAGCGGAGGTCTGGCGGGTCGCACGGCGGCGCTTGCGCGCCGGCGCGGCGGCCTCCTCCGCGGCCTCGGAGCCGGTGGCCCCGGCGTCAGCCGCCTCGGCCTCAGCGGCGCCGTCCTCGGCCGGCTCGGGCGAGCCCGCCGGAGCGGTCGCCTTGCGCGTCGCACGACGGCGCGTACGCGGCGCGGGCACCGGCTCCTCGGCCGGGGTGACGTCGGCCGATGCGACGTCCTCGGCGGCGGAAGCGGACTCCGCGGCGGCGACCACCGTCTCGGCGGTCTCCGGCGAGCCCGCCGGAGCCGTCGCCTTGCGCGTCGCACGACGGCGCGTACGCGGCGCGGGCACCGGCTCCTCGGCCGACGCGGCGGCCAACGGTGCGGCCGGGGCCTCGGCCGGGAGCTCGAGGTCGGTGGACTGGGCGGCCGGTATGGCCGGGGTGGCGGCGGTCAGGTCCGCCTCGGCGCTCAGCGTCCCCGCGGGCGGGCCGGCCGGGCGGGAGGCCGCGCGGCGGCGCCGCGGCGGCAGGGTGTCGCTGGGCGTGTCGTTCTCCGTGGTGTCCCTGGGTCCGACGGCACGCTGAGCGGGCTGTCCCAGAGGCTGGATGGGTTCGATCGGCTCAATAGGCTCGAGCATGCGGGCGTTTCTCCCGTCACGCTCCCGGGCGCCGCGTCTGCGTCCGGCCGCAATCCGCGCTCTGCGCGATTGCCGCCGCCCGCGGCGCGGGCGCCGCACGGGAGCTGTCGTCTCGCTCGCCGGGACCGGAAAAGCCGGGACCGGCGAAAGTCTCCTGGTCAGTGCGCCTGCCGGACCCGGGTGGCTCCCTGGTGCATCGGCGGCGCATCGACGGCGGTCCTACGCGGAACCTCCCGGCGCCATCGCGGCGGTCAGCCCGGCGGCCGTGGGTGGGGCGGCCAGGACTGCCTCGCGATCGGGCGCGAGCGGGTCGGTCACCGTGCCGGACTCCTCATCGAGCAGCCCCTGCGCCAGCCTGGTCACCGCTGCGGGGACCGGCGGCGCCAGGTCGGCCGTAGCGCGGAGACCGGACAGGACGTCGTCGGGTCGCACGGCAGGTGTCAGATGCCGTACCACCAGCCGCAGTATCGCACAGGCAGGGTCTCCCGGCCTATCGACCGGGGCCGTAAGGGCCTCGAGCCGGGCCACCGCGCCCCGCGCGTCAAAGGATCGCAACCCGTTTTTCGTCCTGCGCTCGACCTCGACCGTTTCGGCCGCGAGGAAGGCGGCGACGGCGCGCTCGGCCTCGTCCGGGGCGACTTTGGGGAGCCGGATCTCCCAGACGGAGGCCTGCAGCCGCTCGGCCAGATTCGGCGTACGGGCCTCGACGGCGTCGATGACGTCGAGGCCGTCGGGCAGCGACTCGTCGAGGAGCCCGCGCAGCCTTTCGGGGTCGCGCGCCTCGGTGAGCTGGATCTCCAGGTACTCGGCCTCACTGCCGGTGCCGGTGGGTGCGGCATTGGCGTACGACACCTTGGGGTGCGGGGTGAAGCCCGCCGAGTACGCCATGGGCACCTCGGCGCGGCGCAGCGCCCGCTCGAAGGCGCGCTGGAAGTCGCGGTGGCTGGTGAACCGGAGGCGGCCGCGCTTGGTGTAGCGCAAACGGATGCGCTGTACCGCGGGTGCGGGCGGCGGGCCTTCGGGCTGTCGCTTGCCCAGGGTCCTTCTCCTTGCTGTCTGACGGCTGTGATACGCCGGTGGGCGGGCCGCTCACCGAAGCGGGTGGAGCGGCCCGTGCCTCTTCCAGCGTACTTGTCGGGCCGTGGGTTATTTGACGACCGACAGCGGCAGCAGCTTCCTGCCAGTCGGTCCGATCTGGATCTGGGTGTCCATCTGCGGACAGACACCGCAGTCGAAACACGGGGTCCAGCGGCAGTCGTCGACCTCGGTCTCGTCGAGGGCGTCCTGCCAGTCCTCCCAGAGCCAGTCCTTGTCGAGACCGGAGTCCAGGTGGTCCCAGGGCAGGACCTCTTCGTAGCCGCGCTCGCGGGTGGTGTACCAGTCGACGTCCACGCCGAACTCGGGCAGCGTCCGCCCGGCGCACTCCATCCAGCGGTCGTAGCTGAAGTGCTCGCGCCAGCCGTCGAAGCGGCCGCCGTCCTCGTAGACGGCGCGGATGACCGCGCCCACCCGGCGGTCGCCGCGGGAGAGCAGGCCCTCGACGATGCCCGGCTTGCCGTCGTGGTAGCGGAAGCCGATGGAGCGGCCGTACTTCTTGTCGCCGCGGATCTTCTCGCGCAGCTTCTCCAGGCGCGCGTCCGTCTCCTCGGCGCTGAGCTGCGGCGCCCACTGGAAGGGGGTGTGCGGCTTGGGGACGAAGCCGCCGATCGAGACGGTGCAGCGGATGTCGTTCTTGCCGGAGACCTCGCGGCCCTTGGCGATGACCTTCGTCGCCATGTCGGCGATCTGCAGCACGTCCTCGTCGGTCTCGGTCGGCAGACCGCACATGAAGTAGAGCTTCACCTGCCGCCAGCCGTTGCCGTACGCGGTGGCCACCGTCCTGATCAGGTCCTCTTCGGAGACCATCTTGTTGATGACCTTGCGGATGCGCTCACTGCCGCCCTCGGGGGCGAAGGTGAGGCCGGAGCGGCGGCCGTTGCGGGTGAGCTCGTTGGCGAGGTCGATGTTGAAGGCGTCCACCCGGGTCGAGGGGAGCGACAGGCCGATCTTGTCTTCCTCGTAGCGGTCAGCGAGGCCCTTGGCGATGTCGCCGATCTCGGTGTGGTCGGCCGAGGACAGGGACAGCAGGCCGACCTCCTCGAAGCCGGTGGCCTTGAGACCCTTGTCGACCATCTCGCCGATGCCGGTGATGGACCGCTCGCGCACCGGGCGGGTGATCATGCCCGCCTGGCAGAAGCGGCAGCCGCGCGTGCAGCCGCGGAAGATCTCGACGGACATCCGCTCATGGACCGTCTCGGCGAGCGGCACCAGCGGCTGCTTCGGGTACGGCCACTCGTCCAGGTCCATCACGGTGTGCTTGGAGACCCGCCACGGCACGCCGGAGCGGTTCGGCACGACGCGGGAGATCCGGCCGTCGGGCAGGTACTCCACGTCGTAGAACCTGGGCACATAGACGCCGCCGGTGCGGGCGAGGCGGAACAGCAGCTCGTCCCGGCCGCCGGGGCGCCCCTCGGCCTTCCAGGCCCGGATGATCTCGGTCATCTCCAGGACGGCCTGCTCGCCGTCGCCGATCACCGCGCAGTCGATGAAGTCCGCGATCGGCTCGGGGTTGAACGCGGCGTGGCCGCCGGCGACCACGATCGGGTGGTCCTCGGTGCGGTCCTCGGCGTCGAGCGGGATTCCGGCCAGGTCGAGCGCGGTGAGCATGTTGGTGTAGCCGAGCTCGGTGGAGAAGGAGAGCCCGAAGACGTCGAAGGCCGCGACCGGGCGGTGCGAGTCGACGGTGAACTGCGGCACCTTGTGCTCGCGCATCAGCTCTTCCAGGTCCGGCCAGACGCTGTACGTGCGCTCCGCGAGCACGCCCTCGCGCTCGTTCAGCACCTCGTAAAGGATCATGACGCCCTGGTTGGGCAGACCGACCTCGTACGCGTCCGGGTACATGAGCGCCCAGCGGACGTCGCAGCTGTCCCAGGCTTTGACGGTGGAGTTCAGCTCCCCGCCTACGTACTGGATCGGCTTCTGCACATGCGGGAGCAGGGCCTCGAGCTGCGGAAAGACCGACTCGACAGACATCCGGGAGACCTTCGTGAGCGGGCAAGGGTGACCCTCAAGCCTAACCCGCCCGGAGGACACCCTTGACGCCGCTCACGGCGCCCCCCCCTCTCCGGCCGTACCCGGCTTCACGGCCGCAGCGCCGTCCGGTGCTCCTCGCGCGAGACCTCGGCCCACAGCGCGGGCAGCTCCCGCTCGCGGGCGGCGGCCCGCGCCTCCTCACGGCCGTAGAGCAACCCGAAGGTGAAGGCGCTCTCCCCCGCCCCGTGGGCCTGGACTGCCAGTTCGCGCAGCGCCTGCCGGGCGACCACGCTGTCCTGGTGGTCGCCGAGCAGCTCCTGCAGCCCGGTCATGAGGTCCGCGAACGCCTTCGCGGGCTTGCCGAGCACGGGGCGGGCGGCCTCGGCGGCGTAGCGGACGCGCTTGGCCTTCTTGCGCGCCTCGTGCACGGCGACGTCCCGGTCGCGCCCGCCGGGAGCGGCGAGGGCGGCGGTGACGAGGGTGGCGAGCCGTTCGTCGTCGCGCAGCACGGCCGCGAGGATCACCTCCTCGGCCGGCCGGGCGGCGGCGGGCCGCAGCGGCGGGTCGGCGGACAGCGCGGCGAGGGAGTCGAGCAGTGCGAGGTGGCGCTCTCCGTCGAGCACGCCGATCAGCCGCTCGCGCGAGCCGCGCCGGCTCGTCTGCGACCAGATGCGCAGCCGGGCGGACACGGGGCCGAGCCGCAGCTCGACAGGGACCTCGCCGAGCCGTTCCTCGATCCGGGCGGTGAGCACTTCCCGGTCGCGGTCGATGCCGAGCTCGCCGGCCAGCCACTTCAGCTCGTCGCCGATGGGGTCGGTGACGGCTCGGTCCAGGACCTTGCGGTACGAGCGGAAGCAGCTGCGCAGTCGGCGGGTGGCGACGCGCATACGGTGCACGGAGTCGGGCACGTCCAGGCGTACGGCGGGGTCGAGCGAGACGATGGCGGCGATCTGGGCGCGGACGTAGTCGAGGACCACATCGCCCGCCGTGGGCTCGGCGGCCTTCTTCCCCTTCTTCCCCTTCTTGCCCGCCTTGCCCCCCTTGCCTGTCTTGTCTGTCTTGTCTGCCTTGCCTGCCTTGCTTGCCTTGCCTGCCTGATCCGCCGTGATCGCCACGCCCGTCTCGGCCAGCGCCCTGGCCAGCTTGGACGCGGCGGCAGACCGGCGCAGCCCCGCCTCCGTCAGTCGCGACTCGAGCGCGTCGAGGAACGCCGGGTCACCGCCCGGGCCGAGCTCCGTCTCGACCTCCGTCCACCCCACCGGCTCGCCCGTCCGAGGGGTCAGGCGGCGCGCCGTGACGCGGTCGGCGGACAGCTCGGCGAGCAGGGTGCCGTCGGCGTCCAGGAGATGTCTGACGTTGCGTTCGGACACCAGACGGACCAGCGGGACGAGTGCCCGGTCGCGCACGCGGGAGCGGACGAGGGCGGCGAGCTCGGCGGGCAGCGTGTCCGACAGCGGGGCGCGGATCTCGTCCCGGGCGTCCGGCCCGGCCGGCAGCTTGAGATGCCATCCGGCGTCGCCGCCGCCCGTGCGGCGGCGCAGCGTGATGCCGTCGGCCGCGAGCCGCTGGTCGAGGGTGTCGTAGTACGTGGCGTCCAAAGTGGCCACGCCCTTGTCCACGACCTCCGCGACGCCGGCGACTTCGGCGACGACGGCCGGCTCCGGGAGCCGGCCGTCGTCAGGAGCCTCGTACTTGCGCTCGATCTCACGCACCGTGTCCGCCATGACGCGAATGTACTGCGCTGTGGCGTTTGAGGGCAGCCCCCGAAGACGAGCGGACCGTACGTCAGGCCGACACGGGACGCTGCACCCGGATCGACTGCAGCAGGCCCACCGCTATCCACACGGCGAACATCGACGACCCGCCGTACGAGACGAAGGGCAGCGGCAGACCGGCCACCGGCATGATGCCCAGCGTCATGCCGATGTTCTCGAACGCCTGGAAGGCGAACCAGGCGATGATCCCGGCGGCGACGACCGTGCCGTACAGCTCGGTGGTGTCCCGCGCGATGCGGCAGGCGCGCCACAGCACGATGCCGAGCAGCACGATGATCAGGCCCGCGCCGAGGAAGCCCAGCTCCTCCCCCGCGACCGTGAAGACGAAGTCGGTCTGCTGCTCGGGCACGAACTGGCCGGTGGTCTGGGTGCCGTGGAACAGGCCCTTGCCGGTGAGGCCGCCCGAGCCGATCGCGATCCGCGCCTGGTTGGTGTTGTAGCCGACGCCCGCCGGGTCGAGGGCCGGGTTGGCGAAGGCGGCGAAGCGGTCGATCTGGTACTGGTCGAGCACGCCGAGCTGCCAGATGAGGACCGCGCCGATGACGGCCGCGCCGATCAGCCCGACGATCCAGCGGTTGGAGGCGCCCGAGGAGAGCAGCACGGCGAGCACGATGACCGCCATGACCATCACCGAGCCGAGGTCCGGCATCAGCAGCACGATCGCTATGGGCAGCGTGGCGAGCCCGAGGGCCTGGACGACGGTGCGGTGGTCCGGGTGGACGCGGTCCCCCGCGTCCACGCGCGTGGCCAGCAGCATCGCCATACCCAGAATGATGGTGATCTTGGCGAACTCGGAGGGCTGGAGGGAGAAGCCGCCGCCGATCACGATCCAGGCGTGCGCGCCGTTGATGGTCGAGCCGAGCGGCGTGAGGACGGCGAGCACGAGCACCACGGACAGCCCGTACAGCACCGGCACGGCCCCGCGCAGCGTGCGGTGGCCGAGCCAGATCGTGCCGATCGCGAGGACCAGCCCGATACCGGTGTTCATGGCGTGCCGGATCAGGAAGTAGTACGGGTCGCCCTGGTTGAGCTCGGTGCGGTTGCGGGTGGCGGAGTAGACGAGGACGGTGCCGATGGCGGACAGGGCGAGCGCGGCGAACAGCAGTATCCAGTCCAGGCGGCGGACGATCGAGTCGCGCGCCATGAGCTTGCCCCAGGTGCCGCGCTCCGGGGTGAACCGGCGTGTGGTGTAGGTGTGCGTGGACGCGCTCACGATTGCTGGTCCCGCCTTCCGACCACCTTGATCGGCTTGCCCAGCGGCTGGGCCTCGATGGTGCCGTCGGAGTCGATCTTGGGGAGGGTCGCCTGGGGCTTGGGCAGCAGCGCCTTCTTGTTGTCGATGTGGCCCTTGCTGTCCACCCCGTAGAGCGCGTTGTAGATGTTGCGCACGGCGGGGCCCGAGGCGCCGGAGCCGGTACCACCCTGGGAGATCGTCATGACGATCGCGTAGTCCTTGGTGTACGTCGCGAACCACGAGGTCGTCTGCTTGCCGTAGACCTCGGCCGTACCCGTCTTGGCGTGCATCGGGATCTTGTCCTGCGGCCAGCCGCCGAATCGCCAGGCGGCGGTGCCGCGGGTCGCGACTCCCGCGAGGGCCTTGTCTATCTTGCTGCGCGTGACCTGGGTCATCGGCAGCTTGCCGTGCGACTTGGGCTTGATCTGCCGGACCTTCTTGCCGTCGGCGCTGACGATCGCCTTGCCGATGGTCGGGTCGTACAGCGTGCCGCCGTTGCTGATCGCGGCGTAGATGGTGGCCATCTGGATCGGGGTGACGAGCGTGTCGCCCTGGCCGATGGAGTAGTTCACGGAGTCACCGGCGCGCATCTTCATGCCCTCGAGGCAGTTCTCGTAGGCGATCCGCTGGCCGTAGTTCCCGTTCTTCTTGCCGTACTTGCACCAGGCGTTCTTGTTGGCCTTCCAGTAGTCCTTCTTCCACTGGCGGTCCGGGATCCGGCCGGTGACCTCGTTGGGGAGGTCGATGCCGGTCTCCTTGCCGAGGCCGAACTGGTGGGCGGTCTTGTAGAACCAGTCCGCCGGGTGCTTCTTGGGCTTGTTGCCGCCGTCCTTCTGCCACTGCTTGTAGGCGAGGTCGTAGAAGACGGTGTCGCAGGAGACCTCGAGCGCCCGGCCGAGGCTGATCGGGCCGTACCCCTTGGACTCGAAGTTCTTGAAGACCTGTGAGCCGATGCTGAACGAGCTGCTGCAGTTGTAGTTGCCGTCGAAGGGGTAGCCGGCGTTGACCGCGGCCGTGGTCGGGACCACCTTGAAGATCGAGCCGGGGGCCGCCTGGCCCTGGATCGCCCGGTTCAGCAGCGGATAGTTGGAGCTCTTGCCGGTGAGCTTCTTGTAGTCCTTGCCGGAGATGCCACCGACCCAGGCGTTGGGGTCGTACGTCGGGTTGGACGCCATCGCGACCACCCGGCCCGTCTTCGCCTCCATGACCACGACGGCGCCCGCGTCCGCCTCGTACTTGCGGCCGGTGTTGCGGTCCATCTCCTTGCGGGCGTCCTTCATCGCCTGGTCCAGCTCCTTCTCGGCCACGGCCTGCACCCGGGCGTCGATGCTGGTCACGACGTTGGCGCCGGGCTGGGCCTTCTGGCTCTCGGCCTGGCCGATGACCCGGCCGAGGTTGTCGACCTCGTAGCGGGTCACGCCGGCCTTGCCGCGCAGCTCGTCGTCGTACTCGCGCTCCAGGCCGTTGCGGCCGATCTGGTCGGAGCGCAGCAGCGGCGAGTGGCTGTCCTCGGCCTTCTTGATCTCCTCGTCGGTGACCGGGGAGAGATAGCCGAGCACCTGGGCGGCGTTGGCGTCGCCGGGGGCGGCGTAGCGGCGCACGGCGGTGGGCTCTGCGCTTATCCCGGGGAAGTCCTCTTCGCGCTCGCGGATCTGGAGGGCCTGCTTGGGGCTGGCCTCGTCGGTGATGGGGATGGGCTGGTAGGGCGAACCGTTCCAGCAGGGCTGGGGCGTCTTGGCGTCGCACAGCCGCACCTTGTCCATGACGTCCTTGGGCTTCATGTCCAGGACGCCGGCCAGACGGGTGAGGACGGCCTTCCCGTCGTCCTTCATCTTCATCAGCTCGGTGCGGCTGGCGGAGACGACCAGACGGGTCTCGTTGTCGGCGAGCGGCACGCCGCGGGCGTCCAGTATCGAGCCGCGCACGGCGGGGTGGACGACCTGCTGGACGTGGTTGTTGGCGGCTTCGGCGGTGTATTCGTCGCCGTTGCGGATCTGGAGGTACCAGAGGCGGCCGCCGAGGGTGAGCAGCAGCGAGAAGACGAGGATCTGGATGGCGACGAGCCGGATGGTGACGCGCGGCGTCCGCCCGGTCTCGGGGATATTGCTCATTACTGCAGCCCCCACTGGTTGTCAGAACGCGGCCTCACAGGCGCTTGACCCCCTTGAGGCGTCCCGTCCCCCGGCCCGCGGCCTTCATCAGGAGACCGCCGCGCTGGCTGCCGATGCGGGAGCCGCCGGAGTTGTCGGCCATCGGGTCGTTCTCGCTCTTTCTGGCCATCCCCATGATCAGCGGCACCGTGAACGGCGCCAGCAGCAGGTCGTACAGCGCCGCGGTGAACAGCAGCTTGCTCAGGCCCGCGTGGTGGGCGGCGTCGTCGCCGACGAGCTGGCCGACGCCCGCGTACAGCAGCGTGCTGCCGATGGCCGCCGCGACGACCACGAGCATCGGCCCGGTGGCCGATCGGAGCTGGCCGGTCTCGGGCTTGGCGAGGCCCGCCAGATAGCCGATGACGCACAGCACCAGGGCGTAGCGCCCGGCCGCGTGGTCGGCGGGCGGGGCGAGGTCGGCGAGCAGGCCCGCGCCGAAGCCGATGAGCGCGCCGCCGGTGTGGCCGTAGACGAGCGCGAGGCCGAGGACGACGAGCAGCAGCAGATCGGGGACCGCGCCGGGCAGCTGCAGCCGGGCGAGTACGCAGACCTGGACGACGAGGGCGATGACCACGAGAAGGGTCGACAGCAGGACCCGGTTCAGACGCAGCATCGGTCAGCTCCTGTTGGCGGAGGCGCTCGGCGACGAGGACGGTTTGACCGTGACGGTGACCGTGGGCGCCGGCTTGGGCTTGGCGGGCTTGGGCGGCAGCACGGTGTCCCGCGGGTTCTCGCGCGGCGGCTCGACGACGACGCCCACGATGTCGAGCTTGGTGAAGCCCACGTAGGGGCGCACCAGCAGGGTGCGGGTCAGATCGCCGCCCGAGGGGTCGACGCGGACCACCTCGCCGACCGGAACGCCGGGTACGAACGGCTTGTTGGCGCGGGAGCCGAAGGTGACGAGCCGGTCGCCCTTCTTGATCTTTGCCTTGCCGTTGAGGAGCTGGACGCGCAGCGAGCGGTCGCCCTGGCCGTTGGCGAAGCCGAGCTCGCCGGACTTCTCCATGCGGGTGCCGACGGTGAAGTCGGGGTCGATGGCCAGCACGACGGTGGCGGTGGAGGGGCCGACGGTGGTGACCCGGCCGACCAGGCCGTCGCCGTTGATGACGGTCATGTCGCGGCGGATGCCGTCCTTGCTGCCCACGTCGATGGTGACGGTCCAGGAGAAGCCCTGGGCCGCTCCTATGGCGATGACCTCGGCGCCCTTGACGCCGTACTGGCCGGCGCCCGCGGTCTTGCGCAGCTTGTCCAGCTCGACGACGCGGGCGCGGTTGCGGACGTCGCTGCCGAGCCGCTGCTTGAGCTCGGCGTTCTCCCGCTCCAGCGCGCTGATCCGGTCGTGCCGCTCGTCGGAGTCCCGTACGGCCGACACGGCGTTGCCGATCGGGTCGACCGCGGAGGCGACCCCTTCCTCGACGGGGCCGAAGACGGACGCGGCGGCCTGCCGGGCGCCGTCGAGGGGCGAATCCTCGCCGCCGCGGATATCCACCGTGATCAGTGCGAACGCGATGGCGACCAGCAGCACCAGGAGCAGCCGGCTCTCTCGTGTGTCCCTCACGTGCGGCGACGTGCCTTCCTCGTCGGAGTCGGACCGGCTACGGCTTTGGTGTGTTTTCTTAGGCGTTGCCGGTCATGGCGAGCCATATGCCTGTATATCAGTGAACCGCCGCTCCGCCGTACGGGAAGTCGGCCCCCCATACGGCGGATTCACCGGATCGTCATCTGCGCGGCTGGGCGTCCAGCACCTGCTGCAGCGCCTCGAACTCCTCGACGCACTTGCCGGAGCCGAGCGCGACCGAGTCCAGCGGGTCCTCGGCGATATGGATCGGCATGCCGGTCTCGCGGCGCAGCCGCTCGTCGAGGCCGCGCAGCAGGGCGCCGCCGCCAGTGAGCACGATGCCGCGGTCCATGACGTCGCCGGACAGCTCGGGCGGGCACTTGTCGAGGGTGGTCTTGACCGCGTCGACGATCGCGTTGACCGGCTCCTCCATGGCCTTGCGGACCTCGGCGGCGGAGATCACGACGGTCTTGGGGAGGCCGCTGACCAGGTCACGGCCGCGGATCTCGGTGTGCTCCTCCTCCTTGGTCTCGAAGGCGGAGCCGATCGTGATCTTGATGTTCTCGGCGGTGCGCTCGCCGAGCAGAAGGCTGTACTCCTTCTTGATGTGCTGGATGATCGCGTTGTCCAGCTCGTCGCCCGCCACCCGGATGGACTGCGCGGTGACGATTCCGCCGAGCGAGATGACCGCGACCTCGGTGGTGCCGCCGCCGATGTCCACGACCATGTTGCCGGTGGCCTCGTGGACGGGGAGGCCGGAGCCGATGGCGGCGGCCATGGGCTCCTCGATGATGTGCACCTGGCGGGCGCCCGCCTGGGTGGACGCCTCGATGACCGCGCGGCGCTCGACGCCGGTGATGCCGGAGGGCACGCAGACGACGACGCGGGGACGGGCGAGATAGCGACGCTTGTGGATCTTCAGGATGAAGTAGCGCAGCATCCGCTCGGTGATCTCGAAGTCGGCGATCACGCCGTCCTTGAGCGGGCGCACGGCGACGATGTTGCCAGGGGTGCGGCCGATCATCTTCTTCGCCTCGGCGCCCACCGCGAGGATTCCGCCGGTGTTGGTGTTGATGGCGACGACGGACGGCTCGTTGAGGACGATCCCGCGGCCCCTGACGTACACCAGCGTGTTGGCGGTCCCGAGGTCGACAGCCATGTCACGGCCGATGAACGACATGTTGTTCCCCATGAGGATGCGTCAGGCCTTCCCACTTGAGCGTTTGCTTTTGAGGTCGGCAGGATGTGGTGCGCTGCGAGGCGCGGAAGCTCTCATCGTAGTCACGCCCGCTCGAACACGCTGCGGGGGTCCTCCGCCATTGTCAGCAGAACACGGGCCCGCCCCCTGCTAATGGTGACGTCGTGTCGCGGGGATGCGTTCCCCCGATCGGTACGCATATGCCAAAGGGCGGCCGAACAATTGCGGCCGCCCCTGGTCAGCGAGGGTGACGATGTGATGAACGGTCAGCGGTGAGGGTCAGGCGAGGCCGGGAAAGAAAATCTTGATCTCCCGCTGGGCCGACTCGTCGGAGTCGGAGGCGTGGATCAGGTTCTCCCGCACGATGGTGCCGAAGTCGCCACGGATGGAGCCCGGCGCCGCGGCGATCGGGTCCGTCGGCCCCGCCAGCGCCCGTACGCCCTCGATGACGCGCTCACCCTCGACGACCAGCGCGACGACCGGGCCGGAGGCCATGAACTCCACCAGCGGCTCGTAGAACGCCTTGCCCACATGCTCGGCGTAGTGCTGCTCCAGAACCTCGCGGCCGAGCTCACGCAGCTCCAGCGCGCTGATCGTCCAGCCCGCCTTCTTCTCGATGCGGCTCAGGATCTCGCCGATCAGTCCGCGTCGTACGGCGTCGGGCTTGAGAAGGACGAGCGTGCGCTGGGTCACTGCGAGAACTCCTTAGGAACGTGGCATGCGGGTGATGCTGTGCCGCCGAGGCTACATGGGTGAACGACGGCCACGTTACGCAGTGTCAGCAGGGGCGGCGGCGAAGCGCGCCTTCGCCTCGTCGACCTTGCGGCCGAAGTGGACCGAGGCCCACCACAGCGCCGCGAAGGCCGCGCCCAGGACGTACATGGTGGTGACGATCGTGCCGCTCAGCACCAGGCCGAGCTGCAGGGCCCAGCCGACGTGCACCGCGCCGGGGCGGCCGAGCATCCCGCACAGCAGGACGCACAGCGCCATGGCGATGCCGCTGACCGTCCACACCGTGGTCGCGGACAGGCCGGAGGTCTTCATGGCCACCAGCCCGGCGAAGCCGATCACAAAGAACTCACCGATCAAGGTGGACGCACAGAGCGTTCGCATGTCAGCCCTTTCCCAGGAGCAGCCGGGCCTCGCCGACCGTGATCACCGACCCCGTCACCAGCACGCCCGCGCCCGCGTACTCGCTCTCTTCCTCGGCGAGCGTGATCGCCGCCTCCAGCGCGTCGTCCAGCCGCGGCTCGACCTGCACCCGGTCCGCGCCGAAGACCTCCACGGCGATGGCGGCCAGCTCGTCCGCGTCCATCGCGCGCGGGGTGGAGTTGCGGGTGATCACCACCTCGGCGAAGATCGGCTCAAAGGCCTCCAGGAGGCCCCGCACGTCCTTGTCGCCGCTCGAGCCGACCACGCCGATCAGCCTGCTGAAGCCGAACGCCTCGGTGACCGCCTCGGCCGCCGCCCGCGCGCCGGCCGGGTTGTGCGCGGCGTCCAGGATCACGGTCGGGCTGCGGCGCACGACCTCGAGCCGGCCCGGGGAGGACACGGAGGCGAAGGCGGCCCGGACGGTCTCGATGTCCAGCGGGCGGGCGTGCTCCGAACCGACGCCGAAGAACGCCTCGACGGCGGCCAGCGCCACCGCCGCGTTATGCGCCTGGTGGGCCCCGTACAGCGGCAGGAAGACCTCCGGGTACTCACCGCCGAGGCCGCGCAGGGTCAGCAGCTGACCGCCGACCGCCACCTCGCGGGAGAGCACGCCGAACTCCATGCCCTCGCGGGCCACCGTGGCGTCCACCTCGACCGCGCGCTTGAGGATCACGGACGCGGCCTCCACCGTCTGCTGCGCCAGCACCACCGTGGAGTCCTGCTTGACTATCCCGGACTTCTCGGTGGCGATCTGCTCCGGGGTGGTGCCCAGCCGGTCGGTGTGGTCGAGCGAGATCGGCATGACCACCGCGACCCCGGCGTCGATCACATTGGTGGCGTCCCAGGCGCCGCCCATGCCGACCTCGACCACCGCGATGTCGACCGGCGCGTCGGCGAAGGCCGCGTACGCCATACCGGTGAGCACCTCGAAAAACGAGAGCCGGTGCTCCTGCGAGGCGTCGACCATGTCGATGTACGGCTTGATGTCCCGGTACGTCTCGATGAACCGCTCGGCGGAGATCGGCGCCCCGTCGAGACTGATCCGCTCGGTGATCGACGACACGTGCGGGCTGGTGTAGCGGCCGGTGCGCAGCTCGAAGCCGCCCAGCAGCGACTCGATCATGCGGGCGGTGCTGGTCTTGCCGTTCGTCCCGGTGATGTGGATCGAGGGGTACGCGCGCTGCGGCGAGCCGAGGATGTCCATCAGCGCCTCGACGCGCACCAGCGAGGGGTCCAGCTTGGTCTCCGGCCAGCGCCCCCCGAGCTCCGTCTCCACCTCCCGCAGCGCCCGGTCCAGCTCCGGGTCGGCCGGCCGGGAGGGCACGCCGTCCCCCTGCGGCGGCCCGGACTGGGTCCGCAGCGTCCGGCTCCCGGCCTCGATCACGGCGAGATCGGGGTCGCGGTCGGTCTCGGCTCCGACGATCTCGTCGAACTCGTCGGGTTCCTTTTCGGGGCTCTGGCTCACGTCACCCAGTCTACGAGGGGCCCCTGACACCACCCGCGCCCCCGCCGGCCCACCGCTCAGCCCAGCGCCGCCTTCATCACCGACTTGGCGATCGGCCCTGCCAGGCCACCGCCGGAGATGTCGGCGCGGGCCGCGCCGCTGTCCTCGACCACCACCGCCACCGCGACCTGATGGCCCTGGCCGTCAGCCGCGTAACTCACGAACCACGCGTACGGGTTGGCGCTGTTGTTCTCGCCGTGCTGTGCGGTGCCGGTCTTGCCGCCGACCGTCACCCCCGGTATGCGCGCGCTGGTGCCAGTGCCCCGCTCCACCACCGTCCGCATCGCGGACCGCAGCTGCTCGGCCGTGGAGGGCGACATGGCCCGGCTGTACGCGGCGGGTTCGGTGCGGTCCAGGGTGCCCCCGCTTCCGTCAGTGGTGCGGTCGACCAGATACGGCTTCATCAGCGTGCCGCCGTCGGAGATGGCCGCGGAGACCATGGCCATCTGCAACGGGGTCGCGGTGACGTCGAACTGGCCCATGCCGCTCAGGGCGGTCTGCGAGGCGTCCATGCCGCTGGGGTAGACGCTCTTGGCGGCGCGCACCGGGATGTCGAGGCCGGAGTCGTCGAACCCGAGCTTCTTCGCCTGGGCCGCCACCTTGGCCTGCCCCAGGTCGACCGCCATCTTCGCGAAGACCGTGTTGCACGAGTACTGCAGCGCGGTGCGTATCGTCGCGTTCTCACAGGGGGCCGACGCGCTCTCGTTGGTCATGTCGGTGACCGTGCCGGGCAGCCGGTACGGGTCGGGGCTCTTGGTCGGCTCGTCGACGGAGCCGTAGAGCCCGTCCTCCAGCGCCGCCGCCGCGACGACCAGCTTGAAGGCCGAGCCCGGCGGATAGGTCTGGCGCAGCGCGCGGTTCAGCATCGGCTGCTTGTCGTCCTTCTGCAGCGCGTCCCACGCCTTCTGGTCGGCGGTGGAGGAGCCCGCGAAGCTGCCGGGGTCGTAGGAGGGGGTGCTGGCCAGGGCGAGGACCTTCCCCGTCTTCGGGTCGAGGGCCACGACGGCGCCGGTCTTGCCGCCGAGCCCTTCGTACGCGGCCTTCTGCGCGGCGGGGTCGATGGTGGTGAGCACATCGCCCGCCTTGGCCCGCTGCCGGGTCAGCAGCTGGTCGGGGCCGGCGAGCCGGGAGTCCGAGCCGTCCAGCACGCCGCGGTCAAGCGCCTCCAGCTGGGTGGTGCCGTACGTCTGCGAGGCGTAGCCGGTGACCGGCGCGTACAGCGCGCCGTCGGGGTAGGTCCGCTTGTACTTCAGATCGCCGCTGGTGGCGGTGGAGCCGGTGACCGGCCTGCCGCCGGCCAGGATGTCGCCGAGGGGCCTGGAGTACTCCTTGATGGCCGAGCGCGGATTGTGGGCGCTGTCCTCGAGGCTGTGCGCCCGGGCCACCTGGATCCAGGTGGCCCAGATGAGCAGGGCCAGCACGAGCAGCAGACTGAACACGGAGGCGTGTCTCAGCGGCTTGTTCATGGCGGCTCTGCTCCTTCCGGGACGTACGAGCGGATAACTCCCGGATCGGCGCTTTTGGTTCCCGGCTGTGACCCCGCACACGCGAAGCGCCCCCGCCGCCCTCGGTCGAGGGGGGCGGGGGCGCCTGGCCGGTCGGCCGGCTGGTCAGCCCTGGGGCAGGGCCGCCAACTGGGCGGTGATCCGGGCGATATCGGCATCGGCGGTGGACTGCCGCTGCCGGATCTTCTCCACGACGTGGTCGGGCGCCTTGGCCAGGAAGGCCTCGTTGTTCAGCTTGGCCGTGGTCTGCGCCTTGTCCTTCTCGGCGGCCGCGAGGTCCTTGGCGAGCCGCTTGCGCTCGGCCTCGACGTCGATCGCGCCGGACAGGTCCAGGGCCACGGTCGCGCCCGCGACCGGCAGCGAGGCGGTGGCGGTGAAGTCGTCACCGGCCGGCTGCAGCCGCAGCAGCGAGCGCATGGCGTCCTCGTGGGCCGCCAGCGGGGTGCCGGTCAGGTCGAGGCGCGCCGGGACCTTCTGGCCGGGCTGCAGGCCCTGGTCGGCGCGGAACCTGCGGACCTCGGTGACCACCTGCTGGAGAGTGGTGATCTCCTGCTCGGCGGCGGCGTCGCGGAAGCCGCTGTCGCGCGGCCAGTCGGCGATGACGACGGACTCCCGGCCGGTGAGCGCGGTCCACAGCTTCTCGGTGACGAACGGGACGACCGGGTGCAGCAGCCGCAGCATCACGTCCAGGACCTCGCCGAGCACCCGCCGCGAGGCGTTGGCCGCCTCGCCGCCCTGGGCGAAGGTGGTCTTGGACAGCTCGACGTACCAGTCGAAGACCTCGTCCCACGCGAAGTGGTAGAGGCTGTCCGACAACTTGGCGAACTGGTAGTCCTCGTAGTGCGCGTCGACCTCGGCGACCACCGTGTTCAGCCGGGACAGGATCCAGCGGTCGGCCGCCGACAGCCGCTCGGCGGCGGGCAGTTCGCCCTCGACCGTCGCGCCGTTCATCAGCGCGAAGCGCGTCGCGTTCCAGATCTTGTTGGCGAAGTTGCGGGACGCCTGGACCCAGTCCTCGCCGATCGGCACGTCCACGCCGGGGTTGGCGCCCCGGGCGAGGGTGAAGCGGACCGCGTCCGAACCGTACTGGTCCATCCAGTCCAGCGGGTTGACCGCGTTACCGAAGGATTTGGACATCTTCTTGCCGAACTGGTCGCGCACCATGCCGTGCAGGGCGATGGTGTGGAACGGCGGGGTGCCGTCCATCGCGTACAGGCCGAACATCATCATCCGGGCGACCCAGAAGAACAGGATGTCGTAGCCGGTGACCATGACCGAGTTGGGATAGAACTTCCGCAGGCTCGCGGTGTCCTCCGGCCAGCCGAGCGTGGAGAACGGCCACAGGCCCGAGGAGAACCAGGTGTCCAGGACGTCGCTGTCCTGGTGCCAGCCCTCGCCGGACGGCGGCTGCTCGTCCGGTCCGACGCACACGACCTCGCCGTTCGGCCCGTACCAGACCGGGATCCGGTGGCCCCACCACAGCTGGCGCGAGATGCACCAGTCGTGGAGGTTGTCGACCCAGTCGAAGTAGCGCTTGGCCATGTCCTCCGGGTGGATCTTCACCCGGCCGTCGCGGACCGCGTCGCCCGCGGCCTTGGCCAGCGGTCCGACCTTGACCCACCACTGCATGGACAGCCGCGGCTCGATGGTCGTCTTGCAGCGCGAGCAGTGGCCGACGGAGTGGATGTACGGCCGCTTCTCGGCGACGATCCGGCCGTCGGCGCGCAGCGCGCCGACGATGGCGCTGCGGGCCTCCAGCCGGTCCAGGCCCTGGAAGGGGCCGTGGGCGGTGATGACCGCGTGGTCGTCCATGACGGTCAGGCTCGGCAGCCCGTGGCGCTGCCCGATCTCGAAGTCGTTCGGGTCGTGGGCCGGGGTGACCTTGACCGCGCCGGTGCCGAACTCCGGGTCGACGTGCTCGTCGGCGACGACCGGGATGCGGCGGCCGGTGAGCGGCAGCTCGATCTCGGTGCCGACCAGGTGGCGGTAGCGCTCGTCGTCGGGGTGGACGGCGACCGCGGTGTCGCCGAGCATCGTCTCGGCGCGGGTCGTCGCGACGACGATCGACGTGTCGCCCTCCCCGTAACGGATCGAGACCAGCTCGCCGTCGTCGTCCTGGTACTCCACCTCGATGTCGGAGATGGCCGTCAGACAGCGCGGGCACCAGTTGATGATCCGCTCGGCGCGGTAGATCAGCTCGTCGTCGTAGAGCTTCTTGAAGATGGTCTGGACGGCCTTGGACAGCCCCTCGTCCATGGTGAAGCGCTCGCGGTTCCAGGCGACGCCGTCGCCCAGACGCCTCATCTGCCCGGAGATCTGCCCGCCCGAGGTGGCCTTCCACTGCCACACCCGCTCCACGAACGCCTCGCGGCCCAGGTCGTGGCGGGAGACGCCCTCCTTGGCCAGCTCGCGCTCCACCACGTTCTGCGTGGCGATGCCGGCGTGGTCCATACCGGGCTGCCACAGCGTCTCATAGCCCTGCATGCGCTTGCGCCGAGTGAGCGCATCGATGATGGTGTGCTCGAAGGCATGGCCGAGGTGCAGGGAGCCGGTGACGTTGGGCGGGGGGATGACGATGGTGTAGGGCTCTTTGCCGCTGTTCTCGTCCGCCTCGAAGTAACCGCGCTCTACCCAGCGCTCGTACAGCTGCCCCTCTACATCGGCCGGCGCGTACTGGGTCGGCAGTTCGGGGTGGCTGTTGGGCCCGCTGTCGGGGCGCTGCTGAGAGTTCTCGGTCACGACCGCAGTCTAAAGGGCCGAGGCACTCCGTTACGAACCCGTTGTGGCCCCGCCGCAAAGGGCGGGCAACGCGTCAGGAAGGATGTTGCGCACCTGTCATGCGCATCGAGGAGAGGGCACGATGAGCTACCACCAGCCGCCGCCGCAGCCCGGCCCCTACGGGGCGCAGCCGGGTCCGTACGGCGCCGGCCAGCCGCCCGTGCCCAATAATCCCTACACCCAGCAGCCGGGCTACGGCTATCCGCCCCAGGGCGGGCAGCCGGGCGGCTACGGCGGCTCCGGTACGTACGGGGGCTACGGCCGGCCGAGCCCCTACGCCCAGCCGAATCCGTACGCACAGCCACCGCAGCAGCAGATACCGCCGCAGCAGCAGATACCCGGGACCGGCTACGGCTATCCGCCGCCACAGCCACAGCCGCCCGCGCCGGGCCGCCGCCGGGGCAGAGCCGTCGGCATCGCGGTGGGCGTGGTCGTGGCCCTGGGGGCCGTGGCCGGCGGGGCCTACCTGGCGCTGGGCGGGGGCGACGCCGGTCCGTACAAGCTGACCACCCCGAAGACCGTCGCCGGCGACTACCAGCGCCAGGGGGCCGGCACGGACGAGAACGACCTGTCCGAGTCGGGCAAGAAGGACCTGCAGCAGGTGCCGGTCGTCAAGGATCCGCATCTGGTGGCGGCCGACTACCAGTCCTCGGGGAAGAACATGATGAAGTTCACCGGGGTCTGGGGAGATGTGACCGACCCCAAGCGGGGCGCGGACCTGTCCTTGGCGGTCATCGTCAAGGCGCTGCAGGACAACGGCACGGCGCAGGCCCAGGGCAGCGCCCAGGAGTTCTCCCCCGACGGCTTCGACGGGGACGTCCTGAAGTGCCAGACCCTGAAGTTCACCTCGGATCAGGGATCCGTGGAGGCCCCCGCGTGCGTCTGGGGCGACAAGGACACCTTGGGCGTCACCGTGATGGTGGACCCGGCGGCCGCGGTCCTGGGCGGCGGGGGCATGTCACTGCGGGATGCCGCGGAGCTCACCGTCAAGGTGCGCGAGGACGCGCGCGTGGAGATCGACAGCTAGCAACAACCGGCAACAAAACGAAGGACAGACATGAGCTACAACCAGCCGGGCCCGTACGGCCAGCAGCCCCAGCAGCCGGGTCCCTACGGGCAGGGCGGCGCGGCCGGGCAGCCCGGCTACGGCTACCCGCAGCAGCCCCCGCAGCAGGGCGGCGGCTACGGTCAGCCGAACCCCTACGGCCAGCCCCAGCAGCCGCCGCAGCCCGGGTACGGCCAGCAGCCCCAGCCCGGGTACGGCTACCCGCAGCAGCAGCCGGCCGACCCGTACGGTCAGCAGCCGTACGGGCAGCCGGGCATGCCCGGGCCGTACCAGCCGACGCCCCCGCCGAGCGGTGGCAACAAGAAGGGCCTGGCGATAGCCATCGGCGCGGTGGTCGTGGTGGCCGCGGTGGTCGGTGGGTTCCTGCTGTTCAACGGCAAGGACGACGACAAGGGTGGCAGCGGCGGGAAGAAGGGCGGCGGCAAGAACGTCGTCGCCGACGACGGCAAGCGCTACAAGCTGATCACTCCCCAGACGGTGGCCGGCGAGTACACCAAGGACGCCTCCAAGGGCGGCGGCTCGCTGACCGAGAGCGACAAGGCCGACTTCGAGAAGCTCGGCGTCTCCAACCCCGAGACCGCCGGCGCCAGCTACAAGTCCGGCGAGGGCATGACCCAGAAGGCCCTGCAGTTCAACGGGTTGTGGGGCAAGATCGACAATCCCCAGGCCGTGGTGGACGGCGCCTTCGCCAAGATCTCTCAGGAGGCCGAGAAGGACTCCGGCGTCGGCGGCGGCGGCGAGGCCAAGCTGGAGGGCAGCCCGCAGTCGGTCACCCCGGCCGGTCTGGACGACGCCGTGATGAAGTGCCAGAACGTGAAGTTCACCGGCGTCACCGAGGCCACGAAGAGCTTCACCATCCCGCTGTGCATGTGGGCCGACCACAGCACCGTCGGCTATGTGGTGGTCTCCGATGTGTCGTCCGCGCTCTCCGGCGGCGGCATGTCGATCGACACCGCCGCCGAGATCACCGCGAAGGTCCGCAAGGACGTCCGCGTGGAGATCAAGTAGCCGCCCGCCCAGCGAAGTTCACAGGCCGCAGCCCGGAGGGGACACCCCACACGATGAGCTACAACCAGCCGCCGCCGCAGCCCGGCCCCTACGGCGGAGGCCAGCCGGGCCCTAACCCGTACGGGGGCGGTCAGCCCAACCCGTACGGCGGAGGGCAGCAACCGCCCTCGGAGCCCAATCCGTACGCGCAGCAGCAGCCGGGCTACGGCTACCCCCCACAGCCGTCGCAGCAACAGGGCTACGGCTATCCCCAGCAGCCGGCCGCCCCGTACGGCCAGCCCCAGCCCCCGTTCCCCGGGCCCGCCACGCCCGGCGGGGGCCGCAACAAGACCAAGATCATCGCGATCACGACGGCCGGTCTCGTGGTGGTCGGCGCGATCGTCACCGGTGCCCTGGTGCTCAACAAGGGCGATGACAAGCCCAAGGCGATGAAGCTGGTCACCCCCAAGACGCTGGACGACGGCACGTACACGCTGGACAAGGGCACCAAGGACCTGGAGAACGAGGGCACCAGCGTCCAGGACCGCATGCCCGAGGGCGCCACCTCGGTCCTGGCCCAGTACACCCGCGCCGAGGACTCGAACTCGGGGTTGGCCTTCTCCGGCGTGTACGGGGAGTTCAGCGACCCCGACAAGGTCCGCGACGAGATGTTCAAGGGCTTCTCGGGCGGCGACGCCTCCCCGACCGTCGAGAAGAAGCGCAAGACCTTCCAGCCCGAGGGCGCCGACGGGCCGAGCATCGAGTGCGAGGTCGTGAAGATGTACGACCGCCTCTACGCCCCGGCGTGCGCCTGGGCCGAGAAGACGGACGCGGCCATGGTGCTGGACGTCAACGCGGAGAACACGAACGCGGACGACGCCGACATGGAGGCCTTCGCGAAGGTGACCGCGGGCATCTACAAGGACACCCGCAAACCCGCCTGACAGCCGCGCTGAGGCCACAAGACGCGAGGAGGGCCCCGGGATTCCCCGGGGCCCTCCTCGCGTCTGTGGCTGCCGCCATGCCGCGGGCCGACGCGGCGGTGCCCGGGCCGGTGGCCTGCCCTGCCCTACTCGGCTCAGCACGCTGGTGCCTGGTTGGCCCTCTTCACCGCGGCGGTCGGCGGCCGACCCGGTGCCCCCCTTCCCTCCTCCTGCCGGCGCTTTGGACCCGGAGGGTCCGAGACGAAACCCGCACCCGCCTGAGCCGAATGCCGCGAGACGGCGCATAGGCACAGGCGGAGCGCAGCGGAGCGCTCAAGCCGCGGTATCGAACGCGTCGCGCTGTGGGATGAGTTCGAACCAGAGGAGCTTTCCGCTGGTGCCGGAGTGGTGGTCGGTGAGCGGGTAGCCGCCCCAGTTGTCCGCGCGCGACGGCGCGGTCCTGCTCCGCGAGAGCGACGACCCCGACGTCATCCTGGTGACGACACGGCGCGCGCTGCGCGCGTTCATATCGGGGGTCAAGACGGGCGCGCTCGACGACATGGCGTGACCACCCGGGCCCTCAGCCCGCCTGAGAGGCGCGCTGAGGCCCGTAAGGCGCGAGGAGGGTCCCGGGGATTCCCGGGACCCTCCTCGCGTCCTGCAGCGCCTCGCGGCGGCCTTACGCGCTCTTCTCGTGGCGCTCCCCCGGCTCGCTGCCGCGGGTGCGCGGCACGAGCGTCGGGTTGACGTTGGAGTGGACGACGTCCTCGGTGATGACGACGCGGGCGACGTCCTTGCGGGACGGCACCTCGTACATCGCCGACATCAGGACCTCTTCGATGATGGCGCGCAGTCCGCGGGCGCCGGTGCCGCGCAGGATCGCCTGGTCGGCGATGGCCTCCAGGGCCGGGCGGTCGAAGTGGAGTTCCACACCATCGAGTTCGAAAAGCCGCTGGTACTGCTTGACCAGCGCGTTCCGCGGCTCGACGAGGATCTGCAGCAGCGCCTCGCGGTCCAGGTTGTGGACGGAGGTGATGACCGGGAGACGGCCGATGAACTCCGGGATCATCCCGAACTTCACCAGGTCCTCCGGCATGACCTCCTGGAACTGGTCGCTCGCCTCGATCTCGCGCTTGGAGCGGATCGTGGCGCCGAAGCCGATGCCCTTGGCGCCGGCCCGCGACTCGATGATCTTTTCCAGACCGGCGAAGGCACCGCCCACGATGAACAGCACATTCGTCGTGTCGATCTGGATGAACTCCTGGTGCGGGTGTTTCCGGCCGCCCTGCGGCGGCACCGAGGCGGTGGTGCCCTCCAGGATCTTCAGCAGCGCCTGCTGAACGCCCTCGCCGGAGACATCACGGGTGATCGAGGGGTTCTCGCTCTTGCGGGCCACCTTGTCGATCTCGTCGATGTAGATGATGCCCGTCTCGGCCTTCTTGACGTCGTAGTCGGAGGCCTGGATCAGCTTCAGGAGGATGTTCTCCACGTCCTCGCCGACATAGCCCGCCTCGGTGAGGGCGGTCGCGTCGGCGATGGCGAAGGGGACGTTGAGCATCCGGGCGAGTGTCTGCGCCAGCAGGGTCTTGCCGGAGCCGGTCGGACCGAGAAGCAGGATGTTGGACTTCGCCAACTCGATGCCGTCGTCCCGGTTGTGGGCGCTGTTCTCGCCCGCCTGGACCCGCTTGTAGTGGTTGTAGACGGCGACGGAGAGCGCCTTTTTCGCGGCCTCCTGGCCGACGACATAGCCCTCGAGGAACTCGTAGATCTCCCGCGGCTTGGGAAGTTCCTCCCAGCGCACCTCGGAGGTCTCGGCGAGCTCTTCCTCGATGATCTCGTTGCAGAGATCGATGCACTCATCGCAGATGTACACACCCGGGCCCGCGATGAGCTTCTTCACCTGCTTCTGGCTCTTCCCGCAGAACGAGCACTTGAGCAGGTCGCCGCCGTCACCGATGCGTGCCACGAGGTGATTCCCCTTCGCCTTGGATCCGCTCAGTTCCGCGAATCCGGGTGCTTGCGCTGCGCTTTCTGCTTCTGTTACCGGGGGCCGACCCCAGCCCCCTATGACGGTACCTTGCCCAGGGCCCGGTTCGGGCCCCCCTTGGCCCTACTCGGTACAAGGGGGGCGCCGATACCGGAGTTCAGCCCAGGCCCACCGAGGTCTTACGGGTCGAGACGATCTGGTCGATCAGACCGTACGACAGCGATTCCTCGGCCGTGAGGATCTTGTCCCGCTCGATGTCGTCGCGGATCTTCTCGATCGGCGTCGTGGAGTGCTTGGCCAGCATTTCCTCGAGCTGCGAACGCATCCGCAGAATCTCGTTGGCCGCGATCTCCAGGTCGGAGACCTGACCGCGCCCGGTCTCGCTGTACGGCTGGTGGATCAGCACGCGGGCGTTCGGCAGCGCCATCCGCTTGCCGGGCGTGCCGGCGGCCAGCAGCACGGCCGCGGCGGACGCCGCCTGGCCCATGCAGACCGTCTGGATGTCGGGCTTCACGAACTGCATCGTGTCGTAGATGGCGGTCAGCGCGGTGAACGAGCCGCCGGGCGAGTTGATGTAGATCGAGATGTCGCGGTCCGGGTCCATCGACTCCAGGCACAGCAGTTGCGCCATGACGTCGTTGGCGGAGGCGTCGTCGATCTGCACGCCGAGGAAGATCACGCGCTCCTCGAAGAGCTTCGCGTACGGGTCGTACTCCCGGATGCCCTGGGAGGTCCGCTCGACGAAGCGCGGGACCACATAGCGGGCCTCGGCCTGCGGGCCGGCGTAGCGGGCGTACAGGCCGCTGCCGGGGAAGTTCTGGGTGTTCACATGCACCGTCCTGGTGATGAGCAGTGGGCTGGGTCGGCTGGGCAACGGGCGGCTCAGGCCCCGGTGCCGCCGCCGCCCGGGATGTGTGCGGCGGAGGCGATGACCTCGTCGACCAGGCCGTACTCCTTGGCCTCCTCGGCCGAGAACCAGCGGTCGCGGTCGGAGTCGCGGGTGATCTGCTCAACGGTCTGGCCGGTGTGGAACGCGGTCAGGTCGGCCATCTTCTTCTTCGTGCGCAGCAGCTGCTCGGCGTGGATCTTGATGTCCGACGCGGAGCCCGCGAGGCCCGCGGACGGCTGGTGGATCAGGATCTCGGCGTTCGGCAGCGCGAAGCGCTTGCCGGGGGTGCCCGCGCTCAGCAGGAACTGGCCCATCGACGCCGCCAGGCCCATGGCGATGGTGATCACGTCGTTCTTGATGTACTGCATGGTGTCGTAGATCGCCATGCCGGCCGTGATCGAGCCGCCCGGAGAGTTGATGTAGAGGTTGATGTCCTTGTCCGGCTCCGCGGCGAGAAGCAGCAGCTGCGCGGTGATCTTGTTGGCGATTTCGTCGTCGACCGGCTGGCCGAGGAAGATGATCCGCTCACCGAGCAGCCGGTTGTAGACCTGGTCGCCGAGGCCTCCGAAGGTCGGCTCGCCGGCGGCGGAAGGCATCGTATTCGTCACGTATCCACCTGCTCGTCTCTGACGGCGACTGGCCGTCTCAGCGTCTTCTTCTGGGACGCGGGGGGCGTAACCGCCGGTACGCTCCGGCGGGCTCGTGGGACTCCCCTGCCCTCGTATCTACGGACCCTAACGCGCTGGTCGGCGGCGGCCATCCCGCATCAGGAACTGTTCGCTCTGAGCGCAGGTTCCGCCCGGTGGCGGGGCCGTGCGGGTTTGGACACGGAGCCGCGAGGGATACGGGGCGGGAGCCGCCCAGGGCGCCCCACAGAGGCCGCCACGGGGCCCGTGGAACCACGAACGGGCCCGGACGCGCAAGGACGTTCGGGCCCGTTCGTATGCGGGCTGCGGAGGGGCGGCGGGGCGATCAGCCCTCGGCCTTGTCCCCGCCCTTGTCGGCCTCGCCGGCCTGGCTGTCGGACTCCTCGGCGGCGGCCTCGGCGGCCGGCTCCTCGGTGGCGGCCTCGACGGTCTCGCCGGCCTCGGCAGCCTCGGCGGCCTCGTCCTCGTCGTCGTCCAGGTCGACCGTCTCGCCCTTGTCGTCGACCACCTTGGCGGCCTCGACCACGACCGCGAGGGCCTTACCGCGGGCGACCTCGCCCACCAGCATCGGCACCTGGCCGCCCTCGACGACGGCCTGGGCGAACTGGTCCGGGCTCATACCGGAGGACTGCGCACGGCGCATCAGGTGCTCGGTGAGCTCCTCCTGGCCGACGGACAGCTTCTCCTTGTTGACCAGCTCGTCGAGCACGAACTGGGTCTTGATGCCCTTCTCGGCCTGCTCCTTGAGCTCGGCCTCGAACTCCTCGGCGGTCTTCTCCTGCATCTGCAGGTAGGCGTCCAGGGTCAGACCCATCTGGCCGAGCTGGTGGTGCTCCAGGTTGTGCTTGCGGGTCTGGATCTCGTCCTCGAGAAGCTTCTCGGGGATCGGGACCTCGACCAGCGCCAGCAGGGCGTCCAGCACCTTCTCCTGGGCCTGGGTGGCCTGGTCGAACTTCTTCGACCGCTCCAGGCGCGCACGGGTGTCGGCGCGCAGCTCCTCGAGGGTGTCGAACTCGCTGGCCAGCTGGGCGAAGTCGTCGTCCAGCTCGGGCAGCTCACGGGCCTTGACCTCGGAGACCTTGACCGAGACCTCGGCCTCCTGGCCCTTGGCGGAGCCGCCCTTGAGCTCGGAGGTGAAGGTGGCGGAGCCGCCGGCCTCCAGGCCGGTGACCGCCTCGTCGATGCCCTCGAGCAGCTCGCCGGAGCCGATCGTGTAGTTGACGCCGTTGGCCACGCCGTCCTCGAGGACCTCGCCCTCGACCTTGGCCTCGAGGTCGACGACCACGACGTCGCCCTCGGCGGCGGCGCGCTCCACCGCACTGGTGGTGGCGAAGCGGTCGCGCAGCTGCTCGACGGCCTTGTCGATGTCCTCGTCCGAGACCTCGACGGAGTCGACGGTGACCTCGATGCCCGAGTAGTCCGGGATCTCGATCGCCGGGCGCACGTCCACCTCGGCCGTGAAGGCCAGCAGCTCGTTGTCCTTGAGCTCGGTGATGTCGACCTCGGGCTGGCCGAGCGGGTTCAGCTCGCCCTCGTTGACCGCGTCGGTGTAGAACTTCGGGAGCGCGTCGTTGACGGCCTCCTCCAGCACCGCGCCGCGGCCGAACCGCTGGTCGATGACGCGGGCCGGGATCTTGCCCTTGCGGAAGCCGGGCACCGTGACCTGCTGGTTGATCTTCTTGTACGCCGCGTCGAGGCTGGGCTTGAGCTCCTCGAAGGGCACCTCGACAGTGAGCCGAACCCGGGTCGGGTTCAGGGTCTCCACGGCGCTCTTCACGGTTCGGTCTCCTTGGGGCTGACTTCTTGGTGTTCTGCTGCGTTGCCGTCGTGCGTTTCAGCTGGATCGCGCCCGGCAGAGAAAGTCACAGACGCGCAGCTTGCATAGTAACCGCACGCATGACGCGGCCCACAACGCGATCTTGCGTTCATGATGAACGTGATGGTGGTCGGGGTGGCCGGATTCGAACCGACGACCTTCCGCTCCCAAAGCGGACGCGCTACCAAGCTGCGCCACACCCCGTCGGTGCGACACGTAGGGTACATGCCCGCGCGGGCCCCGGCTGCCGCTTTTTCGACTGGTGGGCCAGGGTGTGCGGGATGTGGTGCGGACCCGCTACGATGCTTCCCGTGCCGCGGCTCGAGCGATCACGCTCGGCGACCGCGCCCGGGGCGTCCCGGCGGGTCGGCGGCACAGGCGGGCGTAGCTCAATGGTAGAGCCCCAGTCTTCCAAACTGGCTACGCGGGTTCGATTCCCGTCGCCCGCTCCATGCCTCATGGCCCGGTTGCGAGGATTCTCTCCGCGCCGGGACGTATGTGTTTTCGCCGGTCCCCTGTCGCCGGGACGGCCTTACGGCCCCCTGGGGGCCTCCGGGTCAGATGTCGATTTCGCTGATCGAGTGCGAGACCGAGTCGAGGAAGTCCTGGATGTTCGGCGCCAGGTCGGACGAGGCGAGCAGGAACCCGAAGAGCGCCGCCACGAGGGCCGGCCCCCAGGTGATCTTGCCGTTGCGCACCATCAGCACAAGGATGATGCCCACCAGCACCACCAAAGACACAGATATGACCACGCCTGATCACACACCCTCGGTCGCTACGCGTCTCACCGGCCCGGAAGCACGCGACCTCGCACACCCCCGCGACACCATCGTGCCATCAACTACCGCCGCACTGGAGCCGCGTGGCGGAACCGCAGGCCCTTCGCCCCGCAGCTCATCTACCCACCGAGCCCCCCGTCGATGCGGCCCGGGACGAGCCGGGGCCGGGTGACGCCGCCCACAATTCGAGGCCCTGTCCGACGATCGGAATTGGACTTGATCACATAGTCCGGCGGGAAATTCCGAATAAGCGACAAGCCCGTTCTCACGGGTCGGCACGTAACGACAAAGCACCAATGAACCAGACATTCCACCAGAGCCGGTTGCGGGTCATATGTCACCATTTAAGCAGGATGAAACCCGACAGATCGGGCACTCCTGGGCGCCATACCATCGGATCGGATCACTTTGTCGACTTACCTTCGACAGGTAAGTGCGTCCACCATGCATGCGATAGGCAACAAAGAACTGAACGAGGTTTTACGGAATAGAGGTTTCGGGGCTATCGTGCCTCAGATGTTCCACACTGCCATCACTCCCCGGCGCGCAGTGTGGTCCCGGATCCTCTCCCCGAGCTCCTGGTGGGAGGGCCTGTGACCAATTCCCTGCGCCCGCACGGTTATCAGCGGGCCCCGCTTCCCCCGGCCCGGGAGGCGGAGCCCAGTCCCCCCACACCGCACCGCGACACAGCAGGGCATCAGACGGGTCCGCCGACCGCCCCGACCGGTCCCAAGCCCAAACAGCGGGACGCGTTCTTCGACAACGCCAAGTACCTCGCGATCGTGCTGGTCGCCATGGGCCACGCGTGGGAGCCGCTGACGGACCACAGCCGCACCGCCGAAGCGCTCTACATGACGCTCTACACGTTCCACATGCCGGCGTTCATCCTCATTTCCGGCTACTTCTCGCGCAGCTTCGACATGCGGCCCGACCGGCTCAAGCGGCTCATCACCGGGATCGCGGTGCCCTATCTGGTCTTCGAGATCGCCTACACCTTCTTCAAGCGCTGGGCGGACGACGATCCCACGTACGACTTCAGCCTGCTGGACCCCTGGTACCTCACCTGGTTCCTGATCGCGCTGTTCGTCTGGCGGATGACCACCCCGATCTGGAAGATCATCCGCTGGCCCGTTCCGCTCTCCCTGGCCATCGCGACGCTCGCCTCGGTCTCCCCCGACATCGGTGACGACCTCGATCTGCAGCGGGTGCTGCAGTTCCTGCCGTTCTTCGTGATCGGCCTGCAGATGAAGCCGGAGCACTTCCAGAAGATGCGCGGGCGCCGGATGCGGATCCTGGCCCTGCCGGTGTTCGCCTGCGCGTTCGTGTTCGCCTACTGGGCGGGCCCGCGGATGAACTCGGCCTGGTTCTACCGCCGGGACAGCGTCCAGGAGCTGGCCGCGGCGCCGTGGACCGGGCCCGTGATGACCCTGGCGCTCTTCGGCTGCTCGATGGTGCTGGTCGCCTGCTTCTTCGCCTGGGTGCCGCGGCGCCGGATGTGGTTCACCGCCCTGGGCGCCGGGACCCTGTACGGGTACCTGCTGCACGGCTTCCTCGCCAAGGGCTCCCGCTTCTGGGGCTGGTACGACGCGAACCCGTGGACGCATGAGCCGCTGGGCGAGATCGTGGTCACCGTCATCGCCGCGACCGTGATCACGCTGCTGTGCACACCCCCCGTGCAGCGCGTCTTCCGCTTCGTCATGGAGCCGAAAATGGCCTGGGCCTTCCGGAAGGACCCGGCCGAGCAGGCCCGTCAGCGCGCCACCACCGCGTCCTGACCCCACCCCGGGCACGATGAGCGCCCGACCCGAGCACGGCGAAGACCGCGCCGGTGCCGTGTACGACGGCCCCGGCGCGGTCTTCGCCGTCCCGGGCCTCAGCCGGACCGGCCGCGGCGGAGCACCGCGCGGGCCGGCAGCCCCGTCGCGAGCAGGCCGAGCGCCGCCGCGGCGCCCGCGAACCCCCCGTACGTCAGCGGTGGGAGGTACGGGTCCTCGCCGGTCAGCCCGCGCATCATCGGGACCAGCGTCGCCAGCGCGATCGCCGTGCCGAGCACGACCCCCGCGATCACCACCAGCAGCGCCTCCCAGCGCACCATCCCCAGCACCTGCCGCCGCGTCGACCCGATCAGCCGCAGCATGCCCAGCTCCCGTCGGCGGTCCAGGACGGTCATCACCAGCGTGTTGGCGGCGGCGACGGCCGCGAAGCCGCCGAGGACCGCGGCCATGACGGTGTTGGCCCAGACGTTGAGCTCGTTCTCCTCGTCCCGTGCCGCCGCGTAGCCGCCGGGCCCGGTGACCTCGCCGAGGGGGCGCAGCGCGGCCGCGACGGCCGCCCGGTCGGCACCCTTGCCGTCCCGTACCAGCACATGGCTGTCGAAGGCCGAGGTCACATGGGAGGCGAGCGCCGCGCGGTCCAGCGTGACCTGGGCGAGGCCCAGCCCCCGCCCGTACGTCGCGACGACCTTCGGCGCGACCGCCGTGCCGTCCGGCAGACGCAGCCGGAGCCGGTCGCCGACCTTCACATGCGCCGAGGACGCGAGGCCCGCGTCCACGGCCACCGTGCCGCGGCCCAGCGCGTCCAGGCTGCCCGTACGCACATCGAGGTCCTGGACCGCCGCCAGATCGCGGCCGGTCCCCGACACGCCCTGCGCCGACGCGCTCTCCAGCCACGCGCCGTCGCCCGAGCCCCTGGGCAGCAGCACGCCGGTGCGCAGCACCCCGACCGCCGAGGCCACCCCCCGCACCGAGCCGGCGCGGGCCGCGGCGTCGGCGGGCAGGCCGCCGGGCGCGGACAGGACGTGGTCGGCGACGATGCCCGCGCGCCGCTGCCCGGCCGTCGCATGGGCTTCGCTGGTGTGCATGAACACCAGCGTCGAGGCGAAGGCCATGGCGAGCACGAGCGGGGTGATCGCCGAGGCCAGGCGGCGGGCGCCCGCCCGGGCGTTGGCCGCGGCCAGGGTGGCCGGGGCCCGGCCCGCCCGCAGCGGCAGGCCGACCAGCCAGGCGCAGCCGCGGGCGACGTACGGGCCGAGCAGCCCGACGGCCAGCATGAACAGCATCACCACGCCCAGCGCGGCGTTGGCCGCGTCGTCCCCCGACGCCGCGGCCGCCACGCCCGTCAGCACACCGCCGCCGGCCAGGGCCGCGACGCCCAGCAGCGTGCGGACCACCCCCGGGCGGAACGGCTCGGCGGCCGCCTCCCCGAGCGCCTGGCCCGGCTTGATCCGCGCCGGCCTGCGGGCGGCCGCCAGGCCCGCGAGCAGCGCGGCGACCAGCCCCGCGCCGACGGCGCTGACCAGCGGTATCCAGGAGACCGCGAGCTCCACCCCGGCCGGAATCGCGCCCCGGTCCCGGAGCTGACCGAACCACCAGCGCGCGAGCGCGACACCGGGCAGCGTGCCGAGCGCGCCGGCGAGCGGGGCGACCAGCAGCGCCTCCGTGGCGATGGACCGGCGGATCTGGCGCGGGGTGGCGCCGACCGCACGCAGCAGTGCGATCTCGCGGCCGCGCTGGCCGACGGAGAGCGCGACGGTACCGGCGGTGGTGAAGATCGCGACCAGGGTGGCGATCCCGCCGAACGAGCCGCCGATCCCCTCCAGCATTTCCCTGGCCCCGGCGAGACCGGGCTCCCGGGCGACGCCGCGCCCCTCGCCGGTGTGCACCCGGGCGGCGGGCACCGCCTTGAGGGCGCGTTCGAGGCTTGTGGCCAGGGCGCCGGGGGTGGTGCCGGGTTCGGGGCGGAGGAGAACGGCGTCGACGGTGGCGGGGTGGCCGGACAGGGCCCGCGCCTGTGGGTCGGTGAACCAGACGGTGGGCCCGGGCCCCTGGGCCGCACCCGTACGGGTGATGCCGGAGACACGGAAGCGGTGGCTCCCGTCGGCCGCGGTCAGGGTGACGCTGCCGCCCACGCCGGTGTGGGCCGCGCGGGCGGTGGCCGGGTCCAGGACGACCTCGCCCCGGCGCGGCGCCGCGCCGGAGCCGAGCGCGACCCCGGTGAAGGGGGCCGAGCCCCAGCCGTGGGCGGTCCAGGTGGCGTCGCCGCCCCGGACCGGGAAGGTCCAGTCGGGCGCGGCGGCCGCGGCGCCCGGGGTGCGGGCGGCCGTGGCGACGAGCGAGGCGTCCAGCCGGACGCGGTCGGGCGCGGGTTCCGACTCCTCCCGGTTCCCCACGCGCTGCTCGGCGGCGATCACGACCGGGGCGCTGGCGTAGCGCCCGGGCGGCACCGTGGCCCGCAGCCCGGACTCCAGGAGGATCCCGCAGGCCGACACGATCGCGGAGGCCAGCACCAGGGCGATGAACGTGCCCACGAAGGCGGCGGGCTTGAAGCGGACGGCGGCGCGGGCCAGCCCGTTGCTCAGCGGCCTCATCGGGCTGTCTCCCCGGGCGAGGGCGCCGCGGCGGGCGCGGCGGCCGGTATGCCCGGCGTACGGGTCGGCACGCTCGGCATACGGGCCGGTGTGCCCGGCGTGCCCGCCGTACGGATCGGCGTCCCCGGCGCGCCGGCGGCCGTGCGGGCTGTCGTACGGGCGGTGAGCCGGGCCATCCGGGCGGCGATCTCCTGGGCGGGGGCGCGCGTCATGCTGTCGGCGATCGAGCCGTCGGCGAGGAAGAGCACGCGGTCGGCGTAGCTCGCGGCCACGGGGTCGTGCGTGACCATGACGACGGTCGCGCCGAGCACGTCCACGGCCTGCCGCAGCAGTCCGAGCACCTCGGCGGCGGTACCGGTGTCGAGGGCGCCGGTCGGCTCGTCGGCGAAGACGACGTCGGGGCTGGTGACGAGCGCGCGGGCGATGGCCACCCGCTGCTGCTGCCCGCCGGAGAGCCGGCCCGGGCGGCGCCCGGCGTGCTCGTGCAGCCCCACCTGGGCGAGCACGGCCCGGGCCCGGGCCCGGTCGGGGCGCCGGCCCGCGAGCCGCATCGGCAGCACCACGTTCTGCTCGACGGTGAGCGAGGGGAGGAGGTTGAAGGACTGGAAGACGAAGCCGAGGCGGGTGCGGCGCAGCGCGGTGAGCTTGTTCTCGCTCATGCCGGTGATCTCCGTACCGCCGAGCCGGACCGAGCCCTCGGTCGGCCGGTCGAGGCCGGCGGCGCACTGCAGGAACGTGGACTTGCCGGAGCCCGAGGGGCCCATCACGGCCGTGAAGCTCCCCCGGGGAAGGGTGAGGTCGATGCCGCGCAGGGCGTGCACGGCGCGCGAGCCGCGCCCGTACTGGCGCCGCACACCCCGCAGTTCGACGGCGGCGCCCGCATCGCCGCCCACCGCCTCCCGCCATTCCGCCCGGTGCTCCTCCCGGCGCTCGTCGCGCCGTGCGTCGCGCCGCTTCCGCAGCCGCATGGTCTCCGCCCTTCCGAGGTCGTGGTCGATGCCTCGAACGTACGGATCACCGGGGTTCCGCAGCCATGACGGCTGCCGCCGTTTCCGGGGTGGGGCTATCCCCCGCCCCGCGGCTGCCGGGCCGGCCGGGGAGGGGCCCGTCGCGGCCCTGTGACGGCCCTGAGAGCCCCCGCCAGGGGCCGAGGGCACCCGGGGGCCGGGCGGGGGAGGAAGCGCCGCGCTACTGGCGGCAGATCAGCAGCAGCGCCCGGTCGTCGTTGACGTCCTTGGCGACCGTCTCGATCAGGTGCCACGCCGCGCCGTGGAAGTTGGACGCCACATAGCGGTCAGCCTCGCCGGTCAGGCGGTCGATGCCTTCGCTGATGTCGCGGTCGGCGGTTTCGACGAGGCCGTCGGTGAAGAGCATCAGGACGTCGCCGGGGCGCAGCGTGCCCTTCGTGGGGTCGAACTGGGCGCCGTCGTAGACGCCGAGCAGGGGGCCGTCGGCGGTCTTCTCCTCCCATTTGCCGGTGCCCGCGCTCAGCTGCAGCGCGGGCAGATGTCCGGCCGAAAAGAGCTCGAAATCGCCGCTGTCGAGGTCGAGTACGAGGTGGATGGAGGTCGCGAAGCCCTCGTCCCAGTCCTGGCGCAGCAGATAGCCGTTGGCGGCCGGGAGGAAGCCGTGGGGCGGCAGGGAGCCGAGGAGGCCGCCGAAGGCGCCGGACAGCAGGAGGGCGCGGGAGGCCGCGTCCATGCCCTTGCCGGAGACGTCGGTGAGGACGACTTCGAGGGTGCGGCCGCCGTTCGTACGGGCCGCGACGACGAAGTCGCCGGAGAAGGACTGCCCGCCGGCCGGGCGCAGCGCCATCTCGCGGTGCCAGCCGCCGGGCAGACCCGGCAGCTTGCTCTGTACGCGGATGCGTTCGCGCAGGTCGAAGAGCATGGTGCCGCCGCGCCGCCAGGGCACCCCGACACGGCTGCGGAACTGGGCGATGAGCAGGCCGAAGAAGCCGACGGCGGCGACGACCAGGATGGTGCCGGGGGTGACCCGGGCGGAGGTGTCCTGCTCGGTGTAGGGGCCGAGGATGGCGGACTCGACGATGAGGGCGGTGGCCGCCGCCCCGTAGAGCGCGAGGAGGCTGGCCGGGCGCAGCACCAGGCCGCCCGCGACGATCGGCAGCACCAGGGCGGCGGGGGCGCACCAGTCGGGCTGGGCGATGGTGCCGAAGGCGATGGCCGGGACGGAGAGCATCAGCATGGTGAGGGCGAGCCGGTCCGAGCCGCCCCCGCGGAAGTAGTCGACTCCGGCTTTGCGCACGCCAGTGCGAGCCCGGTGCAGCGCTTTGCGCAGCCGGGCCGTTGGAGTGTCTACGCCGCCAGTCATTGCATCGGGACCCTACCCACCCGTTCGGACGCGCGTCGATTCGTGGCGCGTCGAACCACCCACCGGAGTGGGCAATCGTAAGCGAAATTCGTTCGCCTGTGCCGGAATCCGCTGCTAGGGATGGGAATATGACGATGGAGCTGCGTGTGCTCGACCCGTCCCACTGGGACGCGTGGTACGAGACGTTGATGCTCGCCTTCGGCGAGGCCCAGGCGCCGGAGGAGCGCGCGCTGGACCGAGACTTGACCGAATGTGAGCGGTCGATCGGGGCGTGGGACGGCGAGGAGATCGTCGGGACGGCGGGGCTGTTCAGCTTCGGGCTGTCGGTGCCGGGCGGCGCCGTGGTGCCTGCGGCCGGGGTCACGATGGTCGGCGTGCAGCCGACGCACCGCAGGCGCGGGGTGCTGCGCGCCATGATGCGCCGCCTGCTGGACGATGTGCGCGCCGCGGGCGAGCCGCTTGCGGTGCTGACCGCGTCGGAGCCGCAGATCTACGGCCGGTTCGGCTTCGGCGCGGCCACCCGGGCCGCCCTCGCCGAGATCGACACCGCACGGGTGCGGCTGACCGTCCCGGAGGGGGCCGGCGCGGTGACTCTGCGCGCCGTGGCGCCCGAGGCCGCGCTGGGGGCGTGCGAGGAGGTCTACGCCCGGCGGGTGACCGCCCGGCCGGGCATGCTGGAGCGGCGCCCGGGCTGGGAGCGCAAGCCGCTGCTCGCCCCGCCGAGCGAGCGCGGGATCGCCTCGCCGCTGCGGTGCGTACTGGCAGAGCGGGACGGCGAGGTCACCGGTTACGTGCGCTTCACGGTCAACCCGGAATGGGATCTGGCCGGGCCGAAGGGGATAGTGATCGTGCGCGATCTGGAGGCCCTGGACCCGGCGTCCTACGGCGCACTGTGGCGTTTTCTCTTCGATATCGACCTGACCTGCAAGATTCGCATCGGTCGCCGACCGGTCGACGACCCCTGGCAGCACATGGTCTCCGATATCCGGCGGTGCCAGATCCTGCTGCGCGACGAGCTGTATGTGCGCCCGGTCGACGTCGGCGCGGCGCTGGAGGCGCGGACGTACGCCCTGCCGGTGGACGTGGTCCTGGAGGTCACCGACCCCTTCTGCCCGTGGAACGAGGGGCGCTGGCGGCTGACCGGGGACGCCAAGGGCGCGAGCTGCGAGCGGACGTCCGACGGGCCCGGGCTGCGGCTGGGCGCAGAGGAGTTGGGCGCGGCGTATCTCGGCGGGATCTCGCTGTCCGCGCTGGCGGGCGCCGGGCGCGTCCAGGAACTGCGCCAGGGCGCGCTGGCCGAGGCGTCGGCCGCCTTCGGCAGCGATGTCGCGCCCTGGCTCCCCCACACCTTCTGACCGCGCCCGGCCGGGGCCCGCGGGGCCTAACGGCGCTGGCAGTTCGGGCACCAGAACAGATTGCGGTTGGCGAGGTCCGCGGTGCGCACCTCGCCGCCGCAGATGTGGCAGGGCCGCCCGTCCCGGCGGTAGACGTAGACCTCGCCGCCGTGGTCGTCGACGCGCGGCGGGCGGCCCATCGCCTCGGGGGTGTGCTCGGGGCGGACCGTGTCGATCCGGTTGTTCCGCACGCCCTCGCGCATCAGCGCCACCAGGTCCGCCCAGATCGCGTCCCACTCGGCGCGGCTCAGGTCGCGGCCGGCGCGGTAGGGGTCGATGCCGTGCCGGAAGAGGACTTCGGCGCGGTAGACGTTGCCGACCCCCGCGACGACCTTCTGGTCGAGCAGCAGCGCGGCCACGCTGGTGCGGCTGCGGGCCACCCGGGCCCAGGCGCGGTCCCCGTCGTCCGCGGGGCGCAGCGGATCGGGGCCGAGCCGGTCGTGCACCGCACGCTTCTCGTCGTCGGTGATCAGCGCGCAGGCGGTCGGGCCCCGCAGGTCCGCGTACGCCTCCTCGGTGGCCAGCCGCAGCCGTACGGTGTCGGTGGGCGGCGGGGCGGGGGCCGGGCCGAGGCCGACCTTGCCGAACAGGCCGAGGTGGACATGGACCCAGCCGGTCGCCGGGAAGCCGAGGAACAGGTGTTTGCCGTGGGCCTCGGCCAGCTCCAGCACCTGCCCGTCGATCAGCGCCGCGCCGTCGGCGAACTTGCCCTGCGGGCTGCTGGCGCGTACGGGCCGGCCGCCGAACAGCTCACTGTGGTCGGCGGCCAGCCGGTGGATGGTGTGCCCTTCGGGCATCAGGCCATCAGCCCTGCTGCGGGTGGTGGGCGGGGACGGGCGGCAGCTCGCCGGTGGTCTCGTAGGCCGAGAGCATCTCGATGCGCCGGGTGTGACGCTCCTCACCCGAGTACGGGGTGTTCAGGAAGATCTCGACGAACTTGGTCGCCTCGTCCTGCGTGTGCATCCGGGCGCCGACGCTGATCACATTGGCGTTGTTGTGCTCACGGCCGAGCGCGGCGGTCTGCTCGCTCCAGGCCAGCGCGGCGCGCACGCCCTTGACCTTGTTGGCGGCGATCTGCTCGCCGTTCCCGGAGCCGCCGATCACGATGCCGAGGCTGTCGGCGTCCGCCGCGGTCCGCTCGGCCGCCCGCAGACAGAACGGCGGGTAGTCGTCCTGTGCGTCGTAGATGTGGGGCCCGCAGTCCACGGGCTCGTGGCCGGCCGCCCGGAGCCAGTCAACTAGGTGGTTCTTGAGTTCAAAACCGGCATGGTCGGAGCCGAGGTACACGCGCATGCCCCGAGTGTGACACGGCCGTGTCGGCGCCACCGCCCGGGGTACGAGTTGCGCGAGCCCTCAGTAACACCAAGGAAACCCATAGAAACTACAGGTAACGATCCGGAATCAAAGGTTCAGTTGATCGAGCCCCTGGGTTTCACTTGCGACGCTCGTCACTCAAGAGCAAAGGATCGAGCATGAGCGCACAACCCGCGACCAATGCGGCCGAGGCGACGGCCGGGTCGTCCTCCGGCCCAGACGCCCCGAACGACGGCCTCAAGGCCGGCCTCAAGAACCGTCATCTGTCGATGATCGCGATCGGCGGAGTGATCGGCGCCGGGCTGTTCGTCGGATCCGGCGCCGGGATCGCCAAGGCCGGGCCCGGCATCCTCATCTCCTATGCGCTGGTCGGTCTCATGGTCGTCCTGGTGATGCGGATGCTCGGCGAGATGGCCGCGGCCAATCCGACCTCGGGCTCCTTCTCCGCCTACGCCGACCGGGCGCTCGGCCGCTGGGCCGGGTTCTCCATCGGCTGGCTCTACTGGTTCTTCTGGGTCGTGGTGCTGGCGGTCGAGGCGACCGCGGGCGCCGAGATCCTCGAGGGCTGGATGCCGGACGTGCCGCAGTGGGGCTGGGCGCTGATCGTGATGGTGGTGCTGACCGCGGCCAACCTGGCGTCGGTCTCCTCCTACGGCGAGTTCGAGTTCTGGTTCGCCGGGATCAAGGTCGTCGCGATCGCCGCGTTCATCGTGGTCGGCGGGCTGGCCGTCTTCGGGCTGCTGCCCGGCTCGGACAACGAGGGGGCGGGCCTCGCGCACCTCACCGACCACGGCGGGTTCCTGCCGCACGGCCCGGGCGCGATCCTCACCGGTGTGCTGCTGGTCGTCTTCTCCTTCATGGGCAGCGAGATCGTCACCCTCGCCGCCGGTGAGTCCGCCGACCCGCGGCGGGCGGTGACCAAGGCGACCAACAGCGTGATCTGGCGTGTCGCGGTGTTCTACCTGGGCTCGATCTTCGTCGTGGTGACCCTGCTGCCCTGGGACAACCCGGGGATCGCGGACAAGTCGAAGGGCAGCTACGTCGCGGCGCTCGACTCGATCGGCATCCCGCACGCGGGCCAGGTCATGAACGTGATCGTGCTGACCGCCGTGCTGTCCTGCCTGAACTCCGGCCTCTACACCGCCTCCCGGATGGCCTTCTCGCTGGGGCAGCGCGGGGACGCGCCGGCCGCCTTCGCGAAGACCACCTCGCGCGGGGTGCCGCAGGCCGCGATCCTCGGGTCGGTCGTCTTCGGCTTCCTCGCGGTCTGGTTCAACTACCAGTGGCCGGACACGGTCTTCCAGTTCCTGCTGAACTCCTCGGGCGCGGTCGCGCTGTTCGTCTGGCTGGTGATCTGCTTCACCCAGCTGAGGATGCGCGGGATCATCATGCGCGAGTCCCCGGACAAGCTGGTCGTCCGGATGTGGCTGTTCCCGTATCTGACCTGGGCGACGATCGCGATGATCTCGTTCGTGCTGGTCTACATGCTCACCGACAAGGACGGGCGCGAGCAGGTGCTGCTCTCCACGGCGGTGGCCGTGGTGGTCGTGGCCTTGGCGCTGATCCGCGACCGGCTCCCCGGGGCCCGGGGCGCCGCCGCCGCGCAGAGCGGCGGCAGCGCGTCCAAGGAATCGGCGCTCCCCTAGGGTCGACTCTCCCCAGCATGACTCAGGCGCCGGACGAGCCCTCGGCTCGTCCGGCGCCTGAGTGCGTACATCCGGCGCCTGAGTGCGTACAGGGGAGCGGGGCGCGCCCCACGCACCCTCAGCCGCGGCGGCCGAGCAGCTTCCAGGCGGTGGGCAGCGCGCCCATGGCCAGCGCGGCCTTCAGCGCGTCGCCGATCAGGAAGGGCGTCAGGCCCGCGGCGACCGCCTGGCCGAGGGAGATGTCCGCGGCCAGCGCGAGGTAGGGGACGCCCACGGCGTAGATGATCGCGGAGCCGGCCACCATGGTGCCCGCCGTGCGCAGCACCCCGCGGTCCCCGCCGCGCCGCGCCAGCGCGCCCACCGCGGCCGAGGCGAGCAGCATGCCCAGCACATAGCCGAAGGACGGCATCGCGGCGCCCGAGTGGCCCTCGGCGAACCACGGCAGACCCGCCATGCCCAGGAGGGTGTACAGCGCGAGGGACAGGAAGCCGCGCCGGGCGCCGAGCGAGGTGCCGACCAGCAGCGCGGCGAAGGTCTGGCCGGTCACCGGGACCGGGGAGCCGGGGACGGGCACGGAGATCTGCGCGGCGATGCCGGTGAGCGCGGCGCCTCCGACGACCAGCGCGGCGTCCCGGGTCAGGACCCGCCGGGCGGACGGGGCGGCGGCCAGCCCGGCCCGGCGGGCCGGGAAGATCACGTCCGCAAGGACCGTACCCGGGCGGACGGTGGCGGCAGAAGCGGTGCTCATCGGCGGTTCTCCGAGGTGAGAGGCGGTGTGGAACACGGTGACGGTACCCGGGGGCCGGTGCGCGGACACGGTCGGCGGGCGACAAAGCCGCACCGGCCCGCTTGGAGACTTCCGGCAGCCGCCTGCTGGGCGATGGGGCGGGTACGCAGCGTCACGCGGGGGTCCGATATTCAGACATCCTGAGTCCGAATGTTGTCCTGAGCGGACGCGCCCCTCACACTGAGGGCGTTTTGCCCCCCGCACCACCTCATGGCACCTCCTTGTACCCGCACCACCTCATGTAACGGACACCACAGACACATGAAACGGACACCCGCGTCCTCCGCGCAGGCGCACGACGCCGAGGCGGCCGGCACCGGCCGGGCCGGCGGCGCGCCGCTGTCCCACGGCCTCAAGCAGCGCCACCTGTCGATGATCGCCCTCGGGGGCGTGATCGGCGCGGGCCTGTTCGTCAGCTCCGGCACCGGCATCGCGGCCGCCGGGCCGTCGATCGTGGTCGCGTACGCGCTGTCCGGCCTGCTCGTGATGCTCGTGATGCGCATGCTCGGCGAGATGTCGGCGGCCAACCCGGCCTCCGGCTCCTTCTCCGTGCACGCCGAGCGGGCGATCGGGCCGTGGGCGGGGTTCACCGTGGGGTGGACGTTCTGGGTGCTGCTGTGCGTGGGCATCGCGGCCGAGGCGATCGGCGCGGCGGGGATCATGGTGAAGTGGTTCCCCGGCACCGAGTCCTGGATGTGGGTCGCCCTGTTCATGGTGATCTTCTGCGGGACGAACCTCGCGGCCGTCGGCAACTTCGGCGAGTTCGAGTTCTGGTTCGCCGCGCTGAAGATCACCGCGATCTCGCTCTTCCTGGTCCTGGGCGTACTGGCCATCCTCGGGGTGCTCCCGGGCACCGACGCCCCGGGCGCCGCCAACCTCACCGGCACCCATGGTTTCCTGCCCAACGGCCTCGACGGCCTCGTCCTGGGCCTGCCGGCCACCGTGTTCGCCTACGGCGGTCTTGAGACGGTCACCATCGCGGCGGCGGAGTCCGAGCACCCGGTCCAGGGGGTCGCGAGCGCGGTGCGCACCGCGATGTGGCGCATCGCGGTGTTCTATGTGGGCTCGATGCTGGTCGCCGTCACCCTGATCCCGTGGAACGACCCGTCGGTCGTCACCGACGGCCCGTACGTGGCCGTGCTCGAGCACCTCGGCATCCCGGCGGCCGGCCAGCTGATGAATGTCATCGTGCTGGTGGCCCTGCTCTCGGCGATGAACGCCAACATCTACGGCGCCTCCCGCATGGCGTACTCGCTCGCCTCGCGCGGCGAGGGGCCGTCCGTCCTCGGCGAGGTCAGTGGCGGGGTGCCCCGGGTGACCGTGGTCGCCTCCTCCACCTTCGGCTTCTTCGCGGTGCTGCTGAGCTACTGGTGGCCGGACACCATCTTCAAGTGGCTGCTCAACATGGTCGGCGCGGCCGTGCTGATCGTGTGGGGCTTCATCGCGGTCTCGCAGCTGAGGATGCGCAGGCGGCTGGAGCGCGAGACACCCGACAAGCTCGTGGTGAAGATGTGGCTGTTCCCGTATCTGACGTGGGCGGCGCTGGCCGGGACGGTCGCCGTGCTGGCGCTGATGACCCGCCAGGCCGACACCCGCACCCAGCTGTACTTCTCGGTCGGGCTCGCGGCGGCGCTCGCGGCGGTCGGATACGTACGGCAGCGGCTGGCGGCGGCGCGGAGCTGACCGGCCCGTACTGGCCGGCCCCGGCCCCGAAGGCCCCGGCCCGAAGGCCCCCGCGCGACCGTGCCGCTTGGGTTCAAGGGGTCGTCGCAACACCACTTGGTTTCAGGTGGTGAGTAGATCACGTAGACGCTCGGCTGGGGTATCCCAGCCGAGCGTCT